>NZ_AQOH01000045.1 GCF_000364705.1 Pseudomonas fuscovaginae SE-1 | reverse complement strand
GGCGCCCTGCCGCACCGCGCGCACGGTCGGGCCGTCCAGCGGTTCGGCGACCCGGGCCACGGTTTCGGCGGTGGGGAAGCCCATCAGGTGGGTCTCCGGGAACACGATCATCCGGGTGTCGGCGGCGCAGGCGGCGATAGCGGCAAGGGCGCGCTCGAGGTTGTAAGCTGTATCGTTGTCCCGGCCCGCCAGTTGAGCAAGTTCGACTTTCATGGGTATTCCTTGTTTTGTTTCATCGGCACGCTTCGCCGAACTGGCAGAATAAGTGCACGGTCATGACCTGTGGCCGCAGTATGCGCACCCGCGCCGGGCCATGGGAATCACGCCGCCGGGGTAACTCGATAGGGGTAGATGAATGACACTGTCGCTGGATGACATCGCCTGGCACCGTTCGGTGGGGCAAATGATCGAGGCTCTGGACCGGCCCAACTTCTGGACGCAACTGGTGCGCCTGCTCAACCGCTACGTCACGTTCGACAGCTGGGTCGCCCTGCTGTTCAGCAGCCAGGGCCGCCCGGAAGTGTTCGCCGAATGCCCGGGCGAGGACGGCAGCCCCGACCAGTTGTTCCAGGACTATCTCAAGGGCCTGTACCTGCTCGACCCGTTCTACATCGCCAGCCGCGAACAGGCACGCACCGGCCTGTTCCGCCTGGCCGAGGTCGCCCCGGAACACTTCGAGCTGACCGAGTACTACCAGCGCTACTTCCGCCTGAACGTGGTGGCCGACGAGATCCAGTTCAACTGCCAGCTCGACGACGACCGTACCCTGTGCCTGTCGCTGGGCTCCACCCGCCGCTTCAGCGACGAGCAGATCGCCCTGCTGTCGCTGATCCAGCCCTGGGTGCTGGGCCTGTTGCGCCAGCGCCTGCCGTATGAACTGCAGCTGGAGAACGCCACGCCGGCCACACCTTCGCAAGGCGACTGGCGCATCCAGCTCGAAGCCTCGGTGCAACAGCTCAAGGGGGCACAACTGACCGCCCGCGAGCTGGACGTCGGGCGCCTGATGCTCAGCGGCTGCTCGAGCAAGGAGATCGCCCGCAAGCTGGAGATCTCCATCGAGACCGTGAAAGTCCACAAGAAACACATGTACAGCAAGCTGGGGATCAAGTCCCAGTCCGAGCTGTTCTCGATATTTCTGCAAGCGCAGAATGCCTGACCGATCTGATGAATCCGAACACAAGGAAACCGTATGAGCCTGTCTCTGCTGAGCCGCTACGCCTTCTTTGCCGGCTGCGTGATCTTCACCCTCGCCAGCCTGCCGTTCCTGGAACATGACTGGCTCTGGCCATTCGCCCTGCTCACCGGGCTGTTGAGCCTGCTGGGCCTGTTCGACCTGCTGCAGAGCCGCCATGCGGTGCGCCGCAACTACCCGATCCTGGGTAATATCCGCTACCTGGTCGAAGGCATCCGCCCGGAAATCCGCCAGTACCTGCTCGAATCCGACAGCGACGCCCTGCCCTTCTCACGCTCCCAGCGCTCGCTGGTGTACGCACGGGCCAAGAACGAAGGTGGCGACAAGCCCTTCGGTACTCTGATCGACGTCTATGAGTCGGGCTTCGAATTCATCGGCCATTCGATGCGCCCGGCGCCGTTGAGCGATCCCGGCAGTTTCCGGGTGACCGTCGGCGGGCCGCAGTGCAAGCAGCCGTACTCGGCCTCGGTGTTCAACATCTCGGCGATGAGCTTCGGCTCCCTCAGCGCCAATGCCATCCGCGCACTGAACAAGGGCGCCAAGCTCGGCAATTTCGCCCACGACACCGGCGAAGGCAGCATCAGCCCCTATCACCGCGAACATGGCGGCGACCTGACCTGGGAACTCGGCAGCGGCTACTTCGGTTGCCGCACCAGCGACGGACGCTTCGACCCGGAGAAGTTCGCCGCCCAGGCGCAGAACCCGCAGGTACGCATGATCGAGATCAAGATGAGCCAGGGTGCCAAGCCCGGCCACGGCGGCATCCTGCCCAAGCACAAGGTCACCCGCGAAATCGCCGATACCCGTGGCGTACCGATGGGTGAGGATTGCGTATCGCCGTCAAGCCACAGCGCCTTCTCGACGCCGATCGAGATGATGCATTTCATCGCGCAACTGCGTGAGTTGTCCGGCGGCAAGCCGGTGGGCTTCAAGTTCTGCCTGGGTCACCCCTGGGAATTCATGGGCATCGCCAAGGCGATGCTGGAAACCGGCATTCTCCCGGACTTCATCGTCGTCGACGGCAAGGAAGGCGGCACTGGCGCCGCGCCGGTGGAATTCACCGATCACATGGGGTCGCCAATGCGCGAGGGCCTGCTGTTCGTGCACAACACCCTGGTGGGCCTGAACCTGCGGGACAAGATCAAGCTCGGTGCCAGTGGCAAGATCGTCAGCGCCTTCGATATCGCCAGCGTGCTGGCCATCGGCGCCGACTGGGCCAACTCGGCGCGCGGCTTCATGTTCGCCATCGGCTGTATCCAGTCGCAGAGCTGCCATACCAACAAGTGCCCGACCGGCGTCGCCACCCAGGACAAGCTGCGCCAGCGCGCCCTGGTGGTGCCGGACAAGGCCCAGCGGGTGTTCAGCTTCCACCGCAACACCCTCAGGGCCCTGGCCGAAATGCTCGCCGCCGCGGGGCTGCAGCATCCTTCGCAACTGGAAGCCAAGCATCTGGTACGGCGCATGTCCGCCACCGAGATCAAGCTGTTCTCGCAGTTGCACGTGTTCCTCAAGCCCGGCGAACTGCTCACCGGCGAGGTCAACGGCAAGTTCTATTCGCGCATGTGGCAGATGGCCCGGGCCGACAGCTTCGAGCCGAATGCGGCGTAGGCAAGTCGATGCTCCAATCACTCAAGTAGAACGAAACGACAACCGAATGATGCAAGCCAAGTAGAACTTGCTTCATTCGTTTGTCAATTTCGCATCGCCGAACAGGTCTTGTACAACCTTAGAACATTATCCCCCATCGATAACTGATTGATCTGATGCCAGCATCCGAAAAAACCAGTTCCCGCATCCTGGTTTTTATCGGAATAGTCAAGCCACCATACGCGACCTGTCACCGACTCGACACGATCCAGAGACTCGACATAAGTATCATTACCATACTTCATCATGGGTGCAAAAAAGCTTGAAAACTCCGCCCTATTGCATTCCGGCGGCGAGCAATACAACAGAGTCTTCCGCTGCTTATTATAGAAATGTCCAGCATAGAACAAATAGGCATCGCCCACCACCAACACATCGCCATCAAGGGACTTGGCATCAAAGTACGCCATCAACTCAGCCAGCCTATTGTCCTCGACCCTATAAGGGTTATTCATCGTATGCTGCTGACTATAAACATGGCCCAAACCGAAAACCTCTACCGCCGACAAGGCGCATACCGCCATGACAAACCCCGGTTGGTTACGCAGTCTATCCAACGCTATCGCTACGACAACAGGCATCATCAATGCAGAAAAAAACAAATATCGTTCTACAAATACCGGAACATAGAAGGAAAACAGGAAAGCGACTGCCATCGTCAAAAAACCGCAGATAACAATCAGGGTGTGTACTGAACAATGACTGCGGTCTTTCCATATCACGATACTTCCGCCTGTCAGATACAGGATCGGCACCAGCCAATAGACCAACACATTGCCGTCGCGCCCATCATTAACGGTCAAGAACCGCCATATTGCAGAAGGCAAACTATAACTGGAAACGGGCTGAATCCAACCCACGCCGAAGGTACTTAACTGAGCCAGCATGTTCGACAACCATGGCAAATAAAGAATGGCAATCATTACATTTGCCAGCCACCACCCAGGGCTCTCGATATGTCGATATTTTCCATGAACCGGCAGCCGGATCAATAACAGATACAACCAGTGGGAAAGTGCGCAGAAAATCGAAAAATAGTGTGTATACAACCCACTCGACATCAACAAGACGTAGATGACCAGGTAAATATTCTTTTGTGGCTTGCGTACCCAATACACCAACGCGATGGTGGCTCCCGTCAGCTCGACCCCCATCAACGCATACATGCGTATATCCTGGCTGTATCGTACCGCTATGGGTAACAACGCCAGCAACCAGCCAGCCGCCATGGCGGCCCGCGGTGTTGAAACCATTCGCGCCAACCAGATGCCGAGCCCGACGTTGGCTATTCCAAGTACGGCGCTGAAGCCTCTAGTCCAGATCAACGCATTGCTGCCGGTCAAGGCGACCCACCCACGCAGAAGCATGTAAAAAAGCGGGGGATGCACGTCCCGGCCGCTCAAACTCCAGATATCGGTGAGCGGATAGGTAATCAACTCCAGGCTGAAGCCTTCGTCTGACCAGATGGAGGCATTGGTCAACCAATGAAATCGTACCACTATCGATACGCTGAGAATCGCGACAACGCCCCCCAGCAGGATGCGGGAGCGTTTGGCTTTCAAGGCAACGGGCGCGATGTCACTCATTATGCTCACGAATTGCCCTCCATTCTGTGTTTGACGGTCTTCCCGGAAAGTTTTTTCCCACCGTCTCCCTGATCACATATCGCGGCCGATGTTTTGCCTCGATATAAATCCTGCCGATGTATTCACCCAAAATGCCCAGACCAATGAGCTGTACCCCACTCAGGAACAGAATGGCCGTCATGAGCGAGGGGTAACCCGGCACCGCGTTACCGAAGAGCAGCTTGTCGAAAACCATGTAGAGCGCATACAGCAACGAGCCCAACGAGATGAGCCCCCCGATATAGGTCCATAACCTCAGCGGTAGCGTGCTGAACGACGTGATGCCATCCAATGCCAGGTTCCACAGCTTCCAGCCATTGAACTTGCTCTTGCCATTGATCCGTGGAGCCCGGTCGTACTCGATGACTCGGGTACTGAACCCGGCCCAGGACAGCACGCCCTTCATGAACAACTGGTACTCGGGCAACTTCTTGATGACGTCGATGACCTTGCGGTCCATCAGCCTGAAGTCGCCGACGTTTTCTTCGATATGCGGGTAGGCAATCCGGTTCATCACCCGATAGAAAAGGGTGGACGACTGCCGTTTCAGGTAACTGTCCGTCGAACGACTGCGGCGCTTGGCCAGGACCACATCGGCGCCGTTCAGCCACTCGACAACCATGCGTGGAATCACTTCGATCGGGTCCTGCAAGTCGACATCGATGGGGATCACCGCATCACCGCTGGCAAACTCGATGCCGGCAAACAGTGCGGGCTCCTTGCCGAAGTTGCGGGAGAAATTGATCAGCAGGGTGTCGTTGTCCCGTAACGCCAGGTACTGGGCCACACTTTCGGTGTTATCGGTACTGCCATCGTTGACGAAAACGATTTCGACCTCATACGGCTCGGCGAGCAGTTCCCGCCGCACCGCCTCGTAGAACAGCGGGATGGCCTGCTCCTCGTTGTACACGGGCACAACCAGGGAAATTTTCATTTGGTCTTGTCCCGAAAGACCACCAGACTGCAATAGCAGTAGCCCAGTACCAGGCTGACCGCCGAGAACACCACCAGTGTCAGCAGCCCTGGCATGGTCAACTGATCACCCAGCCAGCCGGTGGTAAAACTGAGGACTGCCATGAAAGCGACGAAGGCCAGATAACGCGGCAACGAGGCCGCCCGCCTGAAGGTGCAGCGCGCGTTGGCATGGAAGGAAAACGTGGCCGCCACGGCAAACGCACAGAGGTTACTGCTGGCCTGGCTGAGCGCCATGCCTGCCTGCAGCGCCAGGAAGACACACCAGTGGATCAGGGTATTGAGCACCCCGATATAAACATAGGTCGAAAAATTCTTGGGCAGCACACGCATGGCTATGTCATCCATTTCGCAGCCGAACAGACTCCGTCCGAATAAAGACCGGGATGGGCGTCCACGTACTACGCAATACCAGCGTGGCGATTCCTCAACACTAGGCTATGTATGAAATCGCTTGAAACTTGGTTATACGGCGTTAAAAACCGGCTCGGAATGCTCATTGACAACCAGTCAAGTCGGGCGCGACCCCGGCCGTTCCTCGCCGGTTTTTGCCTTGCCTAACCTGCGTTTCAAACAATTTCATACACAGCCTAGGATTGCCCGGTGGGTCTGTCTACTGTCAGAAATGACAGGTACAGACGAGTTCTGGCTTTCACCAACAGGAGATCGACATGGGAAATCGCTTCATCGCCGCCGCCTGCCTGATGCTGTCGTTCGGCCTGGCCCAGGCCACCGAACGCTGGGAAACCCTGCCGCCGACACCGGCCCCGGTTGCCGGTGTCAAGAGCGGCCATGCCAACGTCAACGGCGTCCGGCTCTACTACACCCGCACCGGTCACGGCTCACCGGTGGTGCTGCTGCATGGCGGCCTCGCCAACTCCGACTACTGGGGCAACCAGGTCAAGGCCCTGGCGGCGAAACACACGGTGATCACCCTCGACAGTCGTGGCCATGGCCGCAGCTCGCGCGACAGCCGCCCCTACGGCTACGACCTGATGGCCGACGACGTGGTCGCCGTGCTCGACCACCTGAAGATCGCCAGGGCCGACATCGTCGGCTGGAGCGACGGCGCGATCCTCGGCCTCGACCTGGCGATCCGTCACCCAACCCGCGTCGGCAAGATCTTCGCCTTCGCCGCCAACAGCACCACCGCCGGGGTGAAGGAGAACGTCGAGAAGAACCCGACCTTCGCCGCCTATATCGAACGGGCCGGCAAGGAATACGTGAAACTGTCGCCAACGCCGAGGGAGTACGACGCCTTCGTCGAGCAGATCAGCCACATGTGGGCCAGCCAGCCGAACTGGAGCGATGCCGACCTGGCGAAGATCAAGACCCCGGTGCTGATCGTCGACGGTGATCGCGACGAGGCGATCAAGCGCGAGAATACCGAGTACATGGCGGCAACCATTCCCGGGGCCGGCCTGCTGATCCTGCCCAATGCCAGCCACTTCGCGTTCCTGCAGGATCCGGCGTTCTTCAACGCCGCCGTCCTGCATTTCCTCGACAGCAAGTGATACCTCGGGCTGGCCCTCTCGACAGGTTCGGAGCGGCCGGTCCATTCGTTACCCGTCGAACAGCGACTGGCAGAAAACTGTGACATTCAGTAATACCCCGACTTTGCAATTCTTCACAATTCACGCCACCCTGCGCGCCGCCGCCCGGGTCGTGCAATTTCCGACAGCCGTCGCGGTCATATTCAACATTCTTCACAGAGCCCGCTGCCATGCTGAACGGACGCGACCCGCGCATCGACTTTTTTCGCGGACTGGCACTGATCTTCATTTTCTGGGATCACGTGCCGCACAACCCACTGGGCCAGATCACCCTGCGCAACATCGGTTTCAGCGATGCGGCGGAGGTGTTCGTGTTCCTCGCCGGCTACGCCGCCGTCCTTGCCTATGGCAAGATCCTGCAGCGCGACGGCTACCTGATCGCCTGCGTGAAGATCCTGCGCCGAGCCTGGGTACTGTATGTGGTGCACATCTTCCTGTTGGCGATGCTGATGGGCATCGTGTTCTTCGCCAACAGCCACGTGGAAACCCGCGACCTGATCCAGGAAATGGGCCTGCAGCATTTCGTCAGCCATCCCGAACAGGCGCTGACTGATGAATTGCTGTTGCGCTTCAAGCCGAACCTGATGGACCCGCTGCCGCTGTACATCGTGCTGTTGCTCGGCCTGCCGCTGATCTTGCCGCTACTGCTGCGCCTGCCGCTGGTGGTGGTGGCCGTGTCCTTGACGGTCTACCTGCTCGCTCCCTCGCTGGGCTGGAACCTGGCGGCAATCGGCGATGGGGTCTGGTACTTCAATCCGGTCACCTGGCAACTGCTGTTCATCCTCGGTGGCGCGGCGGCGCTCCACAGCCAGCGACCACGCCTGCCGGATAACCGGGCGCTGGCCCGCCAGCCACTGTTCGTCGCGGCCGCGGCCTATTCGCTGGCTGCCGGGGTCATCACCCTGTCCTGGCGTTGGCCGCAGATCCATAACGCCGTCATGCCGGCCACGCTGAGCGACTGGCTGTACCCGATCAGCAAGACCGACCTGTCACCGGTACGCCTGCTGCACTTCCTCGCACTGGCCTACGTCACCGCGAAACTGCTGCCCGCTGGCAACTGGACCCAGCACTGGCTGGCACGGCAGACCGGTCGCATGGGCCGCTACTCGCTGGAGGTGTTCTGCCTGGGCGTGCTGCTGGCGCCGCTGGCAGACATGGTCAACGCCCTGGCCGACGATGCTTTCGCCATGCAGGTCTGCACCGCCCTGGCCGGCGCCGGGTTGCTGGCCCTGCTCGGCGCCTGGCTGGACTTCAACAAGCGCCTGGGCCAGCCGATGCGGGCCGTTCCGGCCTGAGCCGGCTGGCACTGCGAATGTTGCAGTGTGGTCACGGGCGTCTTCGCGGGCAAGCCCTGCTCCTACAGGATTGGGGGTGTACACAGGTTCAACGTACGACCTCGCCCCTGTAGGAGCGTGGCTTGCCCGCGAAGACGCCCGTCAGCCAAATAAAAGACTTCAGACGACTCCCAACGTCGAAAACACAAAAAAGCCCCGGCCAAAGGACCGGGGCTTTCTGTTTCCAACCGAGCTTTACGCCGCCGGATTCGCAGCCGGTGAAGCCTCATTCGGCTGCAGCTTGAACACGTAGAACAACAGCGTCAGCAGCACCAGGAACGCCGGGCCGATGTACAGCGCCACGCGCGTATCGGGGAAGTACGCCATCAGACCCACCACCAGCACCAGGAACGCCAGCGCCAGGTACGAGCTGACCGGGTACAGCCACATGCGGTACTGCAGGCCCGCGACCTGGGAGCGGTTCAACCCCTTGCGGAATTTCAACTGCGCCAGCAGGATCATCACCCAGGTCCAGATCGCACCGAAAGTGGCGATCGACGTCACCCAGACGAACACCTTTTCCGGCACCAGGTAGTTGAGCAGCACGCCCAGCAACAGGGCCGCGATCGACAGCAGCAGCGCGCGACGCGGCACGCCATTGCTCGAAGTCCTGGCGAAGGTCGCCGGCGCCTGGCCGTTCTGCGCCAGACTGTAGAGCATGCGCCCGGTGCTGAAGATCCCGCCATTGCAGGACGACAGCGCCGCCGTGATCACCACGAAGTTGATGATGCCGGCGGCGGTCTTGATGCCCAGGCGCTCGAAAGTCATCACGAACGGGCTGCCCTGGGTGCCGATGGCGTTCCACGGGTAGATCGAGAGGATCACGAACAGCGCGCCGACGTAGAACAGCAGGATGCGCCAGAACACCGAGCCGATGGCATTGGGAATGGTCTTGCGTGGGTTGCGCGCCTCACCGGCGGTCAGGCCGATCATCTCCACGCCCAGGTAGGCGAACATCACCATCTGCAGCGACATCAGCACGCCACTGACCCCGTTGGGCATGAAGCCGCCATGCGTCCAGAGGTTGGAAATACCCACAGCCACGCCGTCATTGCCGAAGCCGAAGGCGATCACGCCGACACCGCCGATCACCATGGCAATGATGGTGACGATCTTGATCAGGGCGAACCAGAACTCGAACTCGCCAAAGGCCTTCACCGCGATCAGGTTGATGGTGCCCATGCTCAGCAGCGCCGCCAGCGCCCAGATCCAGCGCGGCACGTCGGGGAACCAGACGCCCATGTACACCGCCACCGCGGTGATCTCCGCGACGCAGGTCACCAGCCACAGGAACCAGTAGTTCCAGCCGGTGAGAAAGCCCGCCAGCGGGCCGAGATAGTCCTGGGCATAACGGCTGAAGGAGCCGGCCACCGGGTTGTGCACGGCCATTTCACCGAGGGCGCGCATGATCACCAGGATCGCCAGGCCACCGATGAGGTAGGACAGCATGATCGCCGGGCCGGCCATTTCGATGGCCTTGGCCGAACCGAGGAACAGACCGACGCCGATACAGGCACCGAGCGCCATCAGCCGTATGTGCCGTTCACCGAGTTCACGTTTGAGCGGGCCGCCTTGAGCGGTCTCGCCGTGGGGCAGGTGGGTGCCAACTGGCATGGGTACAACCTCGTCTTGTTATTGGATATTGGCCACCGAACAGAGGAGCAGGCGAGCGGGTGAGCCCGGGCTCCCGACCGCGGATCCGCTTCGTGAGCGGGCCCGTCCCGTGGGGAAAACCGGCGGGATCGGCGGGGCGTGCAGTATAGGAATCCGACGGCAGGGCTTTTCACTCTATAAATCAGAATATTCAGCGAGAAATCTCGGCCACAGCGCTGAAAACAGAGGTGCATTAGCTGGCTGAAGCGGACCCGGCCGGACGAAAAACGCGAACGAGTATTGCACGCCGTGCAGCTCGCGTCATGTCCCCAGCCTTTTTCCCCTCCCGCCCACGCACAGCTCTATTCCGCGGCTTTCCGAGCGCCGACCACAACCATGGCAGACGTCGTGTTCCCGGCATGTTCTTGCAGAAGTAGTGCTTTGTGCAGGAAATAACTGACCGTATTAACAAAATCTTCGCAGCCCTTTCCCAGCGTCTAAGCTTCAGGCAAGTGCGATCAATCTGCGTATGGATGAATCGACTATGGGCGCTCCGTGGGACTCAGATTCGACCAGGACTGTGCCAGCAACCGACAGTCCGGATGAAGCGCCTGTACCGAAAAAAACCCGCAAGCGACGACTCTGGTGGCGCCTGTTCTGGCTGGTGATGCTGCTCGCGGTGATCCTGCTGGGTGTTGCCGCCTCCCGGGAGATGCGCACCGCCAGGCTCCAGGCCCGGGAAATCAGCCGCTTTGCCGGCGAGCTCGACTACTCCATGGCCAACGGCCCCAGCGACTCGATGCTCTATCCCGGCGCCGGGCCCTTCGACAAGCGCCTGGGCTATAGCGACCTGGGCGCTTTTCTCGGCCGGCTGGCCAAGCGCGGCTACCTGGTCGAGGCACAGGCACGCTTCTCCCCCGCCCTGCTCGACTACAGCAAGGCCGGCTTCTTCGTGCCCTACGCGGAGAAGATCCAGGCCGGCCTGTCAATCACCGACTGCCGCGGCGCCGGACTCTACCGGTACGACTATCCGCAGCAGCTCTACGGGAGTTTCGCGGCGATTCCGCCAGTGGTGGTCGACAGCCTGCTGTTCATCGAGAACCGCGACCTGCTCGACCCCGACCAGCCCCAGGCCAACCCCGCCGTCGACTGGCCGCGCTTCGGCAAGGCGGTGCTGTCGCAGATCGGCAAGTTCCTGCATATCGGTGGGCAAAGCGCCGGCGGCAGTACCCTGGCGACGCAACTGGAAAAGTATCGACACTCACCCGATGGCCTGACCCTGTCCGGCGGCGAGAAGATCCGCCAGATGATTTCCGCCAGCGTGCGCGCGTACCAGGGCGGACCACAGACCCTGGAGGTCCGGCGCAACGTGGTCCGCGACTACCTCAACAGCGTGCCCTTGTCGGCCGTGCCGGGGCACGGTGAGGTACATGGTCTGGCCGAGGGACTGCGGGTCTGGTACGGCGCCGACTTCACCGAGGTCAATGCGCAGTTGAGCAGCACCGCCAGCGATCCGCCGAGCCTGGCCAAACGCGGCCTGGCGCTGCGCGAAGTGCTCTCGCTGATGATCGCCCAGCGCCGTCCCTCGTACTACCTGGCCCGAGGCCGTGCCGAACTGGCCGAACTGACCGACAGCCACCTGCGCCTGCTCGCCCAGAACGGCATCATCGACGCGCCGCTGGCCGCCGCGGCGCTGGCGAGTCAGGTCAGCTACCGCGACTGGGTGCAGGAGCCGACGATCCAGCCGATCGAGTCGAACAAGGGCATCAGCGTCGCCCGCAGCCGACTGGCGGCAATGCTCGACCGCCCGCTCTACGACCTCGACCGCCTCGACCTGTCGGCCACCAGCACCTTGCAGGCACAGTTGCAGGGCCAGGTCAGCGATTATCTCAGGAAACTGGCGGATCCGGAGTTCGCCAAGTCCATCGGCCTGCTTGGCGATCGCCTGCTGACCGCCAGCAGTACCCAACAGGTGCGCTACAGCTTCACCCTGTTCGAACTGACCCCGGACAGCTACCGGGTTCGGGTGCAGACCGACAGCACCGACCAGCCCTTCGACATCAACGAAAGCAGCAAGCTGGAACTGGGCTCCACCGCCAAGCTGCGGGTACTGACCACCTACCTGCAGATCATTGCCGAACTGCATGATCGCTATGGCGACCAATCGCCGGCGCAACTGAAAAAGGTCGAAGTCGACGAACAGGACCGGATCACCCGCTGGGCCCTGGACTATCTGGCCCAGAACAGTGAACGCAACCTGCCCGCCATGCTCGACGCGGCCTTGAACCGGCAGTACTCGGCAAGCCCCGGCGAAAGCTTCTTCACCGGCGGCGGCCTGCATCGTTTCCACAACTTCCGCAACGAAGACAATGGCCGCAACCCGACCTTGCGCGAAGCCTTGCGCGAGTCGATCAACCTGCCGTTCATCCGCCTGATGCGCGATCTGGTGCGCTACAGCACCTACCAGGGCCCGGACAACAGCGCCGAACTGCTCAAGGACGACGACAACCCCCGTCGCCAGGAATACCTGGCCCGCTTCGCCGACCGCGAAGGCACGGCGTTCATGCTCAGGTTCTGGAAAAAATACCGCAACAAGGATTCCCAGGAGCGCCTGGAGACCTTTCTCGACAGCATGCACCCGACACCGATTCGCCTGGCGGCCGTACATCGCTACCTGCTGCCGGAGGCGCCACAGAAAGCCTTCGATACCTTCATACGGGCCCACCTGAAGACCGAGAAAATCAGCGACGAACGCCTCGCCAAGCTCTACAGGAGCTACGGCCCCGGGGCCTACGACCTGCCGGACCAGGGCTACATCGCCAAGGTCCACCCGCTCGACCTGTGGCTGCTGGGCTACCTGCTGAAAAACCCGCAGGCCAGGTTCAGCCAGGCGGTGGCCGCCAGCGAGTTCGAACGCCAGGAGGTCTACGGCTGGCTGTTCAAGAGCCGGCACAAGAGCGCCCGCGACAGCCGCATCCGGGTGATGGTCGAGATCGAGGCATTCCTCGACATCCATCGACGCTGGCAGCAGGTCGGTTATCCGTTCGACCACCTGGTGCCGTCACTGGCCACGGCCATCGGCAGCTCCGGCGACCGGCCGGCGGCGCTCGCCGAACTGATCGGCATCATCCTCAACGACGGCGTGCGCCTGCCGACCCTGCGCATCGACAGCCTGCACTTCGCCGCCAACACGCCGTATGAAACCCGGGTGACCAACGACCCGGGCAAGGGCAAGCGGGTCATGCCCTCCGAGGTTGCCACGGCGCTGCGCGAAGCCTTGTCGCAGGTGGTGGATGCAGGGACGGCGCGGCGGGTTTCGGGCAGTTTCAGGCAGCCCGACGGCACCCCGCTGGCCATGGGTGGCAAGACCGGGACCGGGGATAACCGGATAGAGAGTATCGGCGCGGGTGGACGGGTGCTGAGTTCGAAGTCGATCAACCGCACCGCGACCTTCGTCTTCTACATCGGTGCCCACCACTTCGGCACCCTGACCGCCTTCGTGCCGGGACGCTCGGCGGAGAACTTCAAGTTCACCTCGGCGTTGCCGGTGCAGGTGCTCAAGGGGATGGCACCGATACTGACCGATTATCTGCAGCCGGACAGCAGTACATTGTGCAAGCCGCAGGCGGTGGCGCACCGGTAGCCACGGTGGCCCCGTTCGCGGATAAATCCGGCTCCCACACGTGCTCCAGGGCACCGCGGATTATCAGCTTGCCATCCACCCTCTCACTTCTGATTTTATCTGCCCTAAAGACACAAGCAGGATTTATCCGCGAAGAGGGCGGCAAGGCCAACACCTCTTCCAATCAGTTGGCGCTGTGAAAACGCTTCGCCAGCGTGTAGCTCTTCTTCCAATAGGCATTGTTCAACGAGTCGATACGCACGCTCTTGCCGCTGCGCGGCGAGTGGATGAACTTGCCCTCGCCCACATACAGTCCGACATGGCTGACATTGCCCTGCCCGTTGCGATTGAAAAACACCGCGTCACCCGGCTTCAGGCTGCCACGCTGAACCGTCTTGGCACTGGAGCGGCGCATGCCCACCGTGGTCCGGGGCAGCTTGATATCGGCCTCGTTCTGGAACAGATAGACCAGCAGCCCACTGCAATCGAACCCCTTGACCGACATACCGCCCCAGCGGTACGGCGTACCGATCAACTGATGGGCACGATCGACCACGCTGTCGATGGAAGACTCCGCCTTCACCTTGGCCGGTGAGCCCTGTGCCGGCTTGAGGTTCGCATGAGCGGACCAGGAGCCCGCCAGAACCCACAGCGACAGCACCACTGACACTAACCTGGACATGATAAACACCGCCTTTTTGAAACCTGGCGGCATGGTACGGAGCGCTCCCTGGCTTGCTCAGAGTGCTTTTCGCAGTTTTGCGTAAGAAAAATCCCAGGAACATCAACGAAAAAACCACGTTCTTCCGCCTATGGAGGGCGTCGTTCACTGCCTGTCCTTCTCGGCCGATCTCCCGTCCTTCGCTACGTTCGTCGGTTTTTATTGCACCAACTGCAAGATATATCTTACGGTATATCTTAAGAACAGAGGAGAAAGAGAAAATGAGAGAGCATCACCCTCATCCCCACCACCGCGAATTCGGCGACGGCCATGACGGCTTCGAACGCCGTCCCGGCCGTGAACGCGGCGGTCGCGGCCCACGGGTGTTCGCCCCGGGCGACCTGAAACTGCTGTTGCTGGCGCTGATCGCCGAACAGCCCTGCCACGGCTACGACCTGATCCGCCAGATCGAAGGCATGTTCGACGGCGCCTACAGCCCGAGCCCCGGCGTGATCTACCCGACCCTGACCTTCCTGGAGGAGAGCGAATTGATCAGCGGCGACGCCGAGGGCGGGAAAAAGCGCTACGGCGTGACCGACGCCGGCCGCCAGTTCCTGCGCGAGCAGGCCGTTGCCCTCGACGGTGTGCGCACCAGAATCGACGTGAGCAAACGTTCCCTGCGTGGCCATGACCGGCCGCCGGAAATCCACGAGGCCGTGCACAACCTGCGCCACGCCCTGCAATTGCATCACGGGCGCTGGAGCCCGGAGGAAATCCTGCGGGTCCGCGACCTGCTGAACAACACCGCCAAGGCCATCGTCGATGGTCAGGTATCCGCCCGGCCCAGTTCGGAGAAAGCGCAATGAATGAGGTCAATCAGCAAGCGATTCATCGGGTCATGCACGAAATCAAGCGCCGCCGCCTGGAAGTGCTGCGGGTGCGTGACCTGACGCCACGCATGCGCCGCATCACCCTCGGCGGTCCGGAGCTGGCGGGTTTCATCAGCCTGGGCACGGATGACCACGTCAAGCTGTTCTTCCCGCAGACCGCCGCCGAACGGGCCGCCCTGGAAACCCTGGTGATCGGCGCCAAGGACAACGGCCCGCTGCCGGCCATGCGTGACTACACTCCACGCCGCTACGACCTGGAACTGGGCGAGCTGGACATCGACTTCGTCCTGCACGGCGACGGCCCTGCCTCGACCTGGGCGGAGCAGGCCGCGCCCGGCCAGTTCCTGCATATCGGTGGGCCACGGGGTTCGCTGGTGGTCCCGGACATCTTCGACAGCTACCTGCTGGTCGGCGACGAAACCGCCCTGCCGGCCATCGCCCGGCGCCTGGAAGGCCTGGCGGCCAACCGGCGGGCGCTGGTGGTGGTCGAGGTGGAGAATGAAGCGGAGCAGCAGGTGCTGCACAGCCCGGCACAGGTCGAGGTGATCTGGGTGCGCCGCGACGCGCCGGGGCAAGACCTGCTGCAAACCGTCGAGCGACTGACCCCGCCGAGCGGCCGCCTCTACGCCTGGGTCGCCACCGAGGCCGCGCTGTCGCGCAAGGTACGCCGGGTACTGCTCGACACCCACGGCCTGGATGAGGAGTTCGTCAAGGCTGCGGGCTACTGGCGACTGGACGACAGCGCCGAAGACTGAGCACTGGAAACAGGCCCGCGCTCAAAGGCGGGCCGACCGTGGCAGGGCCGACTGTGGCAGGGCCGACTGTGGCGGGGCCGACTGGTGGCAGGGCCGACTGGTGGCAGGGCCGACTGTGGCGAGCGGGCTTGCCCGCGCTGGGGTGCGTAGCAGCCCCAAAATCTGCCCCCCAATCCCCCTGGCAGACCCGGCCAGCCGGGCTTGGGACCGCCTTGCGGTCCAGCGCGGGCAAGCCCGCTCGCCACAACCGGTTCCCCTCAAGTCCTTCGCTTTCCGCCCCAGCGATCCACACCGATCAGCACCAGCGCCACCAGCACGAGCCCCAGCAGGATCTGCCCGGCATTGACCAGCACCTGGGGATAACCCAGCCGGTCGACATCGATGAAGGGATACGGATACGCGCCGATCAGGTGCCCGCGCAGCAAGACATAGCCGAAATACACCAGCGGATAGACCAGCCATGGCAAGACCTGCCAGAACCGCAAGGTCCCTTTGGGCACGCAGCTCCACCAGTAGATCACGAACAGCGCCGGCATCACGTCGTGCAGCAGTTCATCGGCCAACCACTGAAAGCCCTGGGGATGCCACAAGGAACGCAGCAACAGACTGTAGGCCAGGCCCACCACGACGATATTGGCGACGATCGCCGTACGCACCGACGGCCTGAGAAAAAAGCGCCGGCCTGCCGAATCGCGCGACGTCACTTCACAGGTCAGCACCACCGCCACCAGGGTATTGGTCAGCACGGTAAAGAAGCTGAAGAAGGTGATCAGCCCACCGAGCAGACTCGCCCCGGCCTGCCAGCGCGAGATCAGAATCAGGTACATCTGGATGCCCAGGCCGCTCCAGCCCAGCACCGCCGCAACCATCAGCACGGCACGCGGACAGGCGCAGCGCAAGAGGCCAGGCACGAGCTTCGACTCCACGGCAGGACCTCAGCGCCTGGTGCGCATCAACTTCACGTACAACCGCTCGACCTTCTCCCGCGCCCACGGCGTCCGGCGCAGGAAAGTCAGGCTCGACTTGATGCTCGGATCGCTCTTGAAGCAACGGATATCGATGCGCTCGGCCAGGCCCGACCACTCGTAGTGAGCCACCAGGGCATTGAGGATCTGCTCCAGGGTCACCCCGTGCAGCGGATTGTTGGATGTTTCGGTCATGCCGAACCTTCAGTAAGGAAAGGGAACAAGGCGCGCACCTTAGCCGAGGCCCTCGCCAGGGGGAAGAGCCGCGGCGGGCCAGGCCACTCTTGAGCCGCGCGATCGCTCGGGAACGGCCCTCTATTGAGTCTAGCGGCCTGTGTGGCCAATTCGAATACTCAACTTCGGCCCAAGTCCTTGCCAGACTGCGTTGCCACTCCTCGCCGTAGCCCTGCTACGACTCGTCATGGCGCCTTGACTGGCAAACCCTTGGACTTGAATTCAAATATCCGAATCAACCGTACAGGCCACTAGCCCTGTCGAAACACCTTGCCCGGACAGTGTTTTAAAATGGATAAAATATGTTACGTTATAACAAACCATAATCATTCATCGGACCGTCCGCTCCGTTATCTGCCTGTTCTTTCGACTCAACGATGCGCTTCGCACCGCGCTTGCCAAGGAAACATCGATGTCCCTCTCCTCTCCCCTGCGTACCCGCCTGACTCCGCTGGCCGCCGCCTTGCTGATGGCGGGCCCGGTCCACGCCCTGGAGTTGCAACCCCAGGTCATCACCGCCAACCCCCTGGGCAGTGACCAGCCCGCCGCGCCCAGCACCGTGCTCGAAAGCGACGACCTGACCCTGCAGCAGCAAGGCAGCCTCGGCGAAACATTGAACAAGCAACCGGGGGTGTCATCGTCCTATTTCGGCCCGGGCGCCAGCCGACCGATCATTCGTGGCCAGGACGGCGATCGCATCCGCCTGCTGCGCAATGGCGTCGGCGCACTGGATGCCTCGGCGCTGTCCTATGACCACGCGGTCCCGCTGGATCCGGTCAACGTCGAACGGATCGAGATCGTCCGAGGCCCGGCGGCGCTGCTCTACGGCGGCAGTGCCATCGGGGGGGTGGTCAACACCTTCGACAACCGCATTCCCACCACGCCCGTCGACGGCATCCACGGTGCCGGCGAACTGCGCTACGGCGGCGCCGATACCACCCGCAGCAGTGCCGGCAAGCTGGAGGCCGGCGACGGCACCTTCGCCCTGCATCTGGACGCCAACGCCCGCGAGTTCAACGACCTGCGCATTCCCGGCTACGCCCGCAGCCGCAACGCTCCCGCCAGCGAGGACGGCGACGAACGCAAGGGCCGCCTGGGCAACAGCGACGGCCGCCAGGACGGCGGTGCCGTGGGGGGTTCCTACCATTGGGATAACGGTTACGCCGGACTGTCCTACAGCAACTACGACAGCAACTACGGTTCTCCGGCCGAGCAGGACGTGCGCATCCGCATGCAGCAGGATCACTACGCCTTCGCCTCGGAAATCCGCAATCTGGAAGGGCCGTTCAGTTCGGTGAAACTCGATGCCGGCTACACCGACTACGAGCACCGGGAAATCGAGGGCGGCGAAACCGGCACGATTTTCAAGAACAAGGGCTACGAGGCGCGGGTCGAGGCCCGCCACCTGCCGATCGGTCCGTTCAACGGGGTGGTCGGTGCTCAGGTCAGTCGCAACGAATTCTCCGCGCTGGGCGAGGAAGCCTTCGTGCCGCAGACCGACACCGACGCCGGCGCGCTGTTCCTGCTGGAAGAACTCAAGGCCAGCGAACGCCTGACCTTCAGCCTCGGCGGCCGCCTGGAACACACGCGAATCGACCCGGATGCCAAGGGCAACGAGCGTTTTGCCAATGCCGCGCGAAACAACAGCTTCACCGCCGGCAGCCTGTCCTCCGGGGCGGTCTACCAGTTGACTCCGGTCTGGGCCCTGGCCGCGACCCTGGGCTACACCGAACGCGCGCCGACCTTCTACGAGCTGTACGCCAACGGCGCCCACGTCGCCACCGGCACCTATGAAGTCGGCAACCCCGACCTGGCGAAGGAAAAGGCCGTGTCCAGCGACCTGGCCCTGCGTTTCGACAACGGTACCCACAAGGGCAGCTTCGGTGTGTTCTACAGCCACTTCTCCAACTACATCGGGCTGCTCGGCAGTGGCCGTACCCTCAACGATGACGGCGAGGAAGATGCCGACGGCATTCCCGAGTACCGTTATTCCGGCGTGCGGGCGCGCTTCGCCGGCTTCGAGGCCCAGGATCACTGGAAACTCGGGGAAGGCGCCTACGGCAAGTTCGCCCTGGAACTGTCCGGCGACTACACCCGCGCCACCAACCTCGATACCGGCGAGGCCCTGCCACGGCTCGCTCCGCTACGCCTGAACAGCGGCCTGCTGTGGGAGCTGGATCGCTGGCAGGCGCGGATCGACGTGGAGCATGCGGCGGGCCAGGGACGGGTACCGTCCAACGAGTCCGGCACCTCGGCCTACACCACCTTCGGTGCCAGTGCCGGTTACCACTTCGATATCGGCAGCAGCCAGTGGCTGGCGTTCGTCAAGGGCGACAACCTGACCAACCAGACCGTGCGCTACGCCAGTTCGATCCTGCGTGACATCGCTCCGGCACCGGGCCGCAGCATCGAATTCGGCCTGCGTACCACCTTCTGACACCTACCCTCAGGCTTGCTCCTCTGCACAAGAGAGCAAGCCCCCACTTGTGGCGAGGGGGCTTGCCCCCGCTGGGCTGCCAAGCAGCCCCAACCCGGCCGATGCAGTCTGCCTGATCGAACGGATTTGCAGATTTCAGGGCTGCTACGCTGCCCAGCGCAGGCAAGCCTGCTCGCCACAAGCTGGCGACGCTGCACCTCGCCATCCACAGACTGTTACCGAATCTGAAACGATCCATGTCAGGGAACCCTCTTTTTTCCGTTTTGACATGGCCTTATCCTTAGCAAGCTAACAACTGAATCGTTTAATCTGCGATCCTTACCGCTGAAAACGTCCCGGTTTCCATCCTCGACTTCCCGCCCCGTGACCAGGCCCTGCCGGTTGCGGCATTCGCGTGAAAGTCAGCTCGAGCTTTTTATCTGAACCAAGTCCGCAATGTATCGTCATCTAAAGTGATTACAGAGCGGAACACCTTCAATATCACGGAGAAACCAAACCATGAGCACTGACCGTGCTTCGAATCGAAGCCGCCTGCTACCGAGCCTGCTCGGTGTCGTGCTGCTGTTGATGGGCCTGGCCCTGCTGGCCGGCGGGATCAGGCTGAGCCTGCTGGGCGGCTCGCTGTATTACCTGCTGGCCGGTATCGGCCTGCTGCTGACCGGCGGCCTGTTGCTGGCGGCACGCCGCGCGGCCCTGGGTCTCTACGCGCTGGTGCTGTTCGCCAGCACCCTGTGGGCCCTGTGGGAAGTCGGCCTGGACTGGTGGCAACTGGTGCCACGCCTGGCCCTGCTGTTCGCCCTCGGCATCGTCATGCTGCTGCCATGGTTCCGCCGCCCGTTGCTGCACAGCGGCGCCGCACCGATGGGCACCGGCGCCCTGGGTGTCGCCGTGGTCCTGGCGGGTGCCACCGCCGTTGCCAGCCAGTTCACCAACCCTGGCGAAATCAAGGGCCAGCTCGACCGCGACAGCGTGCCCGGCATGAAGAGCAGCGCCCCGGCCATGGCCGACGGTGACTGGAACTCCTACGGCCGCAGCGCCCACGGCGACCGCTACTCGCCGCTGGCGCAGATCACGCCGCAGAACGCCCACAAGCTGGTACCGGCCTGGACCTTCCGCACCGGCGACATCCCCGGGCCGAACGATCCCGGCGAAACCACGGCGGAAAACACCCCGCTCAAGGTCAACGGCATGCTCTATGTGTGCACGCCGCACAGCCAGGTGATCGCGCTCGACCCGGACACCGGCAAGGAAATCTGGCGCTTCGATCCGAAGCTCTCGACGCAGAAGGCGGCGAACTTCAAGGGCTGGGCGCACATGACCTGCCGTGGCGTGGCGTATCACGATGACAACGCCTACATCGCCGATGCCGCGTCGCCCGCTCCGACCGCAGCCACGGCCGCGCTGGCTGCCGATAACGCGCCGACCGGCCGCCTGACCGCCACCGGCCAGGAAAACCAGTGCCCGCGGCGGATCTTCCTGCCCACCGCCGACACCCGCCTGATCGCCCTCAACGCCGACACCGGCAAGATGTGCGAAGACTTCGGCGACCACGGCCAGATCGATCTCGGTGCCAACATCGGCGCCTTCGCGCCCGGCGGCTACTATTCCACCTCGCCACCGGCGGTCACCCGCAACCTGGTGGTGATCGGCGGCCACGTCACCGACAACGTCTCCACCGACGAGCCCAGCGGCGTGATCCGCGCCTTCGACGTGCACACCGGCAAGCTGGTGTGGAACTGGGACAGCGGCAACCCGGACGACACCACCCCGATCGCTCCGGGCAAGACCTACACCCGCAACTCGCCGAACATGTGGTCGATGTTCGCGGTCGATGAAAAGCTCGGCATGCTCTACCTGCCGATGGGCAACCAGACGCCGGACCAGTTCGGCGGCAACCGCACCCCGGACTCGGAGAAATTCGCTGCCGGCCTGACCGCCCTGGATATCGACACCGGTCATGTGCGCTGGACCTTCCAGTTCACCCACCACGACCTGTGGGACATGGACGTCGGCGGCCAGCCGACCCTGATGGACCTGAAAACCGCCGACGGCGTGAAGCCGGCCGTGCTGGCCTCGACCAAGCAGGGCAGCATCTACGTGCTGGACCGCAGCAATGGCCAGCCGATCGTGCCGATCAACGAGATTCCGGTGCCACAGGGCGCGGTCGCCGGCGACCACACCTCGCCGACCCAGCCGAAGTCCGACCTCAACTTCATGCCGCCACCGCTCAAGGAGCGCGACATGTGGGGCGTGACGCCGTTCGACCAGATGCTCTGCCGGATCGACTTCAAGTCGCTGCGCTATGAAGGCCCGTTCACCCCGCCTTCATTGCAAGGTTCGATCGTCTACCCGGGCAACTTCGGGGTGTTCGACTGGGGCGGCATCTCGGTGGATCCGGTGCGCCAGATCGCCTTCGTCAACCCGAGCTACATGGCCTTCCGTTCCAAGCTGATCCCGGCGGCGGAAATCGCTTCCCAGGGCCCGCGCAAGAGCGAAACCGAAGGCGTACAGCCGAACAAGGGCGCGCCTTATGGCGTCATCCTCGAAGCGCTGCTGTCGCCGATGGGCCTGCCGTGCCAGGCACCGGCCTGGGGTTATGTCGCGGCGGTCGACCTGACCACCCACAAGACCCTCTGGATGCACAAGAACGGCACCGTGCGCGACAGCTCGCCGGTCCCGATTCCGCTGAGCATGGGCGTACCGAGCCTCGGCGGAACGTTCACCACCGCCGGTGGCGTGGCCTTCCTCAGCGGCACCCTGGACCAGTACCTGCGCGCCTATGACGTGAAAAACGGCAAGCAGCTCTGGGAAGGCCGCCTGCCGGCGGGCGCCCAGACCACGCCGATGACCTACACCGGCAAGGACGGCAAGCAGTACGTGCTGGTCATGGCCGGCGGGCATGGTTCGCTGGGGACCAGGCAGGGCGATTACGTGTTGGCTTACAAATTGTCCGAGTAATCTTTCGGCTGGCTACAAAAACGGTATCTGCTCCCCCACCCCGTGCCG
>NZ_AQOH01000044.1 GCF_000364705.1 Pseudomonas fuscovaginae SE-1 | reverse complement strand
GCCCCGCCGTTGGTCGCCACTGTCATTTCTGACAGTAGCGGCCAGAACTTGCGAGCCCTAGCATCATTTTCGTGCAGAACCTCTTTGCCGTATCAGAACCCACTGAAGCGCCGTATGTGAATTCAGCCGTTTCCATTCTTCAGCCTATCTTCAAGTCAGAATGGAGACTTCCCCATGGACCAGCCCCTCCTCATCGTCACCCCTGCGGAGAACGAGACGGTCTCACTCTATCCGATGATCACCGGGACGAGCGCGGCCAACGCCACCGTAACGCTCTATCAATCGTATGTCGGCACCACCGTGTGGGGACAAACGACCTCCGACGAAAACGGCAATTGGATGATGCTACCCAGCACCGCCTTGCCGGAAGGGCAGTTCGGCCTTGTGGTCCAGGACAGCACGGGGCCGGGTTGGTCCAACAATCGCTACGTCAATGTCAAGGCCATCGGCTCCCAGCAGACATCAGTGGACCAGCCTCTGCTCATCGTCACTCCGGGAGAAAACGAAACAGTCTCGCGCCACCCATTGATCACCGGGACGAGCGATCACTTCGCCACGATTACGCTGTATGAATCGAATGTCGGCACCACGGTCTGGGGACAAACGAACGCCGACGAAAAGGGCAATTGGTCCATGACGCCCAGCGTCGATTTGCCAGAAGGGATATTTGGCCTCGTGGTGAAGGCGAGCACGAGTTCAGCCTGGTCCAACAATCGTTACATCAATGTCTCGGCGCGCGTGCAATCCTTTGCCCAAAGTGGTGCATATTCCTTCACCGTACCGTCGGGAGTCGCCTGGCTGACAATCACCCTGATCGGCGCCGGTGGTGGCGGCGGCGGTGGCGGCGGGGCCTTTGACATGCTCCTTAAAGGGCGCGGTGCCGGTGGCGGTGGTGGTGGTGGCGGTGCAGTGCTGGTTCAAAGCCTGGATGTCAGGGAAGGCGACCTCTTCAGCATTCAGGTTGGCAAGGGAGGCGCGGGAGGTGCGCCAGGTGCTGCAGGATCCTATACCAGTGCTGGATCTGGCACAGACGGCGGTCCCGGATCTGCCGGAGGAGTGACCATATGCTCGATTCAAGGCCGACAAATATATATGTCCGCTGATGGCGGGGCGGCCGCGAGCGGTGGAGGTGCAGGAAACGTCGCTTCCAACAGTCCTGGTATCGGCGGCATGGGTGGTGCTGTCAGCAACAAGGCGACCTATGACGCCCAGACCTATAGCGGAGGACGTGGCGCAGACGGAGGCAGCAACGGCGGCAGCGAGTCTGGCGGCAGTGGCGGTATGGCGGGTAACGCACAGGCTCCCCTTTCCGCCTCAGGCAAGGCTGCCGGCAAGGGAGGCAAGGGAGGCCTTGGTGGTATTATCAGTAGCAGCAGCACCACAGGACAGCCCGGCGTTGTAGGGGAGGCCGGTGCGGATGGCCTGGTTCTGATCGAATACTGAGTCGAAGCCTGTCAGTGCGGCATGTCATCGACAGAGCGTGCGCCGTGCAACTCATCCTGACATGTCCCGTGCTCAGAGCTCGATGACCTCGCCACGCATCGGCGCCAGCCGCGCGATCAGGCGGTTCTGTACCCGCACCGGTATCCCCTGCTCATCCATCGCCGCGATCAGGTCCTCGACCAGGGCGTTGAAATCGCTGCGACTGACATTCTGGCCCTTGTGGCTCTCGGCCATGGTATCGCCGGTGTAGACACAGGGCCCACCGGCCTCGACGCAGAACTGTTCGACCAGCTTGTTGCGCAGGCGCACGATGTCGATCTTGCGAAAGCGCTCGGAGATCCGCGGGTCGTGGGCGATCTTCAGCAACATGCCCTCGACGATCCGGGTGATCCCGGCTCGCTCGCCGAGGTCGCGGTAGAGGCTGTCATCCTTGGGCGGCTGCTGGGCGCACCCCGCCAGCAGCACGGCGACCAGCAACAGTTTCAGAACCCGCATCAGAAACTCCCCTGCACGGACAGATAGGTACCATTCTGGTTATCCAGCGTGGCGATTTCTCCCAGCCGGGCGTAGGCCAGGACGAAGGACAGATGCTTGTTGGGGAAGTAGCCGATGAACACGTCGGCCCAATCGCTTTCCCCGGCGAAGGACAGGTTGTCCGGCTTCTCGCGATACTCCACGCCCAGGGCCCAGCGCGGATTGAACAGCACCGCCACGGAACCCTCCTTGAGCACACTGCGGGTATCGCGCCGGTCACCGCCGAAGCCCATCAGCCCCAGCTCGTTGGCCCGGCTGTAGCGCACGCCGCCGTTGACCAGCACGTTGTAGCCAAAGGCCGCACCGATGAACAGCCGGCTGGCGGCCAGGTAGCCTTCAACGTCCTCGTCACGCTTGGCACCGACCAGTTCGGGGATGTCGAAGTTGGTCTGATGCTTGTACTCCAGACCCAGGGACACCTGCGGCAGGCTGTCGTAGATCAGGTCGCCGAACAGGCGGACCTTGAGACCGATGATGTCCTGCCCCAAGTGATCCTCGGGCAGATTCAGCTTGTGCACCAGCGACCCCAGATCGAACCGCTGACGGGCGAAGGAAACCTCCACCCGATTGTCATAGGACGCCGCCAGCCCGACCACGTCCAGCCGATAGTCCGGGACATTGACGGTGGTGGCGAACGCGCTGGCGCCCCACTCGCCCTTTTCGCCATAGCCGGTCAGCACCGCCCACGGCGTGATACCGCCGCCCGCCGCGCCTTCCAGGCTGCTGGCACCGCCGGTGGCGATCAGGCGGCCGTTATCAGCCTGGGCGACAGGGATTCCCAGGCCGAGCAGGCCCAGCAGGCACAACAGGGAATAACGTCGTTTCATAGCAGTCAGTGGACCATGGCAGAGGGTGAATTCAGGGGCTGCGCGACCCAGGTCTCGAACGCCGCCGCGCTCAACGGACGACTGATCAGGTAGCCCTGGGCGGTATCGCAGTGCCAACGCTCCAGCAAGCGTAGGCTGTGTTCGTACTCCACGCCTTCGGCGACCACCTTGAGTCCCAGGTTGTGGCTCATTTCGATGGTCGAACGCACGATCACCGCGTCCTCGCTGGTTTCGTCCAGGTTGCGGACGAAGGACTGGTCGATCTTCAACTCCTGCACCGGCAGGCGCTTGAGGTGCGCCAGCGACGAGTAGCCGGTGCCGAAGTCGTCCACCGACAGGCTGATGCCACAGGCCCGCAGGCGCAGCAGCACCTGCAGCGCCAGTTCCGGCTCGCGCATCACCGCACTTTCGGTGATTTCGAAGATCAGTTGTTCGGCGGGCAGGCGATGCTCCTTGAGCAGCGCCGATACCCGGTCGGGCAGATCGCCCATCAACAGGTCATCGGCGGAGATGTTCAGGGACAGTTGCAGACGCAGGCCACGCTGGTTCCACTCGGCCAACTGGCGCATGCCCTCGCCGATCACCCAGCGGGTCAGGAGCTGGATGCTGCCGGTACGTTCGGCCAGGGTGATGAATTCCGCCGGCGACACCATGCCGAACTGCGGATGCTGCCAGCGCAACAGGGCTTCGGCCTGGCGCACCTGGCCCTGGCGGATATCCAGCTTGGGCTGGTAGTGCAGCAGCAGCTCGCCATTGTCGGCGGCATGGCGCAAGTCGCGGATCAGGGTGATCTGCCGGCGATGGACCAAGTCTCGGCCCTCTTCGTAGACCTGCAGGCGGCCGGGCATCTGCGCGGCATCCTGCATCGCAATGGCGGCACGCTCCAGCAGTGCCTCCGCATCCTCGCCATCGCTCGGGAACGCCGCGATGCCCATCCGGCAATCCAGCGCCACATCGTGATCGTTGATCCGCTGGGGCTTGAGCAGCAGTTGCTGGATCTGGTCGGCGGCGGCCACCGCGCCCTCGCTGCCGGTGCCCTGCAGCAGCAGGAGAAATTCACCGGCAATCAGGTGGGCCACCGTGTCGCCCGCGCGCAGGGCCGATTTCAGGCGTTTGCCAACGCTCTGCAACACCTGGTCGACCGCACCAGGCCCTCCGGTCTCGTTGACGGTACGCAGGTTGTCGATACCCAGGTAAACCAGCGCCACCGGGCGTCCAGCGTCTATCGCGCTGCCCAGCCGCTCCATCGCCAGGGCGCGGTTGGGCAGGCCGGTGAGCAGGTCGTGCAAGGCGTTGTGCGCCAACTGCTGCTCGCGCTCGGCGATGGCACCCTGCATGGTATTGAACATCCTGGCAAGCAGGCCCAGTTCATCGCTGCGCCGCAACCTGACCGGCGTCTCGTAGTCGCCCTTGCCGATGCGCTCGGCGGCCTGGGCCAGCGAACGCACCGGCTGCGAGACGCTACGCGCCAGCAGCAGGGCGCCGACCAGCGAAGCCAGCAGGGCGACCAGCGCGATCAGCAGGATCTTCTCGTCCAGCGGCGCGAAAGCCTGCATCGCCACATCCAGTGGGCTCTGCAACAGGGCGATGACCTGGCTGTCATTGTTGTCGCGGCTGCTGGCCAGTCTCAGCGACTGGCTGAGGAAGTTCTGGCTGAGGTGCTCGGTCATCTGCGTGTCATGACCCGCGGACGCTTCGAGCATCAACTGAATGATGCTCGGTGCCAGTGCGGCCGGTTGGGTGCTGACCAGTTCACCGACCTGCTGCCGATCGACGCTGAGGAACGACACCTCGAGGTTGGTCAGCGAACGCAGTTGCGAGGCAAAGGCGTTGTCCATGGAAAAGCCCATCACCACCCGGGCGATCGGCAGCGGCGCCAGCACCTGCGCCTCGACCAGCAGGTGCGGCTTGCCCTGCAGCGGCACGATCAGGGCCGATTGCCGGTTGCGCCGGGCCTCGCGCAGTGCCTGGTCGAAACGGAATGGTGCGCCGTCGGGCGTATCGGCCAGGGTGCTGGCCATGACCGTGCCATCCATGCTCAACAGGATCATGTCGTTGGCATTGATACGCTTGCCGTGGTTGATCAACACCGAGCGGATGGTCGCCGAATCGCCGCTGGAGACTGCATCGCGAAAACCGAAATCCGCCGCCAGCAGTTGCACGCCGTCACCCAGGCGCCGGCTCTGCACGTCCAGCAGACGCTCGAAAACCCGCGTACCGACATCCAGCTGCGCCCGCGCCTGGCGCTGTACCGCTTCGTTGGTCGCCACCTTGACGCTGAAGTACAAGGCACCGATCACCACCAGCAACAGCAGGGTCAGTACAACGGCGATCCGCGCCTGAAAACTACTGCGCAGGTTCACTGAGAGCTTTATTGAAGGCATCACCGAAGGCACTCGATGCTGGCGCCGACGGAGCATCCGACGACAGCGGTTGAATCGTCAGGCTGAAGCGTTGCTTCAACCCCGTGGCCGGCACATCGATTTCGCCGCCCGCCTGCGGCTGCATGTCCGCGACCTGCGGGTGCCAGAGCGTGACGCGATAATGGCCGGCGGGCAGTTTGTCGAAAGCGATCTGGCCGCTGTCGTTGCTGGTCGCGAACCAGGGATCATCGGTGACGTAGATGTAGCCGAGCATCCAGTCGTGGATATTGCAGCCCAGCACGACCACGCCCGGCTTGTCGAACAGCACCGGATCCGAGGGTGTGCCCTCGTAGAGGCGCAGTTCAAAGCGCTTGGGTTGCGAAAAGGAATAGACCTGATGGCGGATATTGTCGCTGTTGGGAAACTTGACCTGGGTCCCGGTATGCACCGCCAGCACGTGGGGCACATACTCTTTGTTACGCTGATCCATGTCGGCCTTCAGGCTGATGGCGCCAGGTGCGGCGCCCCCCTGCAGGGTCAGCACCGCCCCCACCAACGGCTTGCCCTGTTGGTCGACCAGATCGGCCTGCAGGCCGGCGGCATGGCTCGGGCCACTGGCGAGCAATCCAGCAACACACAGAAACAATCCAGGCAATGAAATGGGGCGGGCCATACAGCAACTACTCACTGGTTCATTAAGAAAGATGGCCTGCCCTGGCGCAAAGGGAGTCAGCACGTGCAGATTACCGAGGCTCGGGCAGAAGATCACGCAAGAAATAAGGCATTTTGCCACTATCTTGAGCAAGCCGACGAACGCCTCATGCCCCTTAAAACCTCTACACGAAGATTAAAAATGTACAGGTTCATGGTCGGGCTATCGGCCGGTTTGACCAAAGCTATAGCAGCGGACCATTGAAACCGCCACCGGCTCGCCCCATCTAACCTGCATACTCAACTGTGCAGGTGCCCCAATGAGCAACCAGCAAGAATTCCCCGATAACCCGACCCAACAGGCCAACGCCGAAGATCGTCACGACGCCGGCCAGGACAACCGCGAATCATCCGGCACCAGCCTGGCGCTGCCCGGGCAGAACCTGCCGGACACGGTCTACATCATCCCGATCCACAATCGCCCGTTCTTCCCGGCGCAGGTCCTGCCGGTCATCGTCAATGAAGAACCCTGGGCCGAGACCCTGGAACTGGTGAGCAAGTCCGAACACCATTCCCTGGCGCTGTTTTTCGTCGACACCCCGACCGAAGACACCCGCCACTTCGACACCAAGAGCCTGCCGGAGTACGGCACCCTGGTGAAGGTCCACCACGCCAGTCGCGAGAGCGGCAAGCTGCAGTTCGTTGCCCAGGGCCTGACCCGCGTGCGCATCCGCACCTGGCTCAAGCACCACCGTCCACCCTACCTGGTGGAACTCGAATACCCGCACCAGCCGAGCGAGCCGACCGACGAAGTGAAGGCCTACGGCATGGCCCTGATCAATGCGATCAAGGAACTGCTGCCGCTCAACCCGCTGTACAGCGAAGAGCTCAAGAACTACCTCAACCGCTTCAGCCCCAACGATCCGTCGCCGCTGACCGACTTCGCCGCCGCCCTGACCTCGGCCACCGGCAATGAGCTGCAGGAAGTGCTCGATTGCGTGCCGATGCTCAAGCGCATGGAAAAAGTGCTGCCGATGCTGCGCAAGGAAGTCGAGGTGGCGCGCCTGCAGAAAGAAATCTCCGCCGAGGTGAACCGCAAGATCGGCGAGCATCAGCGCGAGTTCTTCCTCAAGGAACAGCTCAAGGTCATCCAGCAGGAGCTGGGCCTGACCAAGGACGACCGCAGCGCCGATATCGAGCAGTTCGAGCAGCGCCTGGAAGGCAAGGTCCTGCCAGCCCATGCGCAAAAGCGCATCACCGAGGAAATGGGCAAGCTGGCGATCCTCGAGACCGGTTCGCCGGAATATGCCGTCACCCGCAACTACCTGGAATGGGCCACCGCGGTGCCCTGGGGCGTGTACGGCGAGGACAAGCTCGATCTCAAGCATGCGCGTAAGGTACTGGACCAGCACCACGCCGGCCTGGATGACATCAAGGCGCGGATTCTCGAGTTCCTCGCCGTCGGCGCCTACAAGGGCGAGATCAGCGGTTCGATCGTGCTGCTGGTGGGCCCGCCGGGCGTGGGCAAGACCAGCGTCGGCAAGTCCATCGCCGAATCCCTCGGCCGGCCGTTCTACCGTTTCAGTGTCGGCGGCATGCGCGACGAGGCCGAAATCAAGGGCCATCGGCGCACCTACATCGGTGCCCAGCCGGGCAAGCTGGTGCAGGCACTGAAGGACGTCGAGGTGATGAACCCGGTGATCATGCTCGATGAGATCGACAAGATGGGCCAGAGCTACCAGGGCGACCCGGCTTCGGCGCTGCTGGAAACCCTCGACCCCGAGCAGAACGTCGACTTCCTCGACCATTATCTGGACCTGCGCCTGGACCTGTCGAAAGTGCTGTTCGTCTGCACCGCCAACACCCTGGACTCGATCCCCGGGCCGCTGCTGGACCGCATGGAAGTGATTCGCCTGTCGGGCTACATCACCGAGGAAAAACTGGCGATCGCCAAGCGTCACCTGTGGCCCAAGCAGTTGGAAAAGGCCGGCGTGGCAAAAACCAGCCTGTCGATCAGCGACAGCGCCCTGCGCGCAGTGATCGACGGTTATGCCCGCGAATCTGGCGTACGGCAGTTGGAAAAGCAGTTGGGCAAGCTGGTGCGCAAGGCGGTGGTCAAGCTGCTGGATGCGCCGGACAGTCTCATCAAGATCGGCCCCAAGGACCTCGAAGCCTCGCTGGGCATGCCGGTATTCCGCAACGAACAGGTGCTCAGCGGCGTCGGCGTGATCACCGGGCTGGCCTGGACCAGCATGGGTGGCGCCACCCTACCGATCGAAGCCACGCGCATCCACACCCTCAACCGCGGTTTCAAGCTGACCGGGCAGTTGGGTGACGTGATGAAAGAGTCGGCGGAGATCGCCTACAGCTACGTCGGTTCGCACCTCAAGCAGTTCGGCGGCGACCCGCGCTTCTTCGACGAAGCCTTCGTCCACCTGCACGTGCCTGAAGGTGCCACGCCCAAGGACGGCCCGAGTGCCGGGGTGACCATGGCCAGTGCCCTGCTGTCCCTGGCCCGCAACCAGCCGCCGAAGAAGGGCGTGGCCATGACCGGCGAGCTGACCCTGACCGGGCATGTGCTGCCCATCGGCGGCGTGCGTGAAAAAGTGATCGCGGCCCGCCGGCAGAAGATCCATGAGCTGATCCTGCCAGACGCCAACCGCGGCCATTTCGAGGAATTGCCGGACTACCTCAAGGAAGGCATGAGCGTGCACTTCGCCAAGCGTTTTGCCGATGTGGCAAAAGTGCTTTTCTGACCGGCCATCCTGCCAATTGCGTCACGGGAGCGGTCGCTGAGCGCCCCCACGCTGGAGCGTGGGGCACGCAAAAATGCCAATGCCTCAGCGCTCCCTGATCGTTCCCACGCGCCGCGTGGGAGTGCCTCCCTTGACGTTCCGCGCCCCCCATGCGCCGCTACCCGCCAGGACAGCATCGATCCAGCCCATCGCATCGGCCGCGTCTTGGGTTATGCTCCAGCATCGCTGTAATGATTGGAGACACTATGACCCCGACTCGTCTGTTGCTTCCGTTAAGCCTTGTGCTACTCGCTGCCTGTGCGCAGCAACCGCGCCAGAACGTCACCGTGGAAAACCAGCGTGACTGCCCGATGCAGCTCAAGAACGGGCAGAACATGATCCTCAGCCTGCCGAGCAACCCCACCACGGGCTATCGCTGGGCCATCCAGGACTCCGCCGGCGGCGTGCTGAAAAGCCTCGGTCCGGAGGTCTACCACAACCCGGAGAACAGCGACGTGATCGGTGCCGCCGGTCAATCGACCTGGCGCTTCCAGGCCTTCGCCACCGGCACCGGCCGCCTGCGCCTGACCTATCAGCAGCCCTGGGAGCCGGAAGTCCCGCCGGCACAGAGCTTCGACTGTCCGATCGTGGTGAATTGACATGCCTTGGCTGATTCTCGCCCTGATGGGCGCCGTTGCGTTCCTGTACGGTTTGAGTATCGACTCGCCATTGATCTGCCTGCTGACCAAACCCCTGCCGGTGCTGGCCCTGCTCGGCTGGCTGCATGATGCGCCAGGCGGAGAATATCGCCGCTGGCTGGCCCTGGGCCTGGTGTTCTCGCTGCTCGGCGACATCCTGCTGGCCTGGCCGGGCGATCTGTTCGTATTCGGCCTGGGTGCCTTCCTGGTCGCCCACCTGTGCTATCTCAAGGCCTACCTCGGCGACTGCCGGCGCCTGGCCCCCGGCCCGTTGATCGTTGCCCTGTTCATCGGTGCCGCCCTGCTGGGCGTGCTGATGTCCAAGGGGCTGGGCAACCTGCTGGTGCCGGTAAGCGTATATGCCCTGGCCATCAGCTGCATGCTCTGGCGGGCACTCGCACGGCTGGGTAGCGACGTACCGCAACGTTCGGCGCGACTGGCCGCCGGCGGTGCGCTGGTGTTCGCCTTCTCCGACAGCCTGATCGGCATCGACCGCTTCGTGGTCAAGTTCGCCGCCGCGCCCTACCTGATCATCATCGCCTACTGGATCGGCCAATGGGGAATCGCCGCCTCGGCGTTCTCGCAAAAGACCAACCGACAGGCGTCGGGCTTCGCCTGAACCCCGCGCCACGGCCTCAAGCGCTTTATCCGACAAACCGCGCATCCCGGCGCCAACTTGGCTAAAATGCCGACCCTTTTTCGATTGTCGCCGGAACCGCCGTGAGCAAAGAACCCGATCGCCTTTTCGCCCAGCCCCTGGCCCAGGTGCCGGACTTCGCCTTCAACGAAGATGTGGTGCGGGTGTTCCCGGACATGATCAAGCGCTCGGTTCCCGGTTACCCGACCATCGTCGAGAACCTCGGCGTGCTCGCCGCCCAGTTTGCTCAACCGGGCAGCGTGCTCTATGACCTGGGCAGTTCCCTCGGCGCGGTGACCCAGGCATTGCGCCGGCATGTGCGCAGCGACGGTTGCCGGGTGATCGCGGTGGACAACTCCACGGCGATGGTCGAGCGCTGCCGCGAATACCTCAACGCCCAGGACTCGATGTTCCAGGAGCTGTTACCGGTGGAAGTGATCGAAGGCGATATCCTCGCCCTGGACTTCCGTCCGGCCTCGGTGGTGGCGCTGAACTTCACCCTGCAGTTCATCGCCCCGCAGCAACGCCTGGAACTGCTCGGGCGCATCCGCCAGGCGCTACTGCCCGGCGGTGCGCTGATCCTCTCGGAGAAGCTGCGCTTCAACGACCCCGAGGAGCATGCGCTGCTCACCGACCTGCATATCGCCTTCAAGCGCGCCAACGGCTACAGCGAACTGGAAATTGCCCAGAAACGCAGTGCCATCGAGAACGTGATGAAACCCGACAGCCTCGAGGAACACCGCGAACGCCTGTTGGCGGCGGGCTTCTCGAAAGTCGTGCCCTGGTTCCAATGCCTTAACTTTGCCTCGTTGATTGCCCTGCCATGATCGATCTGTCCCCCCTCGCCCGCCGCCTGGCGCGTACCCCCCTGGCCGACTGGGCCAACAGCCTGCAAGCCCGGCTCGATACCCGTCTGGAAAAGGGCCATGGCGACCTTCAGCGCTGGCAGGGTGCGCTCGACGCCCTGCCAGCGCTGGAACCGACGACGATCGACCTGCTCGGCGGCCTGACCCTGGACAGCGACTGCGACGACGCGACCCGCGCCCAGATGCGCAGCGCGCTGATGGGCCTGAGTCCGTGGCGCAAGGGCCCCTTCGACCTGTTCGGCGTGCATGTCGATACCGAATGGCGTTCGGACTGGAAATGGTCGCGGGTCGCCCCGCACCTGGACCTTGTGGGCAAGCGCATCCTCGATGTCGGCTGCGGCAACGGCTACTACATGTGGCGCATGCTCGGCGCCGGAGCCGACACGGTGATCGGCGTCGACCCCAACTGGCTGTTCTTCTGCCAGTTCCAGGCGGTGCAGCGCTATCTGGCACAGGAAGCGGCCTGGCACCTGCCGTTCCCGTTCGAGGACCTGCCGGCGAACCTGGAAGGTTTCGACACGGTGTTTTCCATGGGGGTGTTCTACCATCGGCGCTCGCCGATCGAGCACCTGCTGGCGCTGAAGGATTGCCTGGTCAAGGGCGGCGAACTGGTGCTGGAGACCCTGGTGATCGAAGGTGACGCGAACCAGGTGCTGGTGCCCGAGGACCGCTACGCCCAGATGCGCAACGTCTGGTTCCTGCCGTCGGTACCGGCGCTGGAACGCTGGCTGCGCCGGGCCGGGTTCAGCGACGTGCGCTGCGTGGATGTCAGCATCACCAGCGTCGAGGAACAGCGGGCGACCGAGTGGATGAAGTACCAGTCGCTGAGCGACTTCCTCGACCCGACCGACCACGGCAAGACCATCGAAGGCCTGCCGGCGCCGATGCGCGCGGTGATCGTCGCGCGCAAGTAGGCTCCATTCATGGTGAACTCGCCCTGGTAATGAGCCGCACTGTGTGGCGAGCGGGCTTGCCCGCGCTGGGGCGCCCAGCGCCCCTGAACCCAGGATAGGCATTCCTCAAGGAAGAATGGGTTGGCTGGCTTACGGCTGCCTCGCAGCCGAGCGCGGGCAAGCCCGCTCGCCACAGTGGATGTGCAAAGCCTGAACAGATCGACTCAGGCCTTGCCGCGGCGGGCCTTGAAGAACTCGCTGAGGATCGTGCCGCATTCCTCGGCGAGCACACCGCCCTCGAACAGCACCCGGTGGTTGAGAAAGCCCTGGGTGAAGAACTGCCCCTGGCTCTGCACGATTCCCGCCTTGGGCTCCAGGGCGCCGTAGACCACCCGCGCGATCCGCGAATGAACGATCAGCCCGGCGCACATGCTGCACGGCTCCAGCGTCACGTAGAGGGTGCTGCCCGGCAGCCGGTAGTTGCTCACCGCCTGGGCCGCCGCGCGGATGGCGACCATCTCGGCATGGGCACTCGGGTCGCTGCCGCTGATCGGGCAATTGAAGCCACGGCCGATGATCTCTGCGTCCTGGACCAGTACCGCACCGACCGGCACCTCGCCCAGCGCCGCGCCCTGGGCGGCCAACGCCAGTGCCTCGCGCATGAAATCCTGATCGCGGCTGCGATCGATGATCGCGGCCGGGCGAATCTGCCGCATCACGCCACCTCGATGGCGGCCATCAGGCCGGTTTCCATGTGATCGATCACATGGCAATGGAACATCCACACCCCCGGGTTATCCGCCACCAGCGCCACCCGCGCGCGCTCGTTCTTGCCCAGCAGGTAGGTATCGGTGAAGTACGGAACGATCGTCTTGCGGTTCGAGGCAAGCACCTTGAAGCTCATGCCGTGCAGGTGGATCGGGTGCTGGTACTGGGTCATGTTCTTCAATTCGAAAATGTAGCTCTTGCCCTTCTGCAACTTGGCGATGGGCCGGTCGGCGCAGGTCTTGTCGGTGATGTCCCAGGCCTTGCCGTTGATCTGCCAGAGGCTGGGCGGCTTGCCATTATCGACGTTCACCGAGACCGAGCCAACCCACTCGAAATTGAAGTTGAGCTTCTCGGCATTGGCCAGGTCCGGCTCGGCGATCGGGTTGGGCGGCAACGCGGGTGGCCATTGACTCGGTGCATCGTTGTTGGCCACCGAACGGAAGGTGCCGAGCCGGATCGGCCCGTTGCGCAAGGCCAGTTCCTCGCCAGCCGGCGGCGCCTTGATCGCCAGACAGATACGCATGCCCGGACCGAGCCAGTACTCCTTGCCCAGAGGCCGCGGTTCGACCGGATTGCCGTCCAGCGCATAGATCTGCGCTTCGGCATCGGGGATGTTGATGCGATAGGTCAGGGTATTGTCGAGATTGAGCAGGCGCACCCGAGTGATCTGCCCGGCCGGCAGCTCGACCACGGCCTGCGACACGCCATTGATCGTCGACAGCCGTCCCGCCGTGCCGCCGCGGGCGGCTTCACGGGGAATGCTGAACGGCAGGAAGGCGCCCTCTTCATCGACATGCCAGCTTTTCAGGCTGAGGGTGCGCTCGTAGCGGAATCCGCTGGGCTCGCGCTCCTCGATGATCAGCGGCCCGACCAGTCCGCGCCCCAACTCTTCGCTACTGCTGACGTGGGGGTGATACCAGTAGCTGCCGGCGTCGGGTACGCGGAACTTGTAGTCGAAGTACTCGCCGGGCAGCACCGGCAGCTGCGAAACATAGGGAACGCCATCCATCTCCAACGGCAGACGGATGCCATGCCAATGAATGGTGGTCGCCACCGGCAGGTGATTGATGAAGCGCACCCGCAGCCATTCGCCCTGGCGTACCCTCAGCTCGGTGCCCGGCGCCGAGGGGCCAAAGGCCCAGGCCGGAGTCTTGTGTCCCGCCACCAGTTCGACATCCAGCGGCGCGGCGATCAGTTCATAGTCATGCCCGACCTCGGCGTCAGCCATCTTCCCCAGCCAGTAGCGCGACGCACCACCGGCTCCCACACCTACGACCGCCAGGCCGACCAGGCCACCGAGTACTTGTCGACGGGAAAAAGACATGACCCCAACCACCTCACCGAATCAGCCGCAAGCCTACGGCTCGCAAAAGGCGAATACGATACACCCGCAGTTGGGAAACGGTAAGGGCGGAGTGGCAATGGGCCGCAAGCCCGGCGCATGACACGGCCCCCTTCGCATGCCCCCCTGTAGGGGCCGGCTGGCGGGCGATAGCGATCTGCCAGTCAATATGTTTCTGGCTGAGCCACCGCGATCGCCAGCCAGCCGGCTCCTACAGGTCTCGGCGCTCGATGGTTTGTGGACAGGCCCTCAGGCCTTGTCCACACGCCTGGAATCGAGTCCCATCAACAGATGAACCACGCCACCGCGCAAGGCCATCACCCCCGGCACGCCCGCCTTGCGCAGGGCCGCCTGATCCAGCCGGCTGGCATCATGCAACTCGACCCGCAACCGCGTCAGCGCCACACTCTGGCGGGACTTGAGGTTGGCCTCCCCCCCCAGCGCCGCCAGCACCGGCTCAGCGAGAAGCGACGCCGCCGTCTGCACCGGTATCGAACCGTCATGGGGCTGTGCAACCGCCTGCTCCGGCACCAGGTCCGGCGTCAGCGCCTTCCAGAAGGCCTGCCTGAATTTCTCGAACATGCTCAGTGCTCCAATACCGGCGCGCCCACCGTCGCCTGTTGATGATCACGCAGGACCTCGCGCACCTGCTCGGCGCTTTCCTGCCCAAGAATCCGCTGCGCCAGGACCTGGCATTCCGCCAGGCTGACTTCCCGTACCGTCGCCTTGATCGACGGGATCAACGGCACGCTGACCGACAGCTCGTCCACCCCCAGTCCGAGCAGCACCGGTACCGCCAGCGCCTCGGAAGCCAGCGCACCACACACGCCGACCCACTTGCCATGGGCATGGGCGGCCTTGACGGTGCTGGCGATCAGGCGCAGCACCGCCGGATGCAGGCTGTCGGCCTGGCTCGCCAGTTGCGGATGGTCCCGGTCCATGGCCAGGGTGTACTGGGTCAGGTCGTTGGTACCGATGGAGAAAAAGTCCACCTCCGGTGCGAACTGGTCGGCCATCAACGCGGCCGAAGGTACCTCGATCATGATCCCCAGCTTCGGCAGCTCGGCAACCCCCAGCGCCTGCGCCTCCTCGACCAGCAGTTGCCGGGCTTCACGCAGTTCGGACAGGCGGGCGACCATCGGCAGCAGGATATGCAGCCGCGTGTGCCCGGCGCAGGCGAGGACCGCCCGCAGTTGCTGACGCAGCAGTTCCGGCCGCTGCAGGCACAGGCGGATGCCGCGAACACCGAGAAACGGGTTGGCCTCGCAGGCCATCGGCACATAGGCCAGCGGTTTGTCCCCTCCCACATCGAGCGTGCGAACCACCAGGTTACGCCCAGGACCCAGGGCCCGGGCAATCGCCAGATAGGTCGCGCCCTGCTCATCGACGCTCGGTGCGCTGTCGCGCTCCAGGTAGAGGAACTCCGAACGCAACAGGCCGACCCCTTCCCCCCCCAGGAGCAGTGACTGCTCGACCTCCTCCAGCGAGGCGACGTTGGCCGTCACCTCGATAAGCTGGCCATCGCGGGTCAATGCGGGGTGATGGGAGAGCTCGCTGTCACGCTCGCGGCGTTCACGCTGCTGCTCGCGCTTTACCAGCAATTGCCGGACATCCGCGTCCGCCGGTTCGAGGTGCAACCGCCCGAGGTCGGCATCGAGCAGCACCGGGGTGCCGTTGGCGACCTCCAGCACCTGCGCCGGCAGGCCACACAACGCCGGCAGGCCAAGGGCTCGGGCGAGGATCGCGACATGGCTGGTGGCGCCGCCACCGACCGTGGCGAACCCCATGACCCGCCGGGTATCCAGACTGGCGGTCTGCGACGGTGTGAGCTGGTCGGCGATCAGAATCGCCTCGTCCGGCAGTTGCGTCGCGGTCTCCTCGACGCCGAGGATCAGCTTGAGCACCCGCTGGCCGACATCCGTCAGGTCCACTGCGCGCTCGGCGAGCAACTCGCTACCGAGGCGCCTGAACAGGGCCGCCGTGTCCTCGGTGGCCGTACGCCAGGCATAGGCCGCACTCTTGCCCCGGGCCAGCAGCGACTGCGCCTGCTCCAGCAGATCGGGGTCTTCCAGCAGTTCCTGGTGGGCGCGGAAAATCTCGGCCTGGGCACTACCGAGCGCACTCTCCCGCAAGGCCCGCAACTCCCCGGTGGCCCGGACCAGGGCAGCCTCCAGCAGCGCACGCTCCTGTTCCTCGCCAGTTCCGACCTCGTGGATATTCAGGACCTGTTCGGACAGTTGCACCACCCGCCCCAAGGCCGAACCCGGCGAGGCGCACACGCCGCGCAACAGGGTCATACCGGATTGTTCAGGGGCCTCGAAGGTTTCCTGCGGCCCCTGGGCTGCATCCGTTTCACCACAGCCATCGGCAATCAGCGCACTCAGGCTGTCGACGGCCGCCTGGGCATCCTCGCCGATGGCGCTGAGTTGCAGCACATCGCCCCGAGCCGTCTGCAAGCCCATGATCGCCACCAGTGACTTGGCATTGGCGCTGCTCTGGCGCTTGTGCAACTGGACGCTGGCGGAGAAGCCTTTCGCCGCCTGGGCCAGGACCGCTGCCGGACGGGCATGCAGGCCGTTGGCATTGGGCAGGGTCAGTGGCCTGGAAAACAGCGCCTCGCCCTCCTGCTCCTCAAGCTCAGGCTGCGTCACGCCATTCGGCGGTGCCCGCAGGCCCAGGCGCAACAATGGCTGACCGCTGTCGACCACGGTGTCCGCCAGCACGCTGAAGGGTTCGCCGCTGACCACCAGCACTAGCGTCAACAGGCTACGGGCATGCAGCGCCAGGTAGTCGGCGTCGAACTCGATCAGCGTCTGGCCTGCCTCTACCCGCTCGCCCTCGACGACCCGCGCGGTGAAACCCTTGCCTGCCAGGTTCACGGTATCCAGGCCGATATGCATCAGCACCTGCACGCCGTCCTCATCGGTGATGCTGATGGCGTGCCCGCTATCCTGGATATTGCTGACCACCCCGGACAGGGGGGCGCAGAGCACGCCGGAGGTCGGATCGATACAGACACCATCGCCGATCAGGCGACCGGAAAATACCGGATCGGGCACCCGCTCCAGTGGCAGCAGTACCCCGGACAGCGGAGCCAGCAGTTCCAGGGAAGCAATTGCGCTCATGAAATCACCTTCTGATTGTTGTTCCGTGACGCGCCGGAGGGCCGCGGCCCTCCGGCATGGAGCTACTTCCACCAGTACTCGACCTGTACGCCGAAGTTGGAGCCGTGCAGCGCATTGCCGAAGGCACCGCTGTCGGACAGCGCGGAGCCGGCCGCCAGCTCGTTGGCCGCACGTTGTGCCGCCGCGTTCCAACTGGCGTAGGTGTAGTAGAGACGAACTTCGGGACGCGCCCAGAAATCCGGCCCCTTCGGCGACCAGGTCGGGGCGAAGGTGAACTTGCTGAGCTTGCGGGTACCGCCCGGCGCCTCGATCTGGTCATGTCCCAGCTCGGTCACCAGCTTGAAATGCTCGGTGAGCGCGTAGGCCGGACGCACGCCCAGGGAGATCCAGTTCTGATCCTGGCCGTCGGGGCGAATGTCCTTCTGATACACCGCCTCGAACTGGCCGCCGAAGCGTGGAGTCACCTGCCAGTCGAAGAATTCCACGGCCCGGTAGCTCTTGCTGCTGGTATCCAGGCGCGGATCGCCGGTGTAGCCCAGGCCGGTACCCGGCCCCTCGCCGTATTGCAGGGCGAACTTGTTCTTGCCGCCGAGGAAGTTCTGCTGCACGTGCTGCGCGGTGATCGCCCAGCCCTGGTGGGTATCGCTGCGGCGCGGAGCATCGATGTAGCTGACACCGAACTCCAGTTCGCCGTCGGGGTTGACCTTGAAGCCGGCGACGTTGAAGTCATGCCGGTTGATGTAGTCCTTCTGGTACAGGTTGTCCTTGCGCGAGAAGGCGTAGCTGTACTTGAGGTCGCCGATCTTGACGTCCTCGATACCGCCGCCGGTGGCGCTCTGGTTCCAGTAGTAGAAGTCGGAAATGTGGATATCGTTACGTTTGTAGTAGCGACGCCCGGCCCACAGCGAACCACCGTTGAGCGAGGGCATGTTGGACCACTGGGCATACATCTGCGGCATGCGCGCAGCCCCGTTCTCGCCGTCGAAACTGAGGTTGCGGCCATAGCGGTTGTACAGCGAGGCCATGGCATCGACGCTCAGCACCGAACCGTCGTCAAGGGTCGCCAGGTCCTGGCGCAGCTCCAGCTCGGCGTACTGTTCGCACTCGTTGCCCAGACGATATTTGGACGGTGCCCCCGGCAGTTGGAAACAGCTCTGCTTGCCGCCGCTGGTCGAGCCACCGATGCCGCTGCGCAGGTACCCGGCGAACTCCAGGGCCTCGGCCGGAAACGGCAGCCCCAGGCAGACACAGGAAACCAACAGACCTCTACTGATTGTCTTCATGAACCACTCCGCTGTTCTCATTGTTTTTATTGTTGAGTTCAGTGTTCGATTTTCAGGCGCAGCCTCCCGGGACACGATCCGGTGAGTACTGCATTTGATGAACGACTTTTCCTATTTTTCTGAAAGGCAAAGAACAAATGACTCATAGGGACGCAGGAAAAGTTCCTGATTTCTGACCGGGCAATCCGAGTAGTTACTGATCAACAGACGTTGCTGCTGTCCCTGCTCAAACACCCCTTGGGGTAGAACGACCTCGCAACTGTCGGCGTAGAAGTTGCTCACCACCAGCAGACGCTCCCCCTGGCCTTCACGCACATAGGCCCAGACCTGTGGATGTTCGGGCAGCAGTTGGCGATAGCTGCCTTCGACCATCAGTGCTTCGCTGCGGCGCAACTCCACCAGCCGACGGTAGTGATGCAATACCGAGTCCGGGTCTTCGAGCTGCTGTTCGACATTGATCCAGGAGGCATTCTCAGGCAGGTCGATCCAGGGCTGCGCCGAGCTGAATCCGGCATTCGGACCGGCCGTCCACTGCATGGGCGTACGTCCGTTGTCGCGGGACTTCTGCATGATCGCCGCCATGCTCTGCTCCTGCGAATGGCCGGCCTCGCGCTGGATGCGGTAGATGTTCAGGGTCTCGACATCACGGTACTGGTCGATGCGCTCGAACCCCGGGTTGGTCATGCCCAGCTCCTCTCCCTGGTAGATGTAGGGCGTGCCCTGGAGAAAGTGCAGCGCGGTGGCGAGCATCTTCGCCGAGACCGTACGGTGTTCACCGTCATCACCAAAGCGCGATACCACCCGCGGCTGGTCGTGGTTGCACCAGAACAACGCGTTCCAACCACCACCGGCCTGCATGCCAAGCTGCCAGTCGGAGAGGATGCGCTTGAGTTCTAGGAAGTCGAAGTCGGCCCGCACCCACTTTTCCATGTTCGGGTAGTCGACCTTCAAGTGATGGAAGTTGAAGGTCATCGACAGTTCCCGGGACTCCGGCCGCGAATAGCGAATGCAATGTTCCAGGCTGGTGGAGGACATCTCGCCGACACTGACCAGGTCATGGCCGGCGAACACCTCTCGGTGCATTTCCTGCAGGTACTGGTGCACGTTCGGACCGTCGGTGTAGAAACGCCGGCCATCGGAGGCATCCTCGGGAAAATCCTTCGGCTTGGAGATCAGGTTGATCACGTCCAGGCGGAAGCCGCCAACGCCCTTGTCGCGCCAGAAGCGCATCATCCGGAACACCTCCTCACGCACCCGGGGGTTGTCCCAGTTCAGGTCGGCCTGGGTGTGATCGAACAGGTGCAGGTAGTACTGGCCGGTCTGTGCCTCGTACTCCCAGGCGTTGCCACCGAACTTCGAATGCCAGCTGTTCGGTTGGTCGCGCCAGATGTAGAAGTCGCGGTACGGGTTGTCGAGGCTGCTACGGGCCTGTTGGAACCAGACGTGTTCGGTGGACGTATGGTTGACCACGATGTCGAGCATCAGACGGATCCCGCGCTTGCCGGCCTCGGCAATCAGCAGCTCGCAATCGGCCATGGAGCCATAGATCGGGTCGATGGCGTAGTAATCGCTGATGTCATAGCCGTTGTCGCGCTGCGGCGAGCGCAGGAACGGCGTCAGCCACAGATAGTCGACGCCCAGCCATTTCAGGTAGTCGAGCTTGTCGACCACCCCCAGCAGATCGCCAGTGGGCAGGCCGGCATGGCTGTGGAAGCTCTTCGGATAGATCTGATAGATCACCGAGCGTTGCCAGTCTTGCATGAAGATTCCCTTGTAGTCGGTGGAGTCGATATCAGGCGACGCGATAGCCGGGGCGCACGATCTTCAGGCTCAGCGCACAGGTCAGGGCAAAGGGCACGAGCATCGCAATGGCCATGCCGGCGATGAACACCGGGATCGAATGCGGAGTGATCGAGATGAATCCCGGCAGGCCGCCAACGCCGATGGCCGAAGCCAGCACCTTGTTCGACGACAGGAATACGCTGGCGATCGCCGAGCCGACCAGCGCGGCGTAGAACGGGAACTTGTAGCGCAGGTTGACGCCGAACATCGCCGGCTCGGTTATGCCGAAGTAGGCGGAGATCGCCGAGGTCGAGGCCATGCTGCGGTCCCGGGCGTTGCGGCTCATGTAGAACACCGCGAGTGCCGCGCTGCCCTGTGCCAGGTTGGACATCACGATCATCGGCCAGATGAAGGTACCGCCGTGGCCGGAGATCAGTTGCAGGTCCACCGCGAGGAACATGTGGTGCATGCCGGTGATCACCAGCGGCGCATACAGCAGGCCGAACACCGCGCCACCGACGGCCGGGGCCACATCGAACAGCCAGACCATGCCCTCGGTGATCAGGATCCCCAGGTGACGGGTCACCGGGCCGATGATCGCCAGGGCCAGGACACCGGTGATAACGATGGTGGTGATCGGCACCACGAGCAACTGAATTGCGTTTGGCACCCGCGCACGCAGCCATTTCTCGATCACGCTCATGACATAGGCCGCCAGCAGAATCGGCAGGATCTGCCCCTGGTAGCCGACCTTCTCGATCCGGAACCAGCCGAAGATGTCGAAATACGGCAGGCTCTGGCCGTCGAGGCCGGCCACGGCCTTGCCGTAGTTCCAGGCGTTGAGCAGGTCGGGATGGACCAGCATCAGGCCGAGGACGATACCGAGAATTTCACTGCCACCGAAACGCTTGGCCGCCGACCAGCCGACCAGGGCCGGCAGGAACACGAAGGAGGTATTGGCCATCAGGTTGATCAGGCTCCACAGCCCATCCAGCGACGGGTAGGCCTCGAGCAACGTCTTGCCGTCGACGAACATGCCCTTGGCGCCCATGAGGTTGTTAATCCCCATCAGCAGGCCGGCAATGATCAGCGCCGGCAGGATCGGCATGAACACATCGGAGAACACCCGCACCAGGCGCTGCATGGCGTTGCTCTTGTCGGCCCCGGCCTTCTTGACGTCGGCGATGGTCGATGCCGCAAGGCCGGTGGCCTCGCGCAGCGCGGCGTAGACACGCTCCACCTCGCCGGGACCGATGACGATCTGGAACAGCCCACCAGTAAAGAACGACCCCTTGACCAGGTCGATCGCGGACAACGCGGTCCTATCGACCTTGTTCGGGTCCTTGAGCGCCAGCCGCAGACGGGTGACGCAGTGGGCAGCCTGCTCGAGGTTGTCGGCACCGCCGAGGCTGCTCAGCAACTGGCGGGCTATATTCGGATAGTCGTGACTCATGATCGTTCTTCCGCGCTGATTGTTATTGGTGGTTGTCGCAGCACATGAACAGACGCTACTCGTCTGTACGAGTTAAAGCAACAACTCGTACAGACGAGTTGAGCGTTTATTGCCAAAATACCCGACAAATGGACAAAGCCCCGACCTGCCCTTAAGGTTCCATTCCTTGGGACACCCCGTCCGCTACGCTGTCAGCGGGCGATCTCCGATCCAGAGCGAACACCATGAGCAAATACAACCAGATCTATAGCGATCTGCTTGCCAGTATCACCACCGAGCAATTGGAAAAAGGCGCCCGGCTGCCTTCGGAAACCGAGCTGATGGACAGCTACCAGGCCAGCCGCGGCACCGTACGCAAGGCCATCGAGCAGTTGCAGGAACGAGGATTCGCCCAGAAGATCCACGGCAAGGGCACCTTCGTGCTGTCACGCAGCCCGATCGAATTCCAGCTCGGTGGCATCGTCACCTTTCAGGAAGCCCATTCGAGCCTGGGCAACAACATCGGTACGGAAGTCGTGGAGTTCAGCGAAGTCCCGCTGGAAGGCTTCCTGCAGGAACGCCTGCAGGGCGAGCCGGGCAGCCCGGTGATCCGTATCAAGCGAGTGCGCCGGATCGACGGCAAGCGGATCATTCTCGACATCAACCACTTCCTCGCCGACCTGATCCCCGGCCTGACCCGGGATATCGCCGAGCACTCGATCTACGCCTACATCGAGCAGACCCTGCAACTGAACATCAGCTTCGCCCAGCGCACCATCGAAGCGGTACGCTGTGGCAAGGACGACCAGCAGCACCTGGACCTCGACGGCGCCAGCCACGTGATCGTGGTGAAGAACCAGACCTTCCTGCAGGACGGCCGGCAGTTCGAGTACACCGAATCACGGCATACCCTGGACAAGTTCTACTTTTCGGATGTGGCGCGGCGCTGAGGCGCTGCCAGCCGACAACTCACAGCACCAGCGCCAGCAACTCGGGGTTTACCGCACCGAGCTTGCCGACGGCCTTGGTGAGGTTCACCTGCCGGGCCGCCTGCGCGGTCTCGAGCAATCGGGGCTGCAACTCATAACCCCGCCCATCCAGCCATTCCAGCACCGGCGCCAGATGTCAGACCGATGGACTGCCCTGGTGGACCGCCAACGGAAAGCTATTCGAGTGATTGAGCATGAGTTTGCGAATATTCTGCCGGGAAACACCGGCAATATCGGTAAGCCCGACCAGGTCCGGCACCACTTCAATGACATCATCAAGCCAGATGCCAATCGAAGTCTCTCGGCAGGTCAACCGGGAGATGAGCAACGCTTAACGCACTTAAAGCTGCCGGTATGGATGGAAAAGTGGAGCGATCAAAAGAAAAGTGCAGGACTAACCGCAAACCGCTTACTCAATGCCGCAATGTGGTCGCGGGTCAAGTTGCGGCCACGGCCATTGAGAATCTTGGACACCAGCGATTTGCTGCCGATTTCCGGCAGGTCGGCCACGCCCAGTCCATGTTGCTCCATCAGCAACCGAAGCACGTCAACGCCTCCCAACTTTGCCACCCGTGCGTTGAACGCCACAAACTCCTCAGACTCGTTTTCCCAACTCTCAATGGAGCGAGCCAGGATTTCGATCAGCGGACGGTTGACCTCATAGTCCTCAACCAGATCATCCATCAACGCTAGCGCCTTGGCATAGTCGTCATCATTGGCTATGTGGCTGATGAAGCCCGCCTCGCTGAACAAGGCATAGGCTTTTTCCTTGATGGCGGCAAACCCCATATCAATCAGCCTCCTTCCGGTAACGTTTGCAAAGCTTGTCGTACTCGGCATGAGTCACGATGTGCTTGACGTACAGGCGGTTGTCACGAAACTCGATGAAGGCAATCAGGCGAAGATTGTTGCCACCAATGTCGAGTACCCACCACTTATCCTTGTACTTGAAGTTGTCCAGTGATGGAAAAACCTTCCTTAGCGCCTGCGGTGTATCGAATTCGCCAGATCGCAAGACCCGATAGGTGCGGTCGATAGCTTCAACATCGTTTGGATAGGCTCTTGCTGCATCGCTGAACGGCTTTCTGGATATGACGTGCATGTCGTTTCATGCCCACGGATATAGAATGATAAAAAGTTGACATTTTGTCAACCGCGATTAGCCAGTCCAGCTTTCTGCATGAAACGCAGTCCGCTCTTGATCACCATGGTCGGGTGCTCCGCGCTAGAGTTTCTTGAGTGTACAGAGATAGAAAACGCAAGAAGGCCAGTGTGTTTTCAGGATATTGCGACGGTTAGGAGCAGCGAACTTTCCTATAGCCAGAAACGACAATGGCGGTCGATACCGAGGCATCGACCGCCATTGCTTTAACGCTTTTCGCCTATATCAGGCGGGGATCATTCCCACTCTATTATCAATAAACCCCTAAAGGCCAATTAAATAAGCATACCTCCCAAGATCAAGAAAACGATGCCATGACAAATACCATTTCCGAACCTAAATCAATTCCTGGTGGTCGGCATCCCCGATGGGAGTGCAGCGTTTCAATCAACGGGCTTGTACGTACAGTCGGTGCCTCGCATCGCACGGCTCGAGGAACCGTAACCTCTACCCTCAGATTCTGACTGATGCTCGAATTTCATACGTAGCAAATGAAGACGCCATCAAGGTGACATTACGGTAAGCTAGACGCAAAAGATCGCCACCAAATGGAGAGGATATGGCATCGGCTAGACAGGATTTTGAGCGTTTTGTGGGATGGCTTTATCAACCTGAGAAACATATCCCTTCTGATGTCCGTTGCCTAGCCGCCTTGGTATTGGCAAATTTTGATGAATTAGCTGGGACCTCGCGCCAACGAAGTCAGCGATCCATCTATCTAGTTGAACTGATTCGTCGAGAACTCGAGCGTACCGCAGATGTTGCTCCGATCGCAGCTGCTCAGGCTGATCACGGCACATGGCCTTGGGCGAAACTTCGACATCTAACACTCGGTCCATTTCGAGGCTTTCGAGCACCCGAGCCGTTTGACCTCACCAAGCAAATCATCCTCTTCTACGGCCCTAACGGTAGCGGCAAAACCAGTCTGTGCGAAGGACTGGAGTACGCCCTTTTGGGCGATGTCGAAGAGGCGGGAAGCAAGCGTATTGCAGCCCGCACTTATCTCTCCAATGTCCATGATGGGCGATTTGACGTACCAATACTGAAAGCGACTGATCTACAAGGACGAGAAGTAGATGTTGTTGCCAATGCCGACACCTATCGTTTTTGCTTCGTAGAAAAGAACCGGATCGACGCATTTTCCAGAATCGCTGCACGCCCCAATGCCCAGCGAGCTGAACTGATTGCCACTCTTTTTGGCATGGATCAGTTCAATGAGTTCGTGTGTCAACGCCGACTTAAAACTGACCCACTTAACCCTTCATTTG
>NZ_AQOH01000043.1 GCF_000364705.1 Pseudomonas fuscovaginae SE-1 | reverse complement strand
TGGCAGCCTGTGCATCGACTGGCAGGACGGCCACGCCAGCCGCTTCGACCCGGGCTGGCTGCGCGCCCATGCCTATGACGACGCCTCGCGTGCCGAACGCCAGGCCGGCAAGCCGAAAAGCCGCCTGTGGAACAGCCAACTCGAACTGCCGGTGTTCGACTACGCCGACCTCAGGAACGACCCGCAGGCGCTGCTGCAATGGTTGCTGGCTCTGCGCGACACCGGCCTGACCCAGGTCCGTGGCGTGCCCACCGAGCCCGGCACGCTGACGGAGGTGGCGAAGCTGATCTCGTTCATCCGCCAGACCAACTTCGGCGTGCTGTTCGACGTACAGTCCAAGGCCGATGCCGACAGTAATGCCTACACCGCCTTCAACCTGCCCCTGCACAGCGACCTGCCGACCCGCGAGCTGCAACCGGGGCTGCAGTTCCTGCACTGCCTGGTCAACGAGGCCAAAGGCGGCGAGAGCATCTTCGTCGACGGTTTTGCCATCGCCGATGCCCTGCGCCGGGAAGACCCGGCGGCGTTCCGGGCGTTGTGCGAGATCCCCGTGGAGTTCCGCAACAAGGACCGCCACAGCGACTACCGCTGCCTGGCTCCGGTGATCGCCCTGGACAGCCTCGGCCAGGTCAGCGAAGTGCGCATGGCGAACTTCCTGCGTGGGCCGTTCGACGCCTCGGTGGCGCAGATGCCGGTGCTGTACGGCGCCTACCGGCGCTTCATCGCCATGACCCGCGAAGCGCGTTTTCGTGTAGTGCGGCGGCTCGAGCCGGGCCAGCTGTGGTGCTTCGACAACCGTCGCACGCTGCACGCCCGTAATGCCTTCGACCCGACCAGCGGAGCGCGGCATTTCCAGGGTTGCTACATCGACCGGGATGAATTGCTGTCGCGCATCCTGGTGCTGCAGCGTTAGATCGGCGGCGCGGCCATCGCCAGCAAGCCGGCTGCCACAGAACATGCAGGGCAGATGTGCAATGCACACCCTGGACTGCCCGAGGAAACCGGAGCCCCATCCGAGGCTGTGGGAGCCGGCTTGCTGGCGATCAACGAACACGCCTGCCCACTGGCAAGACACAGGCAAAAAAAACCCCGATCAAGCCGTGACAGGATCGAGGTGAGAGAGTGTCTTCAGCGGTGGCGTCGAGAGGGTGACCAAACCATCGACTGGCCCAGCTGGAAACCAGTTTGCCCCTTCATCCGGGCCCCGACTTTGCCGAAAACGACATGTTCATAGGCATCCCTGACATCGCGACAATCTGTCCTTGCCGACACTTCCATGCCCTACCAGAATCGAGTCACGAACAGCCCTGAATAGGAAAAGCGCCATGATGTACGCAGATCTGATTGACCAGGAAGACCTGTTGGGCCAACTCAAGTCCCTCGGCCTGCAGGTGCCCAACGGCGCCACCGCCGAACAGGCGTGCGAGCATGCGGTACGCGGCCTGGACGACGCACGCGCCTATGCGCTGCGCAAGATGGTCAAGGAAATGTACACCAGCAGCGCGACGATCCTGCCGGCCGTGCGCCAGGCCATCGACAAGCAATTGCTGCCGGCGCTGGCCGACTACCAGCAGCAAAAACGCGCCTGAGCCACCATGTGGCGAGTGGGCTTGCCCACGTTGGGGCGCGCAGCGGCCCTGGAACCAGGCACCGCGGTGCCTCAGCCAGAACGGCGGCGACGGGGTTGGCGGCTGCCCGGCAGCCGAGCGCGGACAAGCCCGCTCGCCACGACGCCAGCCGTCCAGAACAGAGCCTCGGGCCCCCTCCGCAGCCGCTCTAGAGCCACAGGGGGCAACCCGCCTTGAACGACTTCAGAGACGCACGCTGGCGAAGGTCGACTCGTTGCGCGCCTGGCTCAGGGCCGACATCGGTCCGGACAGCGGCGCCAGCACCATGGCCTGCGGGATCGGCATCATCGCCACCTGCTGGGCGGTGTTGGAACCGACGCGCTCATCACGCGGTGGAATGCCGAAGTACTCGCGGTAGCACTTGGAGAAGTGCGGCGTGGAGACGAAGCCGCAGACCGAAGCCACTTCGATGATCGACATCGGCGTCTGCTTGAGCAGTTGCCGTGCTCGGATCAGTCGCAGCTTGAGGTAATAGCGCGACGGTGAACAGTGCAGGTATTTCTGGAACAGCCGCTCCAGTTGTCGACGGGACACGGAGACGTAGACCGCCAACTCGTCGAGGTCGATCGGCTCCTCCAGGTTGGCCTCCATCAACGCGACGATTTCCTGCAGCTTCGGCTGGTTGGTGCCGAGCATGTGCTTGAGCGGCACGCGCTGGTGGTCCTGCTCGTTGCGGATGCGCTCGTAGACGAACATCTCGGAGATCGCCGCCGACAGTTCGCGACCGTGATCACGGCTGATCAGGTGCAACATCATGTCCAGGGGCGCGGTGCCACCGGAGCTGGTGAAGCGGTTGCGGTCGAGGGTGAACAGGCGGGTGCTCATGGCCACTCGCGGGAAGGCTTCCTGCATCGCCGCCAGACATTCCCAGTGCACGCTGCAATCGAAGCCATCGAGCAGGCCGGCACAGGCCAGCGCCCAACTGCCGGTGCACACCGCGCCCAGGCGGCGGGACTGGCGGGCCTGGCCCTGCAGCCAGGAGACGTGTTCGCGGGTAACGGTGCGCTGGATGCCGATGCCACCGCAGACGATCACGGTATCCATCGCCGGCGCCTTGTGCATGGCCGCGTCAGGCGTGATCTGCAAGCCGTCGCTGGCCCAGACCTGCCCACCGTCGACGCTCAGCGTTGTCCAGCGATACAGCTCCCGGCCGGACAACTGGTTGGCCATGCGTAGCGGCTCGACCGCGGAGGCCAGGGAAATGAGCGTGAAATTATCCAGCAGCAGGAAGCCGATGGACTGAGGCGCACGGTTCTGAGGTTGGGCCCCGGAGTTGAACGACGTCATCGCGATATCTCCTCACACAAAGCGGGTTATGGCCTCAGGCGGAGGCTCTTGTTGTATGGCCCTTGTCCCTGTGGGAAAAGGCGCTTTGTCATGACAGAGCAATTGCCATGCCGAAATTTGAATGTGCATTCAATAACTCCTGAAAACGACATGGCGGCCTGTCTGAATAGCCCTTGCCGCAAGTGCGGGTTATAGGCCCTGGAAACTTGCGTGGAAGGTGTGTTCCGGGGATTTGAGCAGATCGGTAGCACTTGTGTTTCGGGCGAGGTAGACGCCGTGGGCGAGTGTCACCGCAGGCACGCGGGAAGCTATCTGAGAAGCGTTGTCGACAAGGTTGGCGGCAACAGCCGAGTTATCTGTTTGCGACGCGCCAAAAGGTGGCGCGGGCAGTGAGGAGTGGGCGATTAGTGCACAGACTCGGTCGGTGGAGAACCGACTGGTGCTTTAGCGGATGAATCCTGCCCCACCCAGCTCGACGCCGCTCCTGAAACCTATGAGCGACTCAAGACTGGGAGCCGGACTCATCCGCGAACCGGCACACCGCTAAAAGATCAGCACTCCACCGCACTGACCGCCAACCCGCCGCGCGATGTCTCCTTGTACTTGTCATGCATGTCGGCCCCGGTATCGCGCATGGTGCGGATCACCCGGTCGAGGGAAATGAAGTGCTGGCCGTCACCACGCAGGGCCATCTGCGCCGCGTTGATCGCCTTCACCGCGGCAATCGCGTTGCGCTCGATGCACGGCACCTGCACCAGGCCGCCAACCGGGTCGCAGGTCAGCCCGAGGTTATGCTCCAGGCCGATTTCCGCGGCGTTGCACAACTGCTCCGGGGTCGCCCCGAGAATCTCGGCCAGGCCGGCTGCCGCCATCGCACAGGCCGAACCGACCTCGCCCTGGCAACCCACTTCCGCACCGGAAATCGAAGCGTTCTTCTTGCACAGGATGCCGACCGCCGCCGCCCCCAGGAAGAAGTCGACGACGTTGGCGTCGGTCACCGCCTCGCTGAACTTCATGAAATAGTGCAGCACCGCCGGGATGATCCCCGCCGCGCCATTGGTCGGTGCCGTCACCATGCGCCCGCCGGCGGCGTTCTCTTCGTTGACGGCCAGGGCGAACAGGTTGACCCACTCCATCGCGCTCAGGGTCGAGCCGATCACGTTCGGCTTGTTCAGTTCCTGCAGGCTGCGATGCAGCTTGGCCGCGCGCCGGCGTACATTCAGCCCGCCGGGCAGGATGCCCTCGTGCTGCAGGCCGTGTTCGACGCACTCCTGCATCGCCCGCCAAAGCTTCATCAGCCCGGCACGAATCTCGTCCTCCGAGCGCCAGACGCGCTCGTTGGCCATCATCAGTTCGGCCACCCGCAGGTTGTGCCGGCGGCACAGTTCGAGCAATTCCACCGCACTGGAGAAGTCATAGGGCAGCACGGTGCTGTCCATGTCCGCGACACCGCTGGACGCCTGCGCCTCGTCAACGACGAAACCGCCGCCTACCGAATAGTAGGTGTCGCGGTGCAGCTCGCCGTCATCGCCGAACACCACCAGGGTCATGGCGTTGGGATGAAATGGCAGGTTCTCGTCGAGCAGGCGCATGTCCCGCGACCAGACAAAAGGCACCGGCAGGCGGTTGTCGAGCAGTAGCGTATCGGTTTCACGCAAGGTGGCGATGCGCAGGCCGATCTGCGACGGATCGATCGCGTCCGGCCATTCGCCCATCAGCCCCATGATCACCGCGGTGTCGCTGCCGTGACCGATGCCGGTGGCCGACAGGGAACCATAGAGCTGCACCTCGACCCGCCGGACCTGCCCCAGCAGGTCGCGTTCACGCAAGTCCTGCACGAACAGCGCCGCCGCCCGCATGGGCCCCACGGTGTGCGAACTGGAGGGGCCGATGCCGATCTTGAACAGGTCAAACACACTGATTGCCATGACTGCGAAGTCCTCTGGATACGGGATCCGGGCGGCCAGGCGCCCGGTGGCGGGGCTGCTACGCTGAAGTCGCGATCCGCCGGAATGAAAACATCATCAGTCTTTTGAAATCGCCTTCGACGTCTCGCACCGACGCAATCTTGTCCATCAACGCCAGACGCCGCCGACAGGCTTTTTTCGCTGCTTTTTTGCGTCCGCGAGACGGAAAAATCGGCTGAAAAGTCTGTAAGCGACCTCATCGACACTGGATGCGACCCCCCCTGTACTGGATACGACGCACCCCGTAGGCGACATTTTCAGGCTGGTACATGATCAATCCCGACTCGATTGCAAGGCACGGGGGTAGAGCTGTCCTCGACGCCTCCAACCGCAACAGAACAATTAAGCGCAATCGTCCCTTTGGACACTGCCAAGAAGAAACTGATAGGAGTCTACCCCGATGAAAGGTTCCCCCTCGTTGTTGTTGGCCGCCATGCTGAGTCTCCCCCTGCTGGCCCAGGCCGCAGAACCGGCCCAATGCAGCACCGTGAACTTCTCGGATGTCGGTTGGACCGACATCACCGCCACTACCGCCACCACCAGCGTCGTCCTCCAGGCCCTCGGCTACAAGACCAAGACCACCATGATTTCCGTACCGGTGACCTACAAGTCCCTGGCCGACGGCAAGAACATGGACGTGTTCCTCGGCAACTGGATGCCGACCATGGAAAACGACATCAAGGCCTACCGCGACGCCGGCACCGTGGACACCGTGCGCACCAACCTCAAGGGCGCCAAGTACACCCTCGCCGTGCCACAGGCCTTGTATGACAAGGGCCTGCACGACTTCGCCGACATCGCCAAGTTCAAGAAGGAACTGGACGGCAAGATCTACGGCATCGAGCCGGGCAACGACGGCAACCGCCTGATCCAGAGCATGATCGACAAGAACGCCTTCGGCCTGAAGGACGCCGGCTTCAAGGTGGTCGAGTCCAGCGAGGCCGGCATGCTCTCGCAGGTCGATCGCGCGCAGAAACGCGACACCGCCGTGGTTTTCCTCGGCTGGGCGCCGCATCCGATGAACAAGCGCTTCAAGATCCAGTACCTGACCGGCGGCGACGACTATTTCGGCCCGGACTTCGGCGCCGCCACCGTGCTGACCAACACCCGCAAGGGCTACGTCCAGGAATGCAGCAACGTCGGCCAGTTGCTGAAGAACCTGGAATTCACCGTCGACATGGAAAGCTCGCTGATGGGCAACATCCTCGACGACAAGATGAAACCCGAAGCCGCGGCCAAGGCCTGGCTGCAGAAAAACCCACAGGTACTCGATACCTGGCTGGCTGGCGTGACCACCATTGACGGAAAACCCGGCCTGGAAGCCGTGAAAGCCAAGCTCGCGCAATAACCGCCGGCACCGGGCGGGTCCGCCCGCCCGGACCGGCATTTATTTCCCTGCATGTGGACGTTCGATACCATGCTGACTGAACAGAAAATTCCCCTGGGCCAGTACATCGCTGCCTTCGTTGAATGGTTGACCAAACACGGTGCCAACTATTTCGATGCGATCGCGTCGACACTGGAAACGATGATCCACGGCGTGACGTTCGCGCTGGCCTGGTTCAACCCACTGGCATTGATCGCGCTGATCGCGCTGATCGCCCACCTGATCCAGCGCAAATGGGGCCTGACCGCCTTTGTCGTCGCTTCCTTTCTGCTGATCCTGAACCTGGGGTACTGGCAGGAAACCATGGAAACCCTCGCCCAGGTGATGTTCGCCACCCTGGTCTGCGTGGTCATCGGTGTGCCGCTGGGCATCGTCGCCGCGCACAAGCCGGTGTTCTATACCATGATGCGTCCGGTCCTCGACCTGATGCAGACCGTACCGACCTTCGTGTACCTGATTCCTACCCTGACCCTGTTCGGCCTGGGCGTGGTCCCCGGGCTGATTTCCACCGTGGTGTTCGCGATCGCCGCGCCGATCCGCCTCACCTACCTGGGCATCCAGGACGTACCGCAGGAACTGATGGACGCCGGCAAGGCCTTCGGCTGCTCGCGCCGCCAGTTGCTCTCCAGAATCGAACTGCCCCATGCCATGCCGAGCATCGCCGCCGGCATCACCCAGTGCATCATGCTGTCGCTGTCGATGGTGGTGATCGCCGCGCTGGTAGGCGCCGATGGTCTGGGCAAACCCGTGGTCAATGCACTGAACACCGCTGATATCGCCCTGGGCTTCGAAGCCGGCCTGGCGATCGTATTGCTGGCAATCATGCTCGACCGTATCTGCAAACAACCCGACCCACAGGTCAAGGGGGACGCATGAGCATCATTCGCTTCGACAAGGTAGACGTTATCTTCTCCAAGAACCCGCGCGAGGCGCTCGCGTTGCTGGACAAGGGCCTCAAGCGGGAAGAAATCCTCAAGAAGACCGGTCAGATCGTCGGCGTCGAGAATGCCAGCCTGGAAATCGAGAAGGGCGAGATCTGCGTGCTGATGGGCCTCTCCGGTTCCGGCAAATCCAGCCTGCTGCGCTGCATCAACGGCTTGAACACCGTCAGCCGCGGCCAGCTGTTCGTCGAGCATGAAGGTCGGCAGATCGATATCGCCTCCTGCACGCCCGCCGAACTGAAGATGATGCGCACCAAGCGCATCGCCATGGTGTTCCAGAAATTCGCCCTGATGCCCTGGCTGACGGTGCGCGAAAACATCAGCTTCGGCCTGGAGATGCAGGGTCGTCCGGAAAAGGAACGACGCAAGCTGGTGGACGAGAAGCTCGAACTGGTGGGCCTGGCGCAATGGCGCAACAAGAAGCCCGACGAACTCTCCGGCGGCATGCAGCAGCGGGTGGGCCTGGCCCGCGCGCTGGCGATGGACGCCGACATCCTGCTGATGGACGAGCCGTTCTCGGCCCTCGATCCACTGATTCGCCAGGGCCTGCAGGACGAACTGCTGACCCTGCAGAACAAGCTGGCGAAAACCATCGTGTTCGTCAGCCACGACCTCGACGAGGCGCTGAAGCTCGGCAGCCGTATCGCGATCATGAAGGACGGCCGGATCATCCAGTACAGCAAGCCCGAGGACATCGTGCTCAATCCGGCGGATGACTATGTGCGCACCTTCGTCGCCCATACCAACCCGCTCAACGTGCTCTGTGGCCGCAGCCTGATGCGCAGCCTGGACAACTGCAAGCGCGTCAACGGTTCGGTGTGCATCGATCCGGGTGGCGACTCGTGGATCGACCTGGCCGAAGGCAACACGATCAAGGGGGCCCGCCAGAACGGCTCCAGCCTGAACCTGCAGAGCTGGGTGCAGGGCCAGGCGGTGGAAAGCCTGGGCCGCAGCCCGACCCTGGTGGACTCCAACATCGGCATGCGCGATGCCCTGCAGATCCGTTACCAGACCGGCAACAAGCTGGTGCTGCACGACAACAACCGGGTGGTGGGGATTCTTGGCGACAGCGAGCTGTATCACGCGTTGCTGGGCAAGAACCTGGGCTAAGCCAGAAACAGAAACGCCGCGAGACTCTCGCGGCGTTTCTGTTTCTGACGTTCGTTTGTGGCAAGGGGTCCACCCAGTGGCGAGGGGTCCATCCACCCAGTGGCGAGGGGGCTTGCCCCCGCTGGGCCGCGGAGCGGCCCCAAAACCGGTAATCGCGCTATATCAGTCAGAACGCGACAACCGATTTTACGACTGCTTCGCAGCCGAACGGGGGCAAGCCCCCTCGCCAC
>NZ_AQOH01000042.1 GCF_000364705.1 Pseudomonas fuscovaginae SE-1 | reverse complement strand
GCCCGCCGCAGCGGCAGCCGCACTGGCCGCCTGGGCCTGCGCGGCTGCCAGGGGTGCGTTCGGTGCGGCACGTGGTGCCGAACTGCGCTTGCTGCCTATTAATAAGGAAAGGGCGGGCGCCATGCCATTGCCATGCTCGTTCAGCAGTTCGAGCAAACGTCCCAGGTACTTTTCATTCACCCAGTCGAGCACAAAACGGTTCGGTGCATAGACACGCAACTCGTCGCCTTCGGCTTCGACCTGTAGTGGACGGATCCAGGTGTTGAATTGCTGGGCAGGCAGCTCATCACGCAGAAGCTCCACGCACTGCTGCCAAAGTTCCACTGACACGGATATCCCCTAAGTTGAAAGCCGGTAAGGCAAAAACAAGCGGCCATTGTACCGGCAGGCCGAGCACTTATCCACATGTGGATTGCAGGGGGAGCACGGCGAATCACTCTCTTGCCTGTGAACAAGGCGACCAGCGGTATGTGAATAAGCTCTGTGGATAACCGCCCCTGAGGTCGTTGTACAAGTATGACCGAAAGTCTGTGGGTATTCCGTCTGTGGATAACTGGCTTTTCCACACACACCTTATTCGCTGGCGCAGCACAGGCAAGGCACCGTTTCCCCACCGTGTTGTCATTCCCTGTACAGCAGGTGTTTTCTGGCCTAACGACAGTTATCCACAGATAACCGCCAGCTAAGCTTTTATAAGTTCTACAGAAAAGCTTTAAATAATTCGCTTCTTTATTTCTATGTCTGGAGCTCGTGTTGATCAAGGCCGAGGACGGGAAATACCTATAGGAAGGAAAAGCTGGTTGGAAATTGACCTGAGGGCTTGCTTTCTCTAGAATCGCCGGTCTCTTAAAACGGGGGCCATTCCGGCCCGTTGTGACGAACCAGGTAGCAACGCCATGAAACGTACTTTCCAACCCAGCACTATCAAACGCGCCCGCACCCACGGTTTCCGTGCTCGCATGGCAACCAAGAACGGTCGTGCAGTCCTGTCGCGCCGCCGCGCCAAAGGTCGTGCCCGTCTGTCGGTTTGATATTCCGGCTTTGGTGGTGAGTCAGGACTTCAGTCGGGAAAAGCGTCTGCTTACTCCACGACATTTCAAGGCGGTCTTTGACTCCCCTACCGGCAAGGTTCCGGGGAAAAACCTCCTGCTCCTTGCGCGCAACAACGACCTCGATCATCCCCGCCTGGGGCTGGTTATCGGTAAAAAGAGCGTCAAGCTCTCCGTTGAGCGCAATCGCCTCAAACGTCTGATGCGCGAATCGTTCCGTCTGCACCAGGATTTACTGGCAGGCTGGGATATAGTTATCGTCGCGCGCAAAGGTTTGGGGGACGTAGAAAACCCCGAATTGATTCAGCATTTCGGTAAGCTGTGGAAACGCTTGGTTCGTAATGCACCAACTGCCGCAGTCAAGACCGGTTCTGCAGGGGTAGACAGTCCAGATGCGTAAACTGGCACTCGTTCCGATCCGGTTTTACCGCTACGCCATTAGTCCCCTGATGGCCAGTCACTGTCGTTTCTACCCCAGTTGTTCCTGCTACGCGTACGAAGCCATCGAAACTCATGGACTCCTGCGCGGTGGCTGGCTGACCTTTCGTCGTTTAGGTCGCTGTCATCCGTGGAATGCCGGTGGTTATGACCCGGTTCCACCTATCCCCACCTCCCGTTCTTCTTCGATGGCCGAGTAATCATGGATATCAAACGCACGATCCTGATCGTCGCCCTGGCAATCGTGTCCTACGTCATGGTTCTGAAATGGAACCAGGACTACGGCCAGGCTGCCCTGCCGACTCAGAATGTTGCCAGCACCACCGTTTCCGGTCTGCCGGATAGCGCAACCGGCAGCCATGCCGCCGCCAATGATGACATTCCACGAGCAGCCAATGACACCAGCACTCCTGCTGAAGCGCCACTGGCCGCCAGCAAGGACCTCATCCAGATCAAGACGGATGTGCTGGAACTGGCCATCGATCCGAAAGGTGGTGACGTCGCGCAACTGAAGTTGCCGCTGTATCCACGTCGCCAGGATCATCCGGACGTACCATTCCAGTTGTTCGACAATGGCGGCGAGCGTGTCTACCTGGCCCAAAGTGGCCTGATCGGCACCAACGGACCGGATTCCAATGCAGCCGGTCGTCCCCTGTACTCTTCCGAAAAGAAGAGTTATCAACTGGCCGACGGTCAGGACCAACTGGTCGTCGACCTGAAATTCAGCGCCAACGGCGTCAACTACATCAAGCGCTTCACCCTCAAGCGCGGCCTGTATGACGTGACCGTTTCCTACCTGATCGACAACGAAAGCACCCAGCCCTGGTCGGGTGCGATGTTCGCCCAGCTGAAACGCGATGCCAGCGCCGACCCTTCTTCGAGTACTGCCACCGGTACCGCGACCTACCTGGGCGCTGCCCTGTGGACAAGTTCCGAGCCGTACAAGAAAGTGTCGATGAAGGACATCGACAAGGGCCCGCTGAAAGAAACCGTGCAGGGTGGCTGGGTTGCCTGGTTGCAACACTACTTCGTCACCGCTTGGGTGCCGGCCAAGGGCGACAGCAATGTCGTGACTACTCGCAAGGACAGCCAGGGCAACTACATCATCGGCTACACCGGTCCTTCGCTGAACATCGCGCCAGGCCAGAAAGCCGAAACCAGTGCGATCCTGTATGCCGGTCCGAAGAGCCAGGCCGTACTCAAGCAGTTGTCCCCAGGCCTGGAACTGACCGTCGATTACGGCATTCTGTGGTTCATCGCCCAGCCGATCTTCTGGCTGCTGCAACATATCCACAGCCTGCTGGGCAACTGGGGCTTCTCGATCATCGTCCTGACAATGCTGATCAAGGGCCTGTTCTTCCCGCTGTCGGCTGCCAGCTACAAGTCGATGGCGCGCATGCGTGCAGTCGCCCCGAAACTGGCTGCGCTGAAGGAACAACACGGCGACGATCGGCAGAAGATGTCGCAGGCCATGATGGAGCTGTACAAGAAGGAGAAGATCAATCCGCTGGGAGGCTGCCTGCCGATCCTGGTGCAGATGCCGGTTTTCCTTTCGCTGTACTGGGTGCTGCTGGAAAGCGTCGAAATGCGCCAGGCTCCGTTCATCCTGTGGATTACCGACCTGTCGATCAAGGATCCGTTCTTCATCCTGCCGATCATCATGGGCGCCACCATGTTCATCCAGCAGCGTCTGAACCCGACTCCGCCGGATCCGATGCAGGCCAAGGTGATGAAGCTGATGCCGATCATCTTCACCTTCTTCTTCCTGTGGTTCCCTGCTGGTCTGGTGCTGTACTGGGTGGTGAACAACTGCCTGTCGATCGCCCAGCAGTGGTACATCACCAGCCGTATCGAAGCCGCTACCAAAAAAGCCGCTGCCTGACATACGCTGTGGATAACCACTCAAGACGCCCCCTAGTGGGGCGTTTTGCTATCTGTCACTTTTTGCTTGAGGCCCGCCTCCATGAACGTCCCTCGGGAAACCATCGCCGCCGTTGCCACCGCACAGGGTCGTGGCGGTGTCGGTATCGTCCGTATTTCCGGGCCTCTGGCGCAGACCGCCGCGCTGGCCATCAGCGGTCGCGAGCTGAAGCCGCGGTTTGCTCACTACGGTCCGTTTCACGGTGAGGCCGGCGAGGTGTTGGATGAGGGTCTGGCGCTGTATTTCCCGGGACCGAATTCGTTCACCGGTGAAGATGTCCTGGAACTGCAAGGCCACGGCGGACCGATCGTGCTCGACATGCTGTTGCAGCGTTGCTTGCAACTGGGTTGTCGACTGGCGCGACCAGGAGAATTCAGCGAACGCGCGTTCCTCAACGACAAGCTCGACCTGGCCCAGGCCGAGGCGATCGCCGACCTGATCGAGGCCAGCTCCGCCCAGGCCGCGCGCAATGCCCTGCGTTCCCTGCAGGGGGCGTTTTCCCAGCGTGTGCATAACCTCACCGAGCAGTTGATCAGCCTGCGGATCTACGTCGAGGCGGCCATCGACTTCCCCGAGGAGGAAATCGACTTTCTCGCCGATGGCCACGTCCTGGCGATGCTCGAGGCGGTCCGCGACGAGTTGTCCACAGTGATTCGCGAAGCCGGGCAGGGCGCGTTGCTGCGTGACGGCATGACCGTGGTCATCGCCGGCCGGCCGAATGCCGGCAAGTCGAGCCTGCTCAATGCCCTGGCCGGGCGCGAAGCCGCGATCGTCACCGAGATAGCCGGGACCACTCGGGATATCCTCCGTGAACATATCCACATCGATGGCATGCCGCTGCACGTGGTCGACACCGCTGGCTTGCGCGATACCGACGACCATGTGGAAAAGATCGGGGTGGAACGTGCACTCAAGGCCATTGGTGAAGCAGACCGAGTATTGCTGGTGGTTGATGCCACGGCTCCCGAAGCGGTGGATCCTTTCGCCCTGTGGCCAGAGTTTCTCGAACAGCGGCCGGATCCGACCAAGGTCACCCTGATCCGCAACAAGGCTGACCTGAGTGGCGAGCCGATAGGCCTGGAAGTCAGCGAGGATGGCCACGTCACGATCAGCCTCAGCGCCAAGGCGGCAGGCGAGGGCCTGGAACTGCTGCGTGACCATCTCAAGGCCTGCATGGGTTATGAACAGACTGCCGAGAGCAGCTTCAGCGCCCGGCGCCGACACCTGGAAGCCTTGCGTTTCGCCAGTTCGGCGCTGGAACACGGTCATGCCCAACTGACCCTGGCGGGAGCGGGCGAACTGTTGGCCGAGGATTTGCGCCAGGCCCAGCAGTTCCTGGGCGAAATCACCGGTGCATTCAGCTCCGACGACCTGTTGGGGAGAATTTTCTCGAGTTTTTGTATCGGGAAATGACAGCCTGACACACCATGGTTATCCACCATTCGAGATAGGCTTCTGCCTCGCGACGAGCCGGGACGGTAGGTTCCACCCGGCTTCGCTTTCCTTCCTGCACCCGGTGACGGGTACTCGCACCGCCCCCTGCGCGCTATCCCTGCCTGACCCCGTTATCAGCCATTTCTTGCGCTGACACACCACCTTTCCATCGATCGATCCCGGCCACGGGAGGTTTTCCCCTGTCCGATCGTCGCCTCCCGGGCGATTTTGTGTGGATTAAGCCCTGTGAATAACCGCCCCTCAGCTCAGTTGATAACCGGGCCTGAAAACTGAGGATTAACCCGTCTGTGGATAACGATCACTTTAATCCACAGGCTTACACCGGTTATCCAAACCCCTCAAGAGCACATGATCACAGAGTTATGAATCTCTGTACATCTTGATAAACATGGCCTACAGAACCTTATCCACAGATAGGGGGGGCCCTAAGAATAAACATAAAAACAAGGTTTTAATACATTTCCTTCTTTTTGATTTCTATTGCTCATGCTTATCCACAACTGGTTAAATTTTGTGCAAAGGGTTCTTTAGGAAGGGCGAATTCCCTATACTTGGCCATTCAGTCCCAATTTTTCCTATTTACCTACCTGGAAGCAGGCACGAGGTGCGTGGTGGATTTCCCTTCCCGTTTTGAAGTGATCGTCATCGGCGGCGGTCATGCCGGTACCGAGGCAGCACTAGCATCAGCACGCATGGGGGCGAAAACCCTGTTGCTGACGCATAACGTGGAAACCCTCGGTGCCATGAGCTGCAACCCGGCCATTGGTGGCATCGGTAAAAGCCACCTGGTCAAGGAAATCGATGCCCTCGGCGGCGCGATGGCGATCGCCACGGATAAGGGCGGCATCCAGTTCCGTGTCCTCAACAGCCGTAAAGGCCCTGCTGTACGTGCTACTCGTGCACAGGCCGATCGTGTGCTGTACAAGGCCGCTATCCGTGAAATCCTGGAGAACCAACCGAACCTGTGGATATTTCAGCAGGCTGCCGATGACCTTATAGTCGAGCAGGACCAGGTACGGGGTGTCGTGACCCAGATGGGCCTGCGTTTCTTCGCTGATTCCGTGGTATTGACCACCGGCACGTTCCTCGGCGGACTTATCCACATCGGTTTGCAAAACTATTCCGGTGGCCGCGCCGGTGATCCGCCGTCGATTGCCCTGGCTCATCGCCTGCGTGAACTGCCGCTGCGTGTCGGCCGTCTGAAAACCGGTACGCCGCCGCGTATCGACGCGCGGTCTGTGGATTTCTCGGTAATGACCGAACAACCGGGCGATACGCCGATCCCGGTCATGTCGTTCATGGGCAACAAGGAACAGCATCCACGGCAAGTCAGTTGCTGGATTACCCACACCAATGCCCGCACCCACGAAATCATCGCGGCGAACCTCGACCGTTCGCCGATGTATTCCGCTGCCGGAGAAATCGAGGGCATCGGCCCACGCTATTGCCCGTCGATCGAGGACAAGATCCATCGTTTCGCCGACAAGGCGAGCCACCAGGTGTTCATCGAGCCGGAAGGCCTGACCACCAACGAGCTGTACCCGAACGGGATATCCACATCCCTGCCGTTCGACGTGCAGTTGCAGATCGTCCAGTCGATCCGCGGCATGGAAAACGCCCACATCGTCCGCCCGGGCTACGCCATCGAATACGACTACTTCGATCCGCGTGACCTCAAGTACAGCCTGGAAACCAAGGTGATCGGCGGCCTGTTCTTCGCCGGCCAGATCAACGGCACCACCGGTTACGAAGAAGCCGGTGCCCAGGGTCTGCTCGCCGGGGCCAACGCCGCACTGCGCGCCAAGGGCAAGGACAGCTGGTGCCCGCGTCGCGACGAGGCGTACATCGGGGTACTGGTCGACGACCTGATCACCCTCGGTACCCAGGAGCCGTACCGGATGTTCACCTCGCGTGCCGAGTACCGCCTGATCCTGCGTGAAGACAACGCCGACCTGCGCCTGACCGAGAAAGGTCGCGAGCTCGGCCTGGTGGATGATGTGCGCTGGGCGGCGTTCTGCAAGAAACGCGAAGGCATCGAGCTGGAAGAACAACGCCTGAAGAGCACCTGGGTTCGTCCGGGTACCGAGCAGGGCAACGCCATTGCCGAGAAATTCGGTACGCCGCTGGCTCATGAATACAACCTGCTGAACCTGCTGAGCCGTCCGGAAATCGACTACGCTGGTCTGGTCGAAGTGACCGGGCAGGGCGCGGAAGATCCACAGGTCGCCGAACAGATCGAGATCAAGACCAAGTACGCCGGCTACATCGATCGCCAGCAGGACGAGATCGCTCGCCTGCGGGCCAGCGAAGACACCCGCCTGCCTGTGGATATCGATTACTCGACCATTTCCGGCCTGTCGAAGGAAATCCAGAGCAAGCTCGGCGCGACCCGTCCCGAGACCCTGGGCCAGGCTTCACGTATTCCCGGGGTGACGCCGGCGGCGATTTCCCTGTTGATGATTCACCTGAAAAAACGCGGCGCCGGCCGTCAGTTGGAGCAAAGCGCTTGAGTTCGTTGGTCACCACGCAACATGCCGAAGAATTATCCACAGGGGCTCGCCAGCTTGGCGTCGAGCTGACCGCGACCCAGCACGAACAGCTGCTGGGTTACCTGTCCCTGTTGATCAAGTGGAACAAGGCCTACAACCTGACCGCCGTGCGCGACCCGGACGAAATGGTCTCGCGGCACCTGCTCGACAGCCTGAGCGTGATGTCCTTCATCGAGGATGGGCGCTGGCTCGATGTCGGCAGCGGTGGCGGCATGCCGGGCATTCCCCTGGCGATCCTGTTTCCCGGCTCGCAGGTGACCTGCCTGGACAGCAACGGCAAGAAGACCCGTTTCCTGACCCAGGTCAAACTCGAACTCAAACTGGATAACCTGCAAGTTATCCACAGTCGCGTCGAAGCCTTCCAACCTGCACAACCGTTCACCGGTATCATTTCCCGGGCGTTCAGCAGCATGGAAAACTTCACCAACTGGACCCGTCACCTGGGTGACCGCGACACACGCTGGCTGGCAATGAAGGGCGTCCATCCCGCGGATGAGCTGGTAGCATTGCCGTCAGACTTCCACCTCGATAGCGAACACGCCTTGGCCGTACCCGGTTGCCAAGGCCAACGTCATCTGCTGATACTGCGCCGCACGGCATGATTGGGAACACAAGCAAGAATGGCTAAGGTATTCGCGATAGCGAACCAGAAGGGTGGCGTGGGCAAGACCACCACCTGCATCAACCTCGCAGCATCCCTGGTCGCGACCAAGCGCCGGGTGCTGTTGATCGACCTCGATCCACAGGGCAACGCCACCATGGGGAGCGGTGTGGATAAACACGGCCTGGAAAACTCCATCTACGATGTGCTGATCGGTGAATGCGATCTGGCGCAGGCCATGCACTTCTCCGAGCACGGTGGTTATCAACTGCTGCCGGCCAACCGCGACCTGACCGCGGCCGAAGTGGTGCTGCTGGAAATGCAGATGAAGGAAAGCCGTCTGCGCAGCGCCCTGGCGCCGATCCGCGAGAACTACGACTTCATCCTGATCGACTGCCCGCCGTCGCTGTCGATGCTGACCCTCAATGCCCTGGTTGCCGCCGATGGCGTAGTTATCCCCATGCAGTGCGAGTACTACGCGCTCGAAGGTCTGAGCGACCTTGTGGATAACATCAAGCGCATTGGCGAGCTGCTCAACCCCGAGCTGAAAATCGAAGGTCTGCTGCGGACCATGTACGACCCCCGTCTGAGTTTGATGAACGACGTTTCCGCACAGCTCAAGGAACATTTCGGTGACCAGCTGTACGACACCGTGATTCCCCGCAACGTCCGTCTGGCCGAAGCCCCGAGCTACGGCATGCCGGCGCTGGCGTACGACAAGCAATCCCGTGGCGCCGTGGCCTACCTGGCCCTGGCTGGCGAGATGGTTCGTCGGCAGCGCAAAAATTCACGCGTCGCCGCACCGGCAACCTAAGGAGTCCCCATGGCCGTCAAGAAACGAGGACTCGGACGCGGACTGGACGCTCTGCTGAGCGGTCCGACCGTCAGCGCGCTGGAAGAACAGGCCGTACTGGCCGACCAGCGCGAACTGCAGCAACTGCCGCTGGACCTGATCCAGCGCGGCAAGTACCAGCCGCGCCGCGACATGGACCCGCAGGCGCTGGAAGAACTGGCGAATTCGATCAGGGCCCAGGGCGTCATGCAGCCGATCGTGGTGCGCCCGATCGGCAGCGGCCGCTATGAGATCATCGCCGGTGAGCGTCGCTGGCGCGCCAGTCAGCAGGCCGGACAGGAAACCATTCCGGCCATGGTCCGCGATGTGCCGGACGAAACCGCCATCGCCATGGCCCTGATCGAGAACATCCAGCGCGAAGATCTCAACCCGATCGAGGAAGCCCTGGCCCTGCAGCGCCTGCAGCAGGAATTCCAGCTGACCCAGCAACAGGTCGCCGAGGCTGTGGGCAAGTCCCGCGTGACAGTGGCCAACCTGCTGCGCCTGATCGCGCTGCCGGAGGTGATCAAGACCATGTTGTCCCACGGCGACCTGGAAATGGGGCACGCCCGTGCCCTGCTCGGATTACCGGATGATCGGCAGGTCGAAGGGGCGCGACACGTTGTCGCACGCGGCCTCACCGTACGTCAGACCGAAGCCCTGGTTCGCCAGTGGCTGAGCGGTAAACCGGCTCCGGTCGAACCGCCCAAGGCCGACCCCGACATCAGCCGCCTCGAGCAGCGCCTGGCCGAGCGTCTAGGCTCTGCGGTACAGATTCGTCATGGGCAGAAGGGAAAAGGTCAGTTGGTGATCCGCTACAACTCGCTCGACGAGTTGCAGGGTGTCCTTGCACACATCCGCTGAAACATTTCCTCATGTAGCGCGCAGTCGGAAAAGACTACCCGGCAGTTGAATAGGGGCTGAACCGCCCCTATACTCTGCGCGCATTTTGTCGGCACAATTTATGCCAAGTTATTGATTTCTGGCGGCCGACCCTTGAGGAGCGAAAGTGATGGAAAACCGCACGCCAAACAGGTTGCCGTTCCATCGCTTGGCGGTATTTCCGGTTCTATTGGCTCAGTTGGTCGTATTACTGGTGGCCGCGGCGGCGCTTTGGCAATGGCGGGGTGTCGTTGCCGGATACTCGGGACTCTGCGGAGGCCTGATAGCATTGCTCCCCAATGCGTATTTTGCTCACAGGGCCTTTCGGTTTTCCGGCGCCCGAGCAGCCCAGTCCATCGTCCGGTCCTTTTATGCCGGCGAGGCGGGCAAGTTGATTTTGACGGCAGTGCTGTTCGCACTGACGTTTGCAGGTGTGAAGCCACTGGCGCCGATCGCGGTATTCGGTGTCTTCGTGCTGACTCAATCGGTCAGCTGGTTTGCACCCCTGCTAATGAAAACAAGACTTTTGAGACCTTAGGGCGTTTGAGGCAAACATGTCAGCAGAATCCGCTTCGGGCTATATCCAGCACCACTTGCAGAACCTGACCTTCGGTCAGCTACCTAACGGCGGTTGGGGCTTTGCCCATTCCGCGGCAGAAGCCAAGGCCATGGGCTTCTGGGCATTCCACGTGGATACCCTGGGCTGGTCCGTGGCTCTGGGCCTGATCTTCATCCTGCTGTTCCGCATGGCGGCGAAAAAGGCGACCTCCGGTCAGCCGGGCGCCCTGCAGAACTTCGTTGAAGTGCTGGTCGAATTCGTCGACGGCAGCGTCAAGGACAGCTTCCACGGCCGCAGCCCGCTGATCGCGCCGCTGGCCCTGACCATTTTCGTCTGGGTGTTCCTGATGAACGCCATCGACCTGGTACCGGTGGACTGGATCCCGCAACTGGCCGCGCTGATCTCCGGCAACCACGAGATTCCGTTCCGCGCCGTATCGACCACCGACCCGAACGCCACGCTGGCCATGGCATTCTCGGTGTTCGCACTGATCATTTTCTACAGCATCAAGGTCAAGGGCATCGGCGGCTTCATCGGCGAACTGACCCTGCACCCGTTCGGTAGCAAGAACATCCTGGTCCAGGCGCTGCTGATCCCGGTCAACTTCCTGCTGGAATTCGTGACCCTGATCGCCAAGCCGATTTCCCTGGCACTGCGTCTGTTCGGCAACATGTACGCCGGTGAGCTGGTGTTCATCCTGATCGCCGTGATGTTCGGTACCGGCCTGCTCTGGCTGAGCGGCCTGGGCGTGGTTCTGCAGTGGGCGTGGGCGGTGTTCCACATCCTGATCATCACCCTGCAGGCGTTCATCTTCATGATGCTGACCATCGTCTACCTGTCGATGGCGCACGAAGAAAACCATTAAGACCGGCTTCGGCCAGTCTGATGTCTCTCCCGGTCAAACGGGAGAGGGCCCCAGGCGGGAAACCGCGGCAGGGCCCGCTGAAACGATTTGTTTTACCGCTTTAAATTAAAAAAACCTAAACCATACGACGTAAAAGTCGGGAGGAAAGATGGAAACTGTAGTTGGTCTAACCGCTATCGCTGTTGCACTGTTGATCGGCCTGGGCGCACTGGGTACCGCAATTGGTTTCGGCCTGCTGGGCGGCAAATTCCTGGAAGGCGCTGCTCGCCAGCCAGAAATGGTTCCAATGCTGCAAGTCAAAATGTTCATCGTGGCCGGTCTGCTCGACGCCGTAACCATGATCGGCGTTGGTATCGCTCTGTTCTTCACCTTCGCGAACCCCTTCGTTGGTCAACTCGCTGGCTAATCACTCGAATTTTCGAGTTGATTGATGGACAACGAACGAGCGAGGTGTTGGCGTGAACATTAATGCAACCCTGATTGGCCAGTCCGTTGCGTTCTTCATTTTTGTACTGTTTTGCATGAAGTTCGTGTGGCCTCCGGTCATCGCGGCTTTGCACGAACGTCAGAAGAAGATCGCGGATGGATTGGACGCTGCCACCCGTGCAGCTCGCGACCTGGAGTTGGCCCAAGAGAAAGCGGGCAACCAACTGCGCGAAGCGAAAGCACAGGCAGCCGAGATCATTGAGCAAGCCAAGAAACGCAGCAACCAGATCGTCGAAGAGGCTGTTGAAAAAGCCCGCGTCGAAGCTGAGCGCGTGAAGGCTTCGGCTCAGGCCGAGATCGAGCAGGAATTGAACAGCGTCAAAGACGCGCTGCGCGCCCAACTGGGGAGCCTGGCCGTCGGTGGTGCCGAGAAGATCCTGGGCGCCACAATCGATCAAAACGCGCACGCGGAGCTGGTTGACAAACTGGCTGCTGAAATTTAAGCGAGGGCGATCATGGCAGAACTGACCACGTTGGCCCGACCTTACGCTAAGGCGGCCTTCGAGCACGCTCAGGCCCACCAGCAACTGGCCAATTGGTCAGCCATGCTCGGCCTGGCAGCAGCGGTGTCGCAGGACGACACCATGCAGCGCGTGCTCAAGGCCCCGCGACTGACGAGCGCAAACAAGGCCGCCGCGTTTATCGACGTGTGCGGCGACAAGTTCGATGCCAAGGCACAGAATTTCATCCACGTCGTTGCCGAAAACGACCGTCTCCAGCTGTTGCCGGAGATCTCCGCCCTGTTCGACCTGTACAAGGCCGAGCGGGAGAAGTCGGTAGACGTGGAAGTCACCAGTGCTTTTGCATTGAACCAAGAACAGCAAGACAAACTCGCCAAGGTTCTCAGTGCACGACTCGACCGGGAAGTGCGCCTGCAAGTTGCGGAAGATGCATCCCTCATCGGGGGTGTTGTCATTCGCGCCGGCGACCTGGTTATCGATGGCTCAGTTCGCGGCAAACTCGCGAAACTGGCCGAAGCATTGAAATCTTGAGTTTGAAGGGGCAGCAGAGCAATGCAGCAACTCAATCCTTCCGAAATAAGTGAAATTATCAAGGGCCGCATCGAAAAGCTCGATGTGACCTCCCAAGCCCGTAACGAAGGCACCGTCGTCAGCGTGTCTGACGGTATCGTGCGGATTCACGGTCTGGCCGACGCTATGTACGGCGAAATGATCGAGTTCCCGGGCGGCGTCTATGGCATGGCCCTCAACCTGGAGCAGGACTCCGTGGGCGCCGTGGTACTGGGCGCGTACACGACTCTGGCTGAAGGCATGAGCGCCAAGTGCACCGGCCGCATCCTGGAGGTTCCGGTTGGCAAGGAACTGCTGGGTCGCGTGGTCGACGCACTGGGCAACCCTGTCGACGGCAAAGGTCCGCTGAACAACACCGAGACCGACGCGGTCGAGAAAGTTGCTCCAGGCGTGATCTGGCGTAAGTCGGTAGACCAGCCTGTACAGACTGGCTACAAGGCAGTCGATGCCATGATCCCGGTCGGCCGTGGCCAGCGTGAGCTGATCATCGGTGACCGTCAGATCGGCAAGACCGCCATGGCGATCGACGCCATCATCAACCAGAAGAACAGCGGTATCTTCTGCGTATACGTCGCCGTTGGTCAGAAGCAATCGACCATCGCCAACGTGGTTCGCAAGCTGGAAGAAAACGGCGCACTGGCCAACACCATCATCGTTGCCGCCAGCGCTTCCGAATCGGCTGCCCTGCAGTTCCTGGCTCCGTACTCCGGTTGCACCATGGGCGAATACTTCCGCGACCGCGGTGAAGACGCGCTGATCGTTTATGACGATCTGTCCAAGCAGGCTGTGGCCTACCGCCAGATCTCCCTGCTGCTGCGTCGTCCACCAGGACGTGAAGCGTACCCAGGTGACGTGTTCTATCTCCACTCTCGTCTGCTGGAGCGCGCATCCCGCGTTTCGGAAGAGTACGTCGAGAAGTTCACCAACGGCGCAGTGACCGGCAAAACCGGCTCCCTGACCGCTCTGCCGATCATCGAAACCCAGGCTGGCGACGTTTCCGCGTTCGTTCCGACCAACGTGATCTCCATCACCGACGGTCAGATCTTCCTGGAATCGGCCATGTTCAACTCGGGCATCCGCCCTGCAGTGAACGCCGGTGTTTCGGTATCCCGTGTAGGTGGTGCCGCTCAGACCAAGATCATCAAGAAGCTGTCCGGTGGTATCCGTACCGCCCTGGCCCAGTACCGTGAACTGGCGGCATTCGCCCAGTTCGCTTCTGACCTGGACGAAGCGACCCGCAAGCAACTTGAGCATGGTCAGCGCGTTACCGAGCTGATGAAGCAGAAGCAATACGCGCCAATGTCGATCGCCGACATGTCGCTGTCGCTGTATGCCGCTGAGCGTGGGTTCCTGACCGACGTTGAAATCGCCAAGATCGGCAGCTTCGAGCAAGCGCTGATTGCTTACTTCAACCGCGATCACGCCGATTTGATGGCCAAGATCAACGTGAAGGGTGACTTCAATGACGAAATCGACGCTGGCCTGAAGGCTGGTATCGAGAAGTTCAAGGCCACCCAAACCTGGTAAGCCGCAGCGGGAGCCGCAAGGCTCCCGCTTGCTAACCTGATAGGTGTTACATGGCAGGCGCAAAAGAGATTCGCAGTAAGATTGCGAGCATCAAAAGCACGCAAAAAATTACCAGCGCCATGGAAAAAGTGGCGGTCAGCAAAATGCGCAAGGCACAAATGCGCATGGCTGCTAGCCGTCCTTATGCGGAGCGTATCCGCCAGGTAATTGGGCATCTGGCCAACGCCAACCCGGAATACCGCCACCCGTTCATGATCGACCGCGACATCAAGCGCGTCGGTTACATCGTGGTGAGCAGTGACCGTGGTCTGTGCGGCGGCTTGAACACCAACCTGTTCAAGGCCCTGGTCAAGGACATGGCGGTAAACCGCGAAAACGGCGTCGAGATCGATCTGTGTGTCGTGGGTAGCAAGGGTGCGGCCTTTTTCCGCAACTTCGGCGGTAACGTCGTTGCAGCTATCAGCCACCTGGGTGAAGAGCCGTCGATCAACGACCTGATCGGCAGCGTGAAGGTGATGCTGGATGCCTACCTGGACGGCCGTATCGACCGCCTGTCCGTGGTATCCAACAAGTTCATCAACACCATGACCCAGCAGCCTACCGTGGAGCAGTTGATTCCACTGGTGGCAACCCCGGATCAGGATCTCAAGCACCACTGGGACTATCTGTACGAACCGGACGCCAAAGAGCTGCTTGACGGCCTGATGGTGCGCTACGTGGAGTCGCAGGTGTACCAGGCGGTGGTCGAGAACAATGCTGCTGAACAAGCGGCGCGGATGATCGCGATGAAGAACGCTACCGACAACGCCGGTGATCTGATCAGCGACTTGCAGCTGATCTACAACAAGGCGCGTCAGGCTGCGATCACCCAAGAGATCTCGGAAATCGTCGGCGGCGCTGCCGCGGTTTAACGGTTCAAATATTCAGAGGATCCAGCTATGAGTAGCGGACGTATCGTTCAAATCATCGGCGCCGTCATCGACGTGGAATTTCCACGCGACAGCGTACCGAGCATCTACGACGCCTTGAAGGTTCAAGGCGCCGAAACCACTCTGGAAGTTCAGCAGCAGCTGGGCGACGGCGTGGTACGTACCATTGCGATGGGTTCCACCGAAGGTCTCAAGCGTGGCCTGGACGTGAACAACACTGGCGCAGCCATCTCCGTACCGGTCGGTAAAGCGACCCTGGGCCGGATCATGGACGTGCTGGGCAACCCGATCGACGAAGCCGGTCCGATCGGCGAAGAAGAGCGCTGGGGTATCCACCGCGCCGCTCCTTCCTTCGCGGAACAGGCTGGTGGCAACGAACTGCTGGAAACCGGCATCAAGGTTATCGACCTGGTTTGCCCGTTCGCCAAGGGTGGTAAGGTTGGTCTGTTCGGTGGTGCCGGTGTCGGCAAGACCGTAAACATGATGGAACTGATCCGTAACATCGCCATCGAGCACAGCGGTTACTCCGTGTTCGCCGGTGTGGGTGAGCGTACTCGTGAGGGTAACGACTTCTACCACGAGATGAAGGACTCCAACGTTCTGGACAAAGTGGCACTGGTCTACGGCCAGATGAACGAGCCACCAGGGAACCGCCTGCGCGTAGCCCTGACCGGCCTGACCATGGCCGAGAAGTTCCGTGACGAAGGTAACGACGTTCTGCTGTTCGTCGACAACATCTACCGTTACACCCTGGCCGGTACCGAAGTATCCGCACTGCTGGGCCGTATGCCTTCGGCAGTAGGTTATCAGCCGACCCTGGCTGAAGAGATGGGCGTGCTGCAAGAGCGCATCACTTCGACCAAGCAAGGTTCGATCACCTCGATCCAGGCCGTATACGTACCTGCGGACGACCTGACCGACCCGTCGCCGGCGACCACCTTCGCCCACTTGGACGCCACCGTCGTACTGTCCCGTGACATCGCTTCCCTGGGTATCTACCCAGCGGTAGACCCACTGGATTCGACTTCGCGCCAGCTGGACCCGAACGTGATCGGCAACGAGCACTACGAAACCGCTCGCGGCGTTCAGTACGTTCTGCAGCGCTACAAGGAACTGAAGGACATCATCGCGATCCTGGGTATGGACGAGCTGTCGGAATCCGACAAGCAGTTGGTATCCCGCGCTCGTAAGATCCAGCGTTTCCTGTCGCAGCCGTTCTTCGTGGCTGAAGTCTTCACCGGTGCCTCGGGTAAATACGTTTCCCTGAAAGACACCATTGCTGGCTTCAAAGGCATCCTCAACGGTGACTACGACCACCTGCCAGAACAAGCGTTCTACATGGTTGGCGGCATCGAAGAAGCGATCGAGAAAGCCAAGAAACTGTAATCCCGGCGCCCGGCAACGGGCGCTAATTTAGGTTGAGGCAATCAGATGGCTATGACAGTCCATTGCGATATCGTCAGTGCGGAAGGGGAAATTTTCTCCGGACTGGTCGAGATGGTGATTGCACACGGTGCACTGGGTGACCTGGGTATTGCCCTGGGCCACGCGCCGTTGATCACCAATCTCAAGCCGGGTCCGATCCGCTTGATCAAGCAGGGCGGGGAAGCCGAGGTGTTCTACATCTCCGGTGGTTTCCTCGAGGTTCAGCCGAACATGGTCAAGGTTCTTGCCGACACCGTGCAACGTGCTGCCGACCTGGACGAAGCCTCCGCTCAGGAAGCCGTCAAGGCTGCCGAGAAGGCCCTGAACGAAAAAGGCGCGGACTTCGACTACGGTTCCGCTGCTGCACGTCTGGCCGAGGCCGCAGCCCAGCTGCGTACCGTCCAGCAGATCCGCAAGAAGTTCGGCGGCTAAGCCACCGCTTGTTGCGCGATTGATTGAAAAGGGTAGCCTCGGCTACCCTTTTTCTTTTCCGGTATTCATCACCTGGTCACACCCGCTGACCACCCAGGATTGGTAGCCAGTCATGTCTCTCGAAATCGTTATTCTCGCTGCCGGCCAAGGCACCCGCATGCGTTCGGCATTGCCGAAGGTTCTTCACCCCGTCGCCGGCAACTCGATGCTCGGACATGTTATCCACAGCGCCCGCCAATTGAATCCACAGCGCATTCACGTGGTGATCGGTCACGGTGCGGACCAGGTGCGTGAACGACTGGCCGCCGATGACCTGAACTTCGTCCTGCAGGACAAGCAACTGGGTACTGGCCATGCCGTGGCCCAGGCCGTTCCTTTCATTAGCGCCGATACGGTGCTGGTGCTCTATGGCGACGTGCCTCTGATCGAAGTGGATACCCTGCAGCGCCTGCTGCGGCACGCCACGCCCGAGCAGGTCGCTCTGCTGACCGTCGAACTGGCCGACCCGACCGGCTATGGCCGCATCGTGCGCAATGCCGAGGGCAAGGCCTGTGCGATCGTCGAGCAGAAGGACGCCAACGAAGCGCAACGCGCCATCACCGAAGGCAACACCGGCATCCTCGCGCTTCCGGCCCAGCGCCTGGGCGACTGGATGAGCCGCCTGTCGAACAACAACGCCCAGGGCGAGTACTACCTGACCGACGTGATCGCCATGGCGGTCGCCGACGGCCTGGTGGTGGAAACCGAGCAGCCCCACGATGCGATGGAAGTGCAGGGCGCCAACGACCGCCGGCAACTGGCCGAGCTGGAGCGCCACTACCAGAAGCGTGCGGCCCTGCGCCTGATGGCCCAGGGCGTGACCCTGCGCGACCCGGCGCGTTTCGACGTGCGCGGCGAGGTCACCGTGGGTCGCGACGTGCTGATCGACATCAACGTGATCCTCGAAGGTCGTGTGGTGATCGAGGATGACGTGGTGATCGGCCCGAACTGCGTGATCAAGGACAGCACCCTGCGCAAGGGCGTGGTTCTCAAGGCCAACACCCACCTTGATGGCGCGATCATGGGCGAGGGCAGTGATGCCGGTCCGTTCGCCCGCCTGCGGCCGGGCAGTGTGCTGGGCGAGCGTGCCCATGTGGGTAACTTCGTCGAGTTGAAGAACGCGGTGCTGGGCAACGACACCAAGGCCGGCCACCTGGCCTATCTGGGCGATGCCGAGATCGGCGAGCGGACCAACATCGGTGCCGGTACCATCACCTGCAACTACGACGGTGCCAACAAGCACAGGACCGTGTTGGGCGACGACGTGTTCATCGGTACCAACAACTCCCTGGTCGCTCCTGTGGATATCTCCAACGGCGCCACCACGGCGGCGGGTTCGACCATCACTCAGAATGTCGAGGCAGGCCAACTGGGTGTGGCCCGCGCGCGCCAGCGCAATATCGATGGTTGGAAACGGCCGGTGAAGCTCAAGAAGAGCTGAATTATCCACAGGTGCTTTCGCGTGCTGTGGAAATAGAGGGCCACCCTGTGTGGCCCTCTGTGCTTGTGGGTAAACCACTTATCCTGACTTGTGCTGTGGGAGCCGGCTTGCTGGCGAACCGCCGCAGGCGGCCTTGTGGTGCCCTTGAAATCCCTATCGCCAGCAAGCCGGCTCCCACAGGGTATGGTTGGGGAGGTGCCTGGCTGCAGCAGTGGAAAGTTACCCACAGACACTTCATTGACAACCTTTCACTTGACGACATTTTGATTTCAGGTTTTGATTGCGAACATTATCTTTCGAATCGAAACATACCAACCCATGTCGAAACGTAATACACCACAACGCCGCCACAGCATTCTCGCCCTGCTCAGTGAACAGGGCGAAGTGAGCGTGGATGAACTGGCCAGGCGCTTCGAAACTTCCGAGGTTACGGTTCGCAAGGACCTGGCCGCGCTCGAAAGCAATGGCCTGCTGCTGCGTCGTTATGGCGGCGCCATCAGCATGCCCCAGGAACTGGTCAGTGATGCCGTTCACTCGGTGTCCAAGTACAAGCAGGCCATTGCCCGGGCGGCTGTCGGACGTCTGCGTGAGCACGCGCGGATCATCATCGACAGTGGCAGCACCACCGCCTCGATGATTCCGGAGCTGGGTTTTCAGCCCGGCCTGGTGGTGATGACCAACTCCCTGCATGTCGCCCGTGCCTTGAGCGAACTGGAACACGAGCCCGTGCTGCTGATGACCGGCGGCACCTGGGACCCGCATTCCGAATCGTTTCAGGGTCAGGTCGCCGAGCAGGTGCTGCGTTCCTATGATTTCGACCAGTTGTTCATCGGTGCCGACGGCATCGACCTGGAGCGGGGCACCACCACTTTCAACGAATTGCTCGGCTTGAGCCGAGTGATGGCCGAAGTGTCCCGTGAAGTGGTGGTCATGGTCGAGTCCGACAAGATCGGTCGGCGCATTCCCAACCTGGAGCTGCCGTGGAGCAGCATCCACACCCTTATTACCGATGAACGCTTGCCTCAGGAGGCACGCGAACAGATTCAGGCCCGCGGCATTCATTTGATTTGCGCGGCCGTCAGCTAGGAGAGAAAAGCATGTGCGGAATTGTCGGTGCAGTTGCTGAACGTAATATCACGGCCATCCTGGTCGAGGGGCTGAAGCGTCTGGAATACCGTGGCTACGACAGCGCCGGTGTCGCCGTCTTCACCCATAACGGTACGCTGGAGCGCACTCGCCGGACCGGCAAGGTCAGCGAACTGGATCAGGCCCTGGCCGGCCAGCCACTGGCCGGTCGCCTGGGCATCGCCCACACCCGCTGGGCCACCCACGGTGCGCCATGCGAGCGTAACGCCCACCCGCATTTCTCCGGCTCGGATATCGCCGTGGTGCACAACGGTATCATCGAGAACCACGAAGTCTTGCGCGAGCAGCTCAAGGGCCTGGGCTACGTCTTCACCTCCGACACCGATACCGAAGTGATCGCCCACCTGCTGAGCCACAAGCTCAAGGACCTGGGTGACCTGACCAAGGCCCTCAAGGCCACGGTCAAGGAACTGCACGGTGCCTACGGCCTGGCCGTGATCAATGCGCAGCAGCCTGACCGCCTGCTGGCCGCCCGTAGCGGCAGCCCGTTGGTCATCGGCCTCGGCCTGGGTGAAAATTTCCTCGCCTCCGACCAACTGGCCCTGCGCCAGGTGACCGACCGTTTCATGTACCTGGAGGAGGGCGACATTGCCGAGATCCGTCGTGACAGCGTGCAGATCTGGGACATCAACGGCCAGGCCGTCGAGCGAGAAGCCGTGCAGTACCGCGATGGCGCCGAAGCCGCCGACAAGGGCGAGTACCGTCACTTCATGCTCAAGGAAATCCACGAGCAGCCTTCCGTGGTGCAGCGCACCCTGGAAGGTCGCCTGAGCCAGAACCAGGTGCTGGTCCAGGCCTTCGGTCCACAGGCCGCCGAGCTGTTCGCCAAGGTGCGCAACGTGCAGATCGTCGCCTGCGGCACCAGCTACCACGCCGGCATGGTCGCGCGTTACTGGCTCGAAGGCCTGGCGGGCATTCCGTGCCAGGTCGAAGTCGCCAGCGAATTCCGCTACCGCAAGGTGGTGGTGCAGCCGGACACCCTGTTCGTCTCCGTCTCCCAGTCCGGCGAAACCGCCGACACCCTGGCTGCCCTGCGCAATGCGAAAGAACTGGGTTTCCTCGGCAGCCTGGCGATCTGCAACGTCAGCATCAGCTCGCTGGTGCGTGAGTCGGACCTGACCCTGCTGACCCAGGCCGGTCGCGAAATTGGCGTGGCCTCGACCAAGGCCTTCACCACCCAACTGGTCGGCCTGCTGCTGCTGACCCTGGCGCTGGGCCAGGTCCGTGGCACCCTGGCTGAAGGTGTCGAAGCCGAGTTGGTGGAAGAACTGCGCCGCCTGCCAACCCGCCTGGGCGAAACCCTGGCGATGGACGCCAAGGTCGAGAAGATCGCCGAGCTGTTCGCCGACAAGAACCACACCCTGTTCCTCGGGCGTGGCGCGCAATATCCGGTGGCGATGGAAGGTTCGCTCAAGCTCAAGGAAATCTCCTATATCCACGCCGAAGCCTACCCGGCCGGCGAGCTCAAGCACGGTCCACTGGCGCTGGTCGACAACGACATGCCGATCGTCACCGTGGCACCGAACAACGAGCTGCTGGAGAAGCTCAAGTCCAACCTGCAGGAAGTTCGTGCCCGTGGTGGTGAACTGATCGTCTTCGCCGATGAACAGGCCGGGATGAGCAATGGCGAAGGCACCCACGTCATCACTTTGCCACACATCCACGACATCCTGGCGCCGATCCTCTACACCATCCCGCTGCAACTGCTGTCGTACTACGTGGCCGTGCTCAAGGGCACTGACGTGGACCAGCCGCGCAACTTGGCGAAGTCGGTGACGGTGGAGTAAGGCAGGCTGTCTGCTGGCGACAGTGATCGATCGTAAACACTAAGGTCTGTTTCTGAGTATCAAGCCGGTCTCGCTTGGAGTCCCTGAGGGCTCCATGCGAGGATGGTCCATCGAATTCATCGCTGAGCTACTTGGCTGATCTGATACATACAGCTTCAATCGTCTACTGCACGAAGCAAGTCAATCGGAGTTTGCTGAGGCGATAAAAATAAGCGTTTGATCGCCCCTCTGGATCTTGTTGCTCGCACAAAAAATTGAGCATAGGCTCAATAGTGATAGCGATGGATTGCTTCTTTAAGACTGAACTCCGTTTTCGGCGGCGTGTCCACTAGACGAGCGACAATGAATAGCTTGTCGACATCATCGATTCCATGTCGCAGGTAGCAGTGGACCATTCGATAACGCTCTATAGCGAAATAGGAATTCATGATTTTAAACTTTTCGTCCATATCACCATCATCCCCAACGTTGCCGACGCCAGGCCCGAAAACATTGTGGCTTTCAAACAGCAGGTAACCACCTGGCTTTAAAAAAGACGCCAGGCGCTTCATATAGTTTTCAAAACCCATATTGAAGTTGCCATCAATGGTATGATGATTGGAGAATGACAGCACTACATCAAATTTCTTATCGGTATCAAAGAGTTCAAAGTCACTCTCAATAAGCTCTATATTGTCGCGCTTAAGGTAACGCGCCGTGTCCTTCGCTACTTTATTGAGGAATGGATTGAGTTCAACCGCTGTTACGGACTTTGCCAGTCGCGAACAATACACCGAGACAAAACCGCAGTTACTGCCGACCTCCAGTACCTCGGCACCTTTCAACTCTTCATCTACAGCATATTGCTTGAAACGAAAACCCGTAGGCTTGAGCCCTGTAATTCCCAGCTCTTCCAAGCCTTGATAGAAATAGCCTTGGCTGTATTGTTGCTTCTTTGGCCAGTTTTTCTGCTGTTCCTTCAGGTGCCCACGCAAACGCTTCTGGATGAAAAGTGTACCTTTTAATAAGCCTTTCCAAAAATCAAAAAATGAAAGTCTTAAGCGGTATGGAATTTCCATTGATTACCCCGAGATAAAGAAATCTGAACGTCTGACTCCTGGCATATTATCGGCTGCAGGTAGCTTCACATTAGGTTTTGTACGGAAAATAGCCAGGGAGCCATCGAGCGGTGCACGGTGATCCAGCGTTGCCGCAACGAGCACCCAGTACGATTGATGTGTCGTTTCCGAAGGGCTCTTCTGTCACCCGCTTGAGGTCTGCTCGCACGCGACGGGGTCTGCGTGCTGATTGTCGTCGTGTTGCCGCTCTTCCTACCTTCATGGGCTGCCACGCCGATCCTCGACATCTGATCTGTTGGGTCGCCAGGTCCTGCCTCGATTGCGCAGAGATACATCGATTTCTTCCTGTTTCCCTGCGCACCGGAACTGTTATCCAGACGGCGATAAGACTTTGGTCGGAAAACGGGCTTTCTCAACATGGCCGGAATGAAATTTTTCGGCTGTTTCCTGGCAAATTCGACGTTTTATCCACTTTTTTACGCGTACCTCTCTTGGACAGAGGGGGCTTTAAAAATGTACGAACCTGTTAATTCAATTTACAGGCGCATAAACTGCGCCGCCTCGCTCCTGCCAGTGGCTGGCAGGGCAGCCCTATCCCTGCTCCAAATCCAATCCGAGATGCCGCAATGCCCCTCCCAATTAGACATGCCCCGACTGCCCTGCTGCTGGCGCTGGCCAGCAGCGCTGCAATAGCAGAGGGTGATCCGCTGTACAGCGGCGCCCTGACCGGTGACTGGGGTGGCCTGCGCCATCAACTCGAGGAAGAGGGCGTCAGGTTCACCGGTGACTACAGCGGCGAAACCGCCTACAACGCCAACGGTGGCTTGCACCGCTCAGTGCGCTATTCGCAGAACATCAAGCTCGGCGTGCAGTTCGACCTGTCGAAACTGTACGGTTGGGAAAACGGCGGCAGGGTCCAACTGACCATCAATGACCGCCGTGGCAACAGCGCTTCGCAAGACCTGGTCGGCAACCGCCTGCCGATCCAGGAAAACTATGGTGGCCTGTACACCCGCCTCACCGAACTCAGTTACGAGCGCACCCTGTTCACCCCGGCGCTCAACGTCAAGCTCGGCTACATGGCCATGGGCAACGACCTCGGTGGTCTGGACAGCGGCATCCTGTGCAACTTCATGAACGCCGGTTTCTGCGGCCACCCGCTGAACATGTCCGGCGGCAGCGGCTGGACCAACTACCCCAACGCCCACCTGGGCGCACGCCTGAAGTACGACCTTTCGCGCTCCTGGCAATTGCGCGTGGCGGCGTTCAACGTCGACCCCGAGAGCAACGGTAACTCCAGCCGCGCCTGGCACCTGGGGCCCAAGCACACGACCGGTACCGTGCTGCCGGTGGAGTTGGTGTACAGGCCCCAGAGCGAACTGCCGGGCGAGTACAAGCTCGGTTATTACCACGACAGTTCCGACGTGAAACGCATCGGCAGCAGCAAGGAAGTGTCCAGTCGCAGCGGCCATTACCTGCTGGCCGAGCAGGCGGTGTGGAACGATGCCGGCTCGCCGGGTCGCAGCCTGCATGTCTTCGGTCAGTACTCGGCCTCGAGCGAGGCGGCCTCGCCGTTCACCCGCTGGTATGGTGTCGGCGTGGTGCTGTACAAGCCGTTCGAAGGTCGTTCGCGCGACAGCGTGGCCCTGGGTTATGGCCGTGCGGTGCCCAACCCGCGTAGTCGCGATCTGTTGGAGGACGCGGCATTCAATGCCGGCCAGCCGTTTCCCAACATCGACAATGCCGAGCGCCTGATCGAGCTGAGCTACGGCTACCAGGCCGCTCCATGGCTGATGCTGCGACCGGACGTGCAGTACATCATCGAGCCGGGCGCCTTCTCCGGGAAGGATATCGACAATGCGCTGGTATTCGGCCTGCAGGTCAAGGCCACGTTCTGATGCGTTGAACTGTCGGGCAGGCATTCATTGCCTGCTCGTCACGTTCATGCCACGGTCGTATCCGGTGAACGCTAGTGAGCCACGGTCCACTGGCCACAACCATGGTAGTCCCGGTCACCGACCTTGAGCAGCACGGTCGTCTCGAACTTCCTGCCGCTCATGTCGTCGGTGCAGGTGCTTCTGTCGATCAGTACCTGGACTTCGGTCCCATCCGCCGCATTGCCGAAGAAACCGTCCGGGGTCGATTCCGACCTGGTCACTTCGGTTTTCTGCTGGCCGTAGTTCATTTCCACGTGCAGCGGCGGCGTCTCTCCCATACCCACTTCCACGATCCAGCCCGGCTCGTTGCCGGTTGCCCGGAAACCGCCCTTGAGGGCGTTGGGATCGGGGATCTCTGCGGAAATCCCACCGCTCGAAGAGGCCGATTGTTCACACCCGGCGAGCGACAACAACACCGCCGCGCAGAGAAGTCCTGAGTAGTTCATGTAGGAAGTTTCGGTGCTTGAAAGCCACGAGGTTAGCTCAGTCGATCGGTTCCGGCCGAAAACGAAGGTTTCAAAGTGTTAATGGTTGCCTGTCGACTTATCCATGGCTCGTCGGTCTACCTACGGGTTCTGATGGCGCCGCTATTCCAGATAAAGTCGCAATACTTGAAATTTCCCCTGCGTCCTGCGTTCAAGAGTAAAAAGACCAGATGACAGTAGAAGGAAGAAACCTGCCCTGCGGGATCTGCCCATGCGGCTTGAATGAGTGTGCTTGAAGCGTCCTGATATCCACAAGCTATCCGTTTTCACTGGCTATGGATTATCAACATTGATGCAGAATCTTTCATTACAAAACCCTGGCTATTGGTCGGTGAACTCCTATGGCCAATACTGTCCGATCTCTGCAAGATTCAATTACCGCATGCCGCACAGGCATCTGCCGTCTTATCCACACCCAAGGGGGATTCCATGCCAGTTGTGACTATCGATGGTCAGCCGCTCCACTACCTGGACCAGGGGGAGGGCGAGGTGGTCGTCCTGGGTTCCAGCTATCTGTGGGACAGCGCCATGTGGGCGCCGCAGATTGCCGTATTGTCCCAGCGCTATCGCGTGATCGTGCCGGAGTTGTGGGGCCACGGTCAGTCGGGACCCTTGCCGGCCAATACCCAGGGCCTGGATGACCTGGCCACCCAGGTGCTGGCCTTGCTCGACCGGCTGGATATTCAGCGCTTCAGCCTGGTGGGCCTGTCGGTTGGTGGCATGTGGGGCGCGCGCCTGGCACTGGCTGCGCCGCAACGCATTCGTGGGCTGGTGCTGATGGACACCTATGCCGGTGCCGAACCGGAAGCCACCCGCCAGTACTACTTCTCGATGCTGAAGATGATCGAGGACGCCGGCAGCATTCCGCCGCCGCTGCTCGATGCCATCGTGCCGATCTTCTTCAGGGCCGGTATCGACCCCGAGACGCCGTTCTACCAGACCTTCCGCAGTTCCCTGACGGCCTACTCCCGTGGGCGACTGCTCGACAGCATCGTGCCCCTTGGGCGGCTGATCTTCGGCCGGGACGATCGCCTTGCGGCATTGGCGGCGCTGAATGCCGAGACCACCCTGGTGATGTGTGGCGAGCAGGACAAGCCGCGGCCACCGAGCGAAGCCCGCGAGATGGCCGAACTCATTGGCTGCCCATACATCGGCATTCCCGAGGCGGGGCATATCTCCAGCATCGAGAATCCGCAGAGCGTGAATAAGGCGCTGTTGGCGTTCCTGGAAAAACTCCCCGGGTAATCGCGCCGGGTTTTCGATACGCTGAAAAGGGCCGCCGTTGCGGCTCTTTTCTTTGCCGGTATGGGCCAGGGGGCGTGGTGGACAGATTCCAGGAAATGCAGGTGTTTCTGGCGGTGGCCCAGGAGCAGGGGTTCTCGGCGGCCGCACGGCGCCTGAACCTGTCGGCGCCCAGCGTCACCCGGGCGGTGGCGGCCCTGGAACAACGCATTGGCGCGCAACTGCTGGTTCGCACCACGCGCAACGTGCACCTGACCGAGCCGGGCCAGCGCTATTTCGAAGACTGTCGACGGATTCTTGCCGAGCTGGAAGAGGCCGAAGCCTGCGCCGCCGACAGTCATGCCCAACCCAGTGGCGAGTTGACCATGACCGCGCCGGTGCTGTTTGGCGAGCTTTACGTCACACCCGTGATGGTGCGTTACCTGGAACAGTATCCGGCCGTGACCATCAATGCCCTGCTGATCGACCGGGTGGTGCGAATGGTCGAGGACGGTATTGACGTGGCAGTGCGCATTGGCGAATTGGCGGACAGCGGCCATCACGCGGTGCGGGTAGGGCAGGTGCGCCGGGTGGTCTGTGCCTCTCCCGGGTACCTGGCGGAGCACGGCCGGCCCGGGCATCCGGATGAACTGCGCCAGGCGCGGATCATCATGACCTCGAGTGCTTCCCAGGTTCGTAGCTGGCAGTTCGTCGACGGTGACCAGTCGCTCAACGTGCGGCTGGAGCCGCGCATGGCGATGACCGCGAACCAGGCGGCAATACGGGCGGCCTGCCTCGGGGCGGGATTGACCCGGGTGCTGTCCTATCAGGTAGCGGACAAGCTGGCCTCGGGTGAACTGGAGGTGGTGCTCGAGGATTTCGAGCTGCCGCCGTTGCCGATTCATGTGGTGTATCAGGGCGGGCGCAAGGCGCCGATGCGGGTGCGTAGTTTCGTCGATTTCGTGGTGGCGGCCTTGCGGGAGAATCTGGCCTTGAAGGTCTGAGGTTCCCGCAGTGCTGAACGGAAGGGGCAGAGGCTTATTCGCGGCTTGCCTGCGAATGGGCCGTCAGCTTCGCCCCCGTCGAAAGGATTCACACGAATCACTCGAGCGTTATTTCATCCAATGAAATAACGGATTGCCATTTCTGGTGATTCTGTTGTTTTCGCCAGAGGCGGAAGATGACTCCACCACGCGATCCATCCCGGATCGCATCTATGTCTCTGGAGTCTCCCATGTCTCAGCCTGCCATCAAGCTCTACAACTTCCCGCGTTCCGGTCATGCCCATCGCGTCGAGTTGATGTTGTCCCTGCTCGGCCTGCCGGTGGAGCTGATTCATGTCGACCTGCCCAGCGGCGCCCACAAGAAGCCCGAGTACCTGGCGTTGAACCCCTTTGGTCAGGTGCCGGTGATCGATGACCAGGGCGTGGTCCTCGCCGACTCCAACGCGATCCTGGTGTACCTGGCACAGAGGTATGGCAATGGCCGCTGGCTGCCGGGCGATCCGGTCGGTGCTGCCCAGGTGCAGCGTTGGCTGTCGGTGGCAGCGGGACCGATTGCCTTCGGTCCGGCACGGGCGAGGCTGATCACGGTGTTTGGCGCGAACTTCGATGCCGACGAGGCGATCAGCCGTTCCCACGCGCTGTTCAAGGTGGTCGAGCAGGAACTGAGCCATTCGCCTTACCTGGTCGGCAACCAACCGACCATCGCCGATGTTGCCGGCTACAGCTATATCGCCCATGCACCGGAGGGCAACGTCTCGCTGGCGGACTACCCTAACGTCAGGGCCTGGTTGGCACGTATCGAAGCCTTGCCGGGCTTCGTGCCGATGCCACGCACTGTCGTCGGCTTGCAGACAGCCTGAGTCAGGCACGGGAGAGATCGCGATGAATCAGTCCGGTGCTTCACCCTGGCATGCAGGCGAACGGCAGATGCAGGAGCGGGTCGGTGTTGCCGAACGGATGGCTGAACTGGGCACCCGGGTGGTCCGCGACTACATGCCGGACCAGCATCGCGATTTCTTTAGGCAACTGCCGTTCATGCTGTTCGGGGCCGTCGACGAGGAAGGAAGGCCCTGGGCAAGTCTGTTCGAAGGCGAGCCAGGCTTCGCCTTTTCTCCCGACCCCAAGTGCCTGCGGATCGACAGTTTTCCCCAGCCCGAGGACCCGGCCCACGACGCCGTGCGGGCCGGGGCAGCCCTGGGCCTGCTGGGCATCGAACTGCACACGCGGCGGCGCAACCGGCTCAATGGGCGCATCCGCGGCCGGGGGGAGCAGGGCCTGGATGTCGTCGTGGAACACAGCTTCGGCAATTGCCCGCAGTACATTCAATTGCGCCAGTTCGAGCGGGTGGCGCCGGTCGACCCGACGCAACGGATCGTCCAGAGCGGTACTACCCTGGACACGCTGGCTACGGCGATGATCCGCGCAGCCGACACCTTCTTCGTCGCCAGCTATGTCGATGTCGACGGTGCCCGCTCGGTGGACGTTTCCCATCGCGGTGGCCAGAGCGGCTTCGTTCAGGTGGAGGGCGATTGCCTGACCATCCCTGACTTTGCCGGCAACCTGTTCTTCAACACACTGGGCAATTTGCTGGTCAACCCGCGAGCCGGCTTGTTGTTCATCGACTTCAACAGCGGCGACCTGCTGCAACTGAGTGGGCGTACCGAGATCATTCTCGACGGCCCCCTGGTGAAAGCCTTTCAGGGGGCGGAGCGTTTATGGAAGTTCCACGTGGAACATTTCGTTCGTCGCCCAGCCGGTTCGACCCTGCGTTGGAAGTTCGAGGGCTTTTCCCCCAATAGCCTGATGACCGGCAATTGGCAGCAGGCTGCCGCCCGCCTGCAGGCCGAGGCCTTGGGTAATAGCTGGCGGCCGCTGCGGATCGAGCGGATCGTCGAGGAAAGCCGGAATATCCGCTCGTTGTACCTGCAGCCGACCGATGGAGCAGGGAGCCCGCTGTTCCAGGCCGGGCAGCATCTGCCCTTGCGGTTCAGCGTCGACGGGCACACCCATATCCGTACCTACAGCCTGTCGGGTGCGCCGTCCGATCCGTTTCTGCGGGTCAGCGTGAAACGCGATGGGCTGGTGTCGTCACATGTCCATGATCGCCTGCAGGTGGGGGATCTGCTTGAGGCCCGCGCGCCGCAAGGGCACTTCACCGTGGCACCGAGTGCGCCACGTCCGCTGGTATTGCTGGCGGCGGGGGTTGGCATCACGCCGTTGCTGTCGATGCTGCGGGAGGTGGTGTACCAGGGCAAACGCACGCGCCGGATGCGTCCGAGCGTACTGTTCCTCAGTGCCCGTTCACTGGCGGAGTTGCCCTTCACCGCGGAGCTGGATGAGTTGCTGGCGCGTGCCGGAGAAACGGTACGGGTGGTGCGTCTGCTCAGCCAGCCCGAGGTGCAGGCGAGGCCGGGGGCGGATTACGATCTGCCCGGCCGACTGAATGTCGAGGTCATGCAGCAGGTGCTGCTGATCGATGATTACGACGCGGTGGATTTCGTGCTTTGCGGGCCGGGCGGTTTTACCCAGGGTTTGTACGATCAACTGCGTGACCTGGATATTCGTGATGAGCAGATCCATGCCGAAACCTTCGGGCCCTCGACCCTGCGTCGGCGGTTGGATCCTGGCGCCAGGCAGATCGAGCAACCGCCAGCGGCGACCGTTGCGGTGCCGGTGTTGTTCCACGCCTCGGCGAAGGAAGCCCGTTGGCAACCGAAGGGCGCGAGCCTGCTGGAGTTGGCGGAGAGTCGTGGATTGCGTCCGGAGTTCAGTTGCCGGGGTGGCTCATGCGGCACCTGCAGTACGCGGTTGATCAGTGGTCAGGTGCATTATCCGCAACCCCCTTCGGAGATTCCGGGAGAAGGGCAGGTACTGATCTGTTGTGCGGTGCCGGCCCAGGGGGAGGAGCCGCTGGTGCTGGATCTCTGAACCATAAGGTTCTTCAGATCGTTCCCATGCGGAGCACCAGATCGTTCCCACGCTCCGCGTGGGAATGCCTCTCAGGACGCTCGGCGTCCGCTCTTGTGACGCAGAGCGTCACGGGCTG
>NZ_AQOH01000041.1 GCF_000364705.1 Pseudomonas fuscovaginae SE-1 | reverse complement strand
CCAGCCGCTCGTAGGTCTTCTCGGTGCTTTGCGGCAGGTAGCACTGGTTGTCCGCCCCGCTGATGAAGCAGATCGGCAGGTCCAGGCGGTCGAAGTGCGGCATGTAGACGTCGTGGCCCTTGAAGTCCACCAGGTGCCCCTTGCGGCAGATCAGCGCCAGATGCTCGAAGGTCTCGATGTTCGACTCGCCGAACAGTTCGTGGAGGTTGTCATGCAGGGTTTCGTTGAGGGTGTCGTGCCGGTACAGCGAGGCGTACATGAAGGTGATCCGGTGACAGACCGGGTTGGTGCAGTAGCCCTGCGCCTCGACCCGCGCATAGGCGTTGAGGGCCTTGTCGTAGAGCTTGTTGAACCAGCTTTCCTTGGTGTCGGCATAGGCGGTCAGCGACTTGATCCCCACCGCATCCAGCACGCCTGGCAGGTGCAGGCCGGCCTTGATCCCGGTGGCCGTGGCCACCACCGTGTCGGCGGCGATCTGCGAGCAGACCACCGAGCGCACATGCTCCAACCCGGCCAGCAGCGCCATGAAGAACGTCGTGGCGCCGTAGCAGTGCACCACGCACTGCACGTCCGCCGCGCCGGTGGCTTCGCGGATCTGCGCGATGGCGGCCTTGAAGTCGTACTGGGCGATCTGGTCGCCATTGCACTCCTGCTTGCTCGCCGGCAGCAGGATGCTGACGCGGAAATCCAGCAGCCAGACGTCATAGTCGTGCTTGCACAGATACTCCAGCAGGTTGGTCTGGATGGTGTCGGTGGAGAAGATGTTCGAGCCCACGCCGAGGCCGTGCACCAGCATCACCGGGCCCTTGCTGCCGGCCTGGTAGCGGGTCAGGCGCAGTTGCACGCGATCCTCGGTCTCGAAGAAATGCACCGTGGGCACCGGCGCGTCCAGCGGCCGCTTGTGCCGTGGCGGCGCATCCGGGTTGAAGTAGATGTCGCCGGCGAAGACCCCGCCGTAGCTTTCCCAGAGAATCCCGGCGAAGAACTTGCCGAAGCGTGCCAGGGCCTCGATGCGCTCGCGCTCGTTGCGCGCGTTGAGCACCTTCATGGTGGTCATCTGCTTGGCGAAGTCGGCCGGCTTGATATGCATGACCCCGGAGCCGATCACCGGGCCGGTCTTGTCCGGGCCCTGGTAGAGGGTGACATAGAGGGTGCTGGTGTCCGGCCAGATATTGAGCAGGCCATGGTCCTCGGGCACGGTCTTGAAAGCGCTGAAATAGTAGTCGCGACCATCCTCGGCGGTCAGCTTCATGTCGTAGTTCATGTGCCGTACGCCAACCTGCTGCTCATACTGCTCGAACAGGTTGAACACGCCGTTGCTGGCGGTCAGCGGATACGGTGACAGCGCCGGGGCGTTGAGCGTGCCGACCAGGGTGGCGGCGTGCTGGGGCTCCTTGATCATCCGGTCGAGGTCGTTCGCGGTGATCGTCAGGGTGAACTCGATGGGTGAGTTCTGCGCCTGGCCGCTTTTCGCCGCCGCCTCGTAGACCTTGAGGTCGGTGCCCTGGGGCTGGGTGAAATCCCTGGAAAAATAGCCCTTCATGGTCTCGGTGAACTGCACGCCGAGGGTCGGCGGCGCCACCGGCTTGCGCGGCGCCGAGGGCAGGCTGTAGTCGATGACCCAGCCACGGTCGGCCGCCAGCAGGCTCATGTTGCGTTCGCTGACCGCGGAAATGGTCAACAGCGGGTTGACCGCCAGGGAAGTCGGGATCACCGCGCCATCGGCCACGTACAGCCCCGGGTACACCTCGCTGCCACTGGCGCCACTGAACACCTGACCCTTGTGGTTGACCACACCCTGCCCGGCATCCTCGCCCATCACGCAACCACCCAGCGGGTGCACCGAGACGATGCTGTGCCGCAGCAGCCGGGTCCAGATCGGGTTCGGCACCCAGACCCCACCCAGGGCCTTGGTCGACTGGCGCAGGCGCTCGTTGCCCAGCTTGAAGTTCTCCTGCTCGCCCACACCCGGCCAGTCGATGCGCAACTGATCCTTGTCATCGAGCACCATGCGCCCCTTGCCATCGTCATGGCTCATGATCAGGTAGGTCTGCATGTTATGCAGCGCGCCATGGTACGGACCGCGCAGGAAGCTCTCGGCCTCGCGGGCCTTGTAATGCAGTTCGGCGCTGACGCCCTTCTCGGTCGCCTCACCGATCAGTTCGGCGAAACCGGCCATGGCCGGCACCATCGGCCGGCCCAGGGCCCCCGGGATCGAGCCTTCCTCGATCACCATGTGGCTGCGCCAGTCGCCATCGTTGCGCATGTCGATGATCGAGGTGATGCACGGACCGACCGGCTGCAGGTCCTTGGCCGAGTGGCTGCCGAAGCCGATGCCGTTGATGGCCTGGCCGCAGTTGTGGCCGAAGCCGAGGATGTCGCCGTTGCCGCTCATGTTCTCGCCGAGCTGGTTGGACAACGACAGGCCTTTGTTGCGCGAACGCAGCAGGATCTCCGTGGAGCCCAGAGTGCCGGCGGACAGCACGACGATGTCGGCCTTGACGAACAGGGTCGGCGCCGAGAACTTCTCGCGACCGCTGTCCAGGTACTGGAAGTGCACGATCCAGCCATCACCGTCGCGTTCCAGATGACGCACCTCGGCCTGGCAGAAAATCTCCGCGCCATGGTTCCAGGCGTCCGGCAGGTAGTTCATCAGGGTGGTGTTCTTGGCCTTGTTGTTACAGCCCGAGACGCAGTCGCCACACTGGTTGCACGGCAGTTGCTCGACACCGACGTGGTTGAGGTTGTCGGGCAGCGGGTCGAAGGTCACGTTGATCGGCGGCGTATAGAAATTCGTCTTCTGTTGCAGGTAGTCAGCCGACTTGCGATTGGCTTCCAGCTTGTCCAGGGACGGGGCGGAGGCCGGATAGGGATTGGGCTTGAGCATCTCGCGCGCCCGTGCATAGCCCTGGGCCAGCAGCGTGTCGCGATGGTCGCGTATTGCCTGGGGCCAGCGCGGATCGGAGAAAACCTCCGGAGTCGGCTCCAGCGACACGTTGGCGTTGATCAGCGAAGTGCCGCCCAGACCGCAGCCGACCACCACGTTCTGCTGGGCGTTGACGTGCAGGTCGTACAGACCGGTGCGCGAACCGATATGCCCGTCCGGGTCATGGACCTGCAATTCTTCCGTCGCCGCGATCATGGTGTTGGGGTATTCGCCAGGGCGGATCTCCCGCCCGCGTTCGAGCAGGCACACACGCTTTCCGGCACGGGACAGCCGTGAAGCGGCAATACCGCCGCCATAACCGGAGCCGATCACGATGACGTCGTAATGCTCCTTGATTGCACTGATGGATGTCGAAATCCGAGTCATGCTCATTTCCTCTCAGGGGCCAGGCCGGACCACTCTGCGGTGGCCGCAACCTGGACAGACGGTGATGCAACGGACGAACACGCACGCCGGCTCGGCGTGCTAACGAGTGACGACGGCAGGCTGGAACAGACGCTGGAGACGCGCGCGCTGATCGGCCGCGTGGCGGTGAATACGTGGGGGAATCAGGGTGCCGGTGCGGGATCCCGCACGCCGATGGAGGAGTGGCGACGGACAAGCGTGAGATTGACGACCCATCAAGCGTTCTCCCTGAACCTGATATGGATACGAATAGCGTTGTGTCCTTATGCCACTAGTGAATACGCTCACCGATAGGGTGTCAATCAACAACATTAGAACTGTACGAAATTTGATCTATAGCGTTGGGTACGATGAAAACCGGGGCCTGTAGCGCTTGGCGAACAACTTATCCACAGAGCGACCCACAGCAAATGTGGGAAACTGCCGTTCTCCATCACCTTGTCACTGGGTGAATCTGAATAAAATCCGTGACTTATCCGAAAAGGTCGACTTCGCGGAGCACTGATCGTTTTTTGATCAAATCACTCTAAACCTCATGGTCCGTGGGCTGTAGACGATCGCAAACATCTTATCCACAGAAAGGCCAACAGACTTTGTGCGCAACTTGCGAAGATCGTCACGGCGTTGTGGAAAACCGCTGAAAGCCGCAGAAAATACAGCGCCCACCGGTTCGGAGCGAAGAAATCCGCCGAATAGATCACTTTTTAACCAACCCATCGAAAGCCTTGCCGAATAAGGCCTTCGTCGGATAGCGAACAAGTTATCCACAAAGACGCCAACAGACTTTGTTGAAAACACCAGGACTCAAGTAAATACCCCAGGCGCGTTATCCACACGAAAAAGCCAATAGAAACCGTAGGTTATACTGATCATTTTTCGTACGACCGGCTGCAGGTGCTGATTTCAGCGGGCCGCAGCGATGCGCGAACACGTTATCCACAGATCGGCCAACAGCCTCTGTGGACATTTGTGTCCATCGCCCCACGACAAGGCCTGAATGGCACTGTCGGACTTTGAGCTACACTCCTTGGCACAGCGTGCCATGTTCTTGCAGTAAAGGTGTCTTGGCCTGACGCATTTACCCGAGGATATCCAGCATGGTGCGATCCCCATGTGGCCGCTTGCGCTGTTTCCCCTAGCGCCCAGTCGCCTGCCCGGTGCCGGTTTCACCCTGATCGAGCTGCTGCTCACCCTGGCTCTGCTGGCAACCCTGGCGACGGTGGCCTATCCGCTGACCGCCCTGGTCGGTACGCGCGAACGCGAAGCCGACCTGCAACGCTCGTTGCGGGAAATCCGCCGCGCCATCGATGCCTACAAGGACGCCACCGAGGACGGCCGGGTCGACAAGGGCCTGCTCGCCAGCGGTTATCCACCGACCCTGGCGGCGCTGACCGAGGGCGTCGTCGATAAACGCGACCCCACCGGTGGAAAAATCCATTTCCTGCGGCGCATCCCCCGTGATCCGTTCTGCGACTGCCCGGACCAGCCCGCCGAAAAGACCTGGCGTCTGCGCAGCTATCGCAGCAGTGCCGAGAACCCGGCCGAAGGCGATGACGTCTTCGATGTCTCGTCGGGCAGCGACAAGGAGGGCTTGAATGGCAGCCCCTACAGCACCTGGTAGGCACCCCGGCTTCACTCTCATCGAACTGCTGGTGGTGATGGCGATCATCGCCACACTGATGACCCTGGTGATGCCGCAGTACTTTCGCCAGCACACCAAGGCCCAGGAAACCGTGTTGCGCCACAACCTGGTATCGATCCGCCAGGCGCTGGACCACTACCGGGAGGACAAGGGCGGCAACCCGGCGTCCCTCGAAGAACTGGTCAGCGGCCGCTACCTGCGCGAGGTCCCGCGGGATCCGCGCACTGGGCGCAACGACACCTGGCAGTTGCAACGGGGAGAGGACAGCGGCATCGGCGACGTGCACAGCGGCGCGCCCGGACGCGCGGTGGATGGGACGGACTATGGCAGTTGGTGATCGCGCAGTTATCCGCGGGCCGCGAGGCGCGGTATTCATCGGCCTGCTGGTGGCGGTGGCGGTCATCGCCGTACTCATGCTGGAGACCGGAACGCTCTGGTCGACCCTGCTGCGCCGCGAGCGCGAGGCGCAGTTGCTGGCCCAGGGCGAGGAGATCCGCCGGGCCATCGGCCGCTACTACGAGGTGGGCCAGCAGTACCCGAAGTCCCTCGACGACCTGCTGCTGGACCGCCGCCAGCCGACAGTGCGGCGCTACCTGCGACGGGTCTACCGCGACCCGCTGCAGCCCGGTGTCGAGTGGGGCATCATCGCCGGCCCCGGCGAGACCGTCATGGGCGTGTTCAGCCAGGCGCCGGGAGAGCCGCTCAAGCAGGGCAACTTCCGCAATGGCCAGGAAAGTTTCAGCGGGCAAGGCAGTTATCAGGGGTGGCAGTTTCTGTACCGGCCTGGACAGAGTAACCCTCCAAAAGGAACGTAGGACCTACGTGGGAGGTGCGCATGCCAGGTCACCCAGTCAGTCGTTGAGTGAAAACCAGGCCTCGACCGGTTCGGGGCGTTTTTCCAATTCGAATAGAGACTGAACCATGAACAGACGACCTTTCCCGCCACACCCGCTGCTCAGCGGGGCACTGGCGGCACTCCTGGCGGTCCCCGCGCTGGGCTGGGCCCATGGCGCGGTGGACAGCCCGGTTTCCCGACAGACGCTGTGCCGCGGCTACGCCGACTACTGGGGCTCCGCCGACAAGATGAAGGACGAGGGCTGTCGGCGCGCGGTAACCGCCCCCGGCCATGCCGGGCAGATGATCCACGCCGCGACCCAGTGGAATGAAGTCAACCGCGACATTGGCGGCCGCTACAACGATGCCGACGGCGGCGAGGCCTTCCTCAAGACGCAGGTCCCCGACGGCAAGATCTGTTCGGTGAATCGCCCGGGCATGGATGTGCTGAACCTGGCGATGCCGGAGTGGACCAGGACCGAAGTCAAGCCCGACGCCAGCGGCAATATCGCCGTACGCCTGATTACCACGGCGGCCCATGTGCCAAGCTTCGTCAGGATCTACCTGAGCAACGCCGACTATGACAGCACCCTGCGCCCCCTGCGCTGGGACGACCTGCAACTGGTGCACACCGAGGAACTGACCCAGGCCCGCAAGGACTGGGGCAACAAGCCCCCGCTGATCAGCGACGCCACCGGCTTCTTCCAGTTCCAGGTGCGGGTACCACCCGGCCGTACCGGCAATGCCGTGCTCTTCACCTGGTGGCAACGTCGCGATCCGGTGGGTGAAGGTTTCTATGGCTGCAGCGACATCACCTTCGGTGGCATGCCGCAACCATCGCCGTGGTTCAAGGAGAAGGTCTTCATCGACGGTAACGGGATCGATCCGAAACCCGGGGACACCGTGCACTATCGGGTCTTCGGCCATGATCGCGAAGTCAGCGAGGTGGTCGACCTGAAGTTGCCGATAACGGCCAGCAATCAGGCGCCGGCGGTCTGGGGCAAACAGTTGGCGGAGCAGTTGGCCAGCAACCGCGACGTGATCCGGGTCGGGGTCAACCGCAACGACAACGGCGACATCGTCTTCGACAGCAGCGATGTCTACAAGAACTTCAACTACCTCAGCGATGCCCGCAACTCCACGCAGATGTCCGTCGACACCGCTGGTGGTGAGGTACCCGGGCCGATCGATGAGCGGCCGCCCGTGGCGGTGATCGACGGGCCAACCGAGGTCAAGGCGGGTGAACGCTTCACCATGAGTGGCAGGCGATCCACCTCCTACAACGGCACGCCATTGCGATATGCCTGGTCGATGACACCGGCGCACGGCTGGAGCTATGGCAGCAATATCCAGGAAAGCTTCAGCATCACCGCGCCGGTCACCACCACGCCCTCGACCACCACGCTGCGCCTGACCGTCCTGGACGACGCCAACCGCAAGCGTGGCGAAGTCGAACAGAGCCTGACGGCGATGCCCGGGTCCGGCGGTGGCGATTATCCGGCCTACAAGGAAGGCGAAAACTACAAGGCCGGCGACATCGTCAGCAACGCCGGGGGCAACTACAAGTGCAAGCCATGGCCCTATACCGCCTGGTGCGCCGGCGCGGCCTGGGCCTACGCGCCGGGATCCGGTGTCCATTGGCAGGAAGCCTGGGAAAAGCTCTGAGCCCGCCCTGTCCCCTGAGCATGACGCTGCCGTGGTTGGGCAGCGTCATATGTCCCGGCAAGCGCATCGGTCGGCCGCCTGATAGTGAAGAGGTATAAGCCGTGTGCCCTTGCGCTTCTGGGGTTTGAACTAGAGTTAGATACAGTCATTCACCCAAAGACATGTTCAACGTGTACCTGCCGGTGGTGCCCACCTGATGTAGGGCCGGAAGAAGGTTAGCCGTAACCGCGTTCCTGTCCGCATCAGTCGAGGCCCCCATGAACGGTTTCGCGCCGCTTCGCCCTGCACCGCTCCCACGCGGCTTCACCCTGCTCGAACTGCTGGTGGTCCTGCTGATCATTGCCCTGCTGGCCGGCTATGTCGGGCCGAAGATGTTCGATCGCCTCGAACTGGCCAAGGTCCAGACCGCCAAGGGCCAGATGAAATCCCTGGCCGACGCCTTGCACCAGTACCGCCTGGACAACGGCCACTACCCCGGCGAGCCCCAGGGTCTGAACGTGCTGGTCGAACGGCCGGCCGGCGAGCCGGGCTGGCATGGCCCGTACCTGGCCAAGAGCGTACCGGCCGACCCGTGGAACAACCCCTACGTTTTCAAGAACCCCGGTGCCGGCCACGAGGTCGAAATCATTTCGCTGGGCCGTGATGGCAGGGCCGGTGGCGATGGTACCGCCGCCGACATCGTGTATGGCTTCTGAAGCCGTGCGGAGGGCCTGAACATGCACCCGCCACTCGCCGCCCTGCTCGCCCTGGCGACCCTGTTCAGCGTGACCGGTGGCCTGGCCAACTGTTTCCAGGACGCCGGTGAGCGCTACCGCATCGACCCGCTGCTGCTCTACGCCATCGCCCAGGTCGAGTCTGGGCTCGATCCCCGGGCGCGCCACGACAACCGTGATGGCAGCCGGGACATCGGCCTGATGCAGATCAACAGCCGCCATCTGCCGACCCTCGCCGCCTTCGGCATCGCCGAGCGCAACCTGCAGGAAGAACCCTGTACCAGCGTGATGGCCGGAGCCTGGATTCTCGCCCGCCTCGTCCAGCAGTTGGGCTACGGCTGGCAGGCCGTGGGTGCCTACAACGCCGGTACCGCCAGCGAACGCAAGACCCGCCGCGAGCATTATGCCCGGCAGGTGTGGGCGTACTACGCCGACCTGCTGGAACGGCGTCGGGCTATCGCCCTGGGCAACGGAAGCCGGTCATGAAACAGTTCGAGGCACGGGTCATCCGCCAGGGCCAGTTGCGCCATCTGCGGCTGCAGGCGGCCGACCTCGCCGAAGCCCGTCGCCAGTTGCACGATGCCCAGGTCGTGTCACTGCGCCAACTTCGCGAGTTCCAGTGGCCGGGACGCGGCGCGCGCTTTGCCCTGAACCTGTTCATCCAGGAACTGGTGGTGTTGCTCGATGCCGGGCTGGTGCTGGTGGAGTCGGTGGAAACCCTGCGTGACAAGGCCACGCCGGGGGTCAACCGCCAGGTACTGGGCGAACTGCTGGACTCGATGTACCAGGGCCACAGCTTTTCCCGGGCGATGCAGGCGCGACCGGCGATCTTCCCACAACTGCTGGTGGCCACCGCCGCCTCCTCCGAACACAGCGGGCAACTGGCGGTGGCGCTAAGGCGTTACCACCACTTCGAGTCCCACCTCGAAGCGGTGAAGAAGCGCGTCGGCAGTGCGCTGATGTATCCGCTGGTGGTGCTCGGGGTTGGCGCGCTGATCCTGTTGTTCCTGCTGTTTTTCGTGATCCCGCGCTTCGCCTCGGTGTTCGATGCGATGAGCGAACTGCCGGCGACCGCGCGCTTGATGGTCTGGTGGGGCGAACGGGTCGAGCAGCAGGGCGGCCTGCTGCTGGTCGCCATGCTGGCACTGATCGCCGCACTGCTCCTGCTGCTGCGCCACCCCGCGGTCAGGCAGGGGCTGATGACCCAGTTATGGAAAATCCCCAGCCTCGGCGCCCAGCGGACCCTGTTCATCCTCGCGCGCTTCTACCGCACCGCCGGCATGCTGCTGATGGGCGGCATGCCCGCCGTGTCGGCGCTGGAAATGGCCGGTGCACTGCTGCCGGCCGAACGCCAGGGCGATCTGCGGCGCAGCCTGGTCGACATCCGCGCCGGCCAGCCGCTCTCCACCACCCTGGCCCGGCACCAGTTGACCACGCCGGTGGCCGAGCGCCTGTTGCGGGTCGGCGAACAGAGCGGCGAACTGGCGGCCATGTGCGAGCGCATCGCGCAGTTCCACGACGAAGCGCTGGAGCGCGCCATCGAACTGTTCAGCAAGGTCTTCGAGCCGCTGCTGATGCTGGTGGTCGGCGGCCTGATCGGGCTGATCGTGTTCCTGTTGTACATGCCGATCTTCGAACTGGCCGGCTCCATCCAGGGGTAGCACGATGGACACACTCCGCCAGCACTGGCAGCAGCAGGCACGACAGGAGCGAATCCCGTTGTCGCAGTACCTGCAACGCCTGCTGGAACAGGCGCCGGAGCAGCTGGACGACGTCGCCGAACTGCTCGGTCTGAGGCCACTGAACGCCGCACAACTCGATGCCCGACAGCGCTTCGACCTGCTCGCCCTGCCCCAGGCCCTGGGCCGGCGGATACTGCCGCTGGAGGTCGACGGCCAGCCCTGCCTGGTGCTCGGCGCACCGTTTTCCCTCGACGCGCGCCAGTGGCTGCAGGCCCACGCCGAACTGGCCGCGCTGCCCCTGGCGATGAGCCTGCCCGGGGTGGTCGAGACGCAGTTGAAGAAGGCCGAGGCCCGTCAGCGGGTCATGGAACCGTTCGCCGGCGACGACGAGGACGCGCGGGTCGCCGAGGCGATTCCGGAGATATCCCTGAGCAGCCTGGCCCGCGATGAAAACCCGGTGGTGCGGCTGGTCAACTCGATACTGTTTGACGCGTTGCAGAGCCGCGCCAGCGACATCCATGTCGAGAGCACCCCGGAAGGCCTGGTGATCAAGTACCGCATCGACGGCGTCCTGCAACAGATCGGCCAGAGCGCCGGGCTCGACAGCGCCGAACAGGCACTGTCGCGGCTCAAGGTGCTGTCCGGGCTGGACATCGGCGAACGGCGCATTCCCCAGGACGGTCGCTTCAAGGCCCGCATCCAGCAGCGCGACGTGGATTTCCGGGTCTCCATCATGCCCAGCATCCACGGCGAGGACGCGGTGTTACGGGTGCTGGACAAGTCCCAGCGCGGCGAGGCCCTGAGCCTGGCCGGCCTTGGCCTGGACGAGGAGGCGATCACCCGCATCCGCCAGTTGGCCGGCGAGCCCTACGGCCTGCTGCTGGTCACCGGCCCCACCGGCAGCGGCAAATCCACCACCCTGTACGCCGCGCTTTCGGAAACCAATAGCGGCGAGAAGAAGATCATCACCATCGAGGATCCGGTGGAGTACGAACTGCCCGGCGTGCTGCAGATCCCGGTGAACGATCGCAAGGGCCTGACCTTCGCCCGCGGCCTGCGCTCGATCCTGCGTCACGACCCGGACACCATCCTGGTCGGCGAGATCCGCGACGGCGAGACCGCCGGCATCGCCGTGCAGGCGGCGCTGACCGGCCACCTGGTGCTGTCCTCGGTGCACGCCAACAGCGCCTTCAGCGTCCTGGAGCGCTTCAACTACCTGGGGGTGGAGCCGGCCAGTTTCGTCGAGGCGCTCAATGGCGTGGTCGCCCAGCGGCTGCTGCGGCGGGTCTGCAGCGAGTGCGCGGTGGCCTGCGAACCCGACCCGCAACTGCTGCGACTGGCCCGCCTGCCAACGGCCGCGACGGTCGGCCACTACCGTGTCGGCCAGGGCTGCGAGGCCTGCCGGCACACCGGCTACCGCGGCCGACTGGCCCTGGCCGAGGTGCTGACCCTGACCGATGCGCTCAAGGAAGGCCTGTTGCAACGCCGCTCGGCCGCCGCCCTGCGCGAGTTGGCCGGGCAGTCGGGGCATCGCTTCATGCGCGACATCGCCATGGCGAGCGCCGCCGCCGGGCACACCACATTGCAGGAGGTCCACCGTGTCCTCTCTCTTTATTGACCATGTGCTGCTCCTGGCCCACGACGAGGTGCATTGGGCCGCACGCCCACGCTGGCCGAACGGCCCGCTCTGGCAGGGGCGGGAACACGGCGAGGCACTGGGTGCGGTCGCCAGCCTTCTGGAGCGGGCGCCGCGCAGCCGGCTCGGCTACCTGGAGCGGGCCCGCCTGCTGCTGGGTTATCCCCATGTGCACTATCAACTGCTGCCCTGGCAGGAGGGCCTGTACAGCGACCTCGACTGGCAAGGCTTCGCCCTGGCGCTGTTCAGCCAGCAAGGCGATCTCGATCCCGGCCGCTGGCAGGTCGCCGTCGACCCGGCACCCTTCGGCCAGCCGCGTCTGGCGGCGGCGGTCAGTCGGGATTGGCTGGATGCGCTCAAGGCGTTGCTACGTGCCCACCGCCTGCCGCTCGGCGGTTGTACCCCCTTGCTGGTCGATGCCCTGCGCCGCCATTGGCGGCAATTGCCCCCGGACTACCGCTTCGCTGTCCACGAGGCCGCCGCCGTGAGTTGCCTGTTTGGCCGACAGGGTCGGATGGAACAGGTTTGCGTGCTGTCGGTGGCCCAACGGACCGCCCTGCCCGAGGCGCTGCTGAGGATCGATGTGCTTTGCGATGTCGAAGAGCGCGACACCCTGATCGTCGCCCCGGGGCCAGACCCGGCATCCCCCTGGCGCTGGCTCGGGCCGCTGCATCCATGGCTGGCGGAGCAGGCCCGATGAACCG
>NZ_AQOH01000040.1 GCF_000364705.1 Pseudomonas fuscovaginae SE-1 | reverse complement strand
GCTCGCACGCCTGCGGCAGCGCTGGCAGCGCCCGCCAGCGCCGACGCTCGAGCTGCGCGGCGGCATCGCCCGGCCCTGGCTGTTGACGCTGCTGGGCGTCGTCGCGGCCGGGCTGTGGCTGCTGCTGTGGCAGGACTGGCAGCAGTTGCAGCTCCGTCAGGCCGAGGCGGATCAGGTCGAACGGCAGTTCAACGCCCTGGCGATCGAACAGGAGAACCGCCTGCAGGCAGCCCTGCACACCTCGCCCCAGCAGCAGAAACAACTGGAAGCCTTCGACCGCCAGAGGGCCACGCCGTTCGCCCTGCTCGATGCTCTCGGCCGGGCCTGGACACCGGACGTGGCTCTGCTGCGCCTGGAGGTCGACACCACCGCCCAGGAGCTCAGCCTGGAACTGGAAAGCCAGCGCCTGGACGGCAGCCTGCAATTCATCGAACGCCTCAAGAGCGACAGCGGCCTCAGCGTCAGCCTGCAACAGAGCGCGCGCAACACCCGCGATCCGATGCTGCCGATGACCGTCAAGTTCAAGCTCGCCAGGCACTAGGGAGCCCAGCCGATGCCACCGAACCCGCGCCAATGGCCCAGCGCCGAACGACTCCAGGCCCTGCTGCATTGGCACCTGGCCCGGACACGAGACCTGCTGGGAACCTGGGGTGGCCTGGCCGCACTGCTGATCGTCACGGCTCTGGTGATCCGCCAGGGGCTGATCGTGCCTGCCCTGGCCGACAATGACCTGCGCCTGGAGCAGGCCCGCGCCGGAATCGCCGAACGGCCGCTGGACCTGCATGCCAGAGAACCACGGGCCGTGCGCCACCTGCCCGGCACCGACAGCTTCGAAGCACGCCTGGAACCATTGCTGGCCATTCTGCAAGGCAACGGCTTCGCCGTGCTGCAGACCAATTTCCAATACGTCTCCCAGACCGATGAGCAGACCCGTCGGCTGGCCCTGGACATCCCCCTGAACGGCGGTTACCCGGCGTTGCGCAAGGCCCTCGACGAACTGGTCCGGCAACCGGCGCTGCGGATCGACAGCCTGAGCCTGCAACGCCAGGACATCGCCAGCGCGCAGTTGGAGATCCGTCTGCGCCTCAGCCTGCTGGCGGTGCTCAAGTGAAGCTGCCGATGCATCTGCGCGTGCTGCTCGGCGTGGTGCTGGTCGGCTGCGCCTGGGTGTTCTGGCAGGATCGGCGAGCTCCCGCACCCGAGAGCCCGCCCCGGCCGGCAATGCCACCCCGCCCCGCCGCCGAGCAGGTACCCGGCGACAGCCCGACACCGCTCGCCGGCGTCATGGTCGACCTGTTTCCCGCCCAGAGCTGGCTGCCGCCGCCACCGCCAGCGCAGCCGGCGAGCCCCGCCGCACCGCAGGCGCCACCGATGCCCTTCAGCGTCAGCGCGCAGTGGCGCTACCTCGGGCAGTCGAAGATCGTCGTGCTGCAACGCCAGGGCGGTGTGCGCTACACCCTGTGCCAGCGCTGCTCGCTGGCCGGACATATCCGCCCCGGCGCGACGTTCGACAAGGACTACCGCCTGGACAAGCTGACCGACACCCAGGTGGTGCTGACCTACCTGCCGCTGCGCCAGGTCACCACCCTGCGCCTGGATACCCCCTGAGCATGGACGCCACCGCCAGGAGAACGATCATGTCGAAATCTTTCCGGCCCTGGCTGGCCCTGCTGCTCATCGGCCTGGGCGCCTGCCAGTCACGCGGGCCACTCGACGACAGCGAGCTGCCGCGCCTGGAGGGCGACATCACCCGCGCCGTGGATGTGTTGCGCGCGGCGCTGAAGGAGCACCCGGACGACGTGCGGTTGCGCGCGGCGCTGTTCAACCGCACCGAACAACTGGTCGACCACTACAGTCGCCAGTCCGCCGAGGCCCTGACGCGCAACGATGATGCCGGCGCCATCGCGGCGATGCGCCAGATCCTGCGCTACGACCCCGGCAACCTCGGCGCCAGCCAGGAGATCCGCAACATCGAGAACCTGGCGCGGCTGCGCCCGCAACTGGCGCGGGCCACGGCCCTGCGCGAGAGCAATCCGAAGGAAGCGCTGGCGATCATCCGCCAGATCATCGTGCAGCAGCCCAACTACCGCGAAGCCCTGGACCTGCGCGACAGCCTGACACGCACGCTGGTCAGCGTCGACAGCCTCAAGCCGCAACTGAGCGCGGCAATGAAAAAGCCGGTCAGCCTGCACTTCAGCTCGCAAAGCCTGACCACCATCTTCGAGACCATCGCCAGGCTGTCGGGAATCAACTTCGTCATCGACAAGGACGTCAACCCGAACGCCGCCGCCAGCATCTCGGCCTCGCGCACCACCGCCGAGGACGCGCTGAACCTGCTGCTGTCGACCCACCAGTTACACATGAAGGTGCTCAACGCCGACACCGTGCTGGTCTACCCGGCCAGGCCGGACAAGGAGCGCGAATACCGTGAGCTGGCGGTACGCACCTTTTACCTCAGCCATGCCGACCCCAAGCTGGCGGCGGCCGAGATCAAGCAGTTGCTCAAGCCCCGGGAAGTGCTGGTGGACGAACGCCTCAGTGCGGTGATCGTACGCGATGCGCCGGAAGCCCTGAGTGCGGTGGAAAAACTGGTACAGGCCATCGATCTGGCGGATTCGGAGGTGACCATCGACATCCAGGTGATGGAGGTCAGCCTGGTGGACGAGCAGAACCTGGGGATCAACTACCCTGGCGCCATCGGCGTCTCGCTACCGGGCAGCGACGCCGCCAACCGCCAGCTCACCGTCGGCAGCCTGGAAGCCAAGCTCAACCTGCTGCAGCGCAGCGGCAATACGGTGACCCTGGCCAACCCACGCATCCGGGTGAAGAACCGCGAGAAAGCCGAGATCAAGATCGGCGACAAGATCCCGGTGATCACCACCACCACCGTCAATCAGGTGACGACTTCGTCGGTGTCCTACCAGGACGTCGGCTTGAGCATCCAGGTGCAGCCGAACATCAGCCTGAACGACGAGATCAACCTCCAGATGCTGATCGACATGAGCCATATCACCAAGCGCAACGAAGGCACCGCCGAGCAGCCGGCGACCTTCGAGCTGGGTTCACGCTCGACCAGTACCACCCTGACCGCACGCAACAACGAGACCCAGGTGGTGGCCGGGCTGATCCGTACCGCCGATGTCGAGGAAGGCTTGGGGCTGCCGGGCCTCAGCCGGCTGCCGGCGCTGGGCCGGACGATCTTCGGCACCCGCCGCACGGAGCTGGGCAAGAGCGAGATCATCCTGCTCATCACCCCGCGGATCGAACGCAACCTGGAATTGCCGGCGTCCCAGGTCAGCACCTTCAACAGCGGCACCGAGGCCCGCAGCTCGACCGAGGGCATGGTGCTGCGCAACAGCCAGAACCTGAACATGAAGACCAGTGGTGGCGCCGCCAGCAACATCCCGCCGCCGTTGGCGATACCCCGGGCGAACGAAAACTGGCAGCCGCTGCCGGCACCGGTGGAACAACCGGTGATGGAATCGCCGCTGCCCAAGCCGGCAGAGCCGCCGGCCGTAACCGCGCCGGCACCACCACCAACACCCTAGCCCGGCAGTGGCGGGTACTGTGGTGAGCGGGCTTGCCCGCGTTCGGCTGCGCAGCAGTCGCAAAAGAGGCCCACGCGGGACATCCGATAGAACGGGGGCAATCGCTCCAGGGCCGCTTCGCGCCCCAGCGCGGGCAAGCCCGCTCGCCACGAGTTCGCGCTCGGTTTCAGGAATGCCGCAGACGAGGCATTAGCGCACTACGCCTTCTTCAATCAGCAACTTGAGGATCGCCTCGGCCCCCGCCTCGGCACTGACGCCCTTGAGCACCTGCCCGCCACCACCACTGGCCTTGGCCGTGGCCGCCTTCATGCGGTCGGCACCGCTCTTGGCCTTGATCACCTTGAGGCGCTTGGGCCGTGGCTTGGCCGGTTGCAGTTGCGCGCTGGCGAACAGTTCGTCCTCCAGTACCTCGACCTCCTCGGCGTGCAACACCCCACGCTGTGCCGGACCATAGGCGCTCTGCCGTGGCTTGGGCGCGGCGTTGTCCACCGTGGCGAGAAACGGCAGGCGCACCTTCAACCGACGCCGCTGACCGCGAGGCAAGGCCTGCAGCACCTGGGCCACGCCGCTGCCAATCGACTCGACCTCGGCCAGCCCCACCACCAACGGCCAACCGAGGTTCTCCGCCAGCAGGAACGGCAGCATTCCCGAGCCCTCGCCGGTTTCCGCCTGGCTGCCAGTGAGCACCACCTGGGCACCGACATCGCGCAGGTAATCGGTCAGCACCGGCAACGCATCGGCGCCGGCCGGCTGCTCGAGCACGCGCATCTCGGACAGGCCCATGCCCAGGTAGGCACGCAGCGCTGGCTCGGCAACATCGCCGGCATGCACCACCTGCAAGTTATCCCCAGCCAGTTGCAAGCCCAGCTCCACCGCCCGGGCATCCTGCTCGGCGCGCCGGGCGCGACCGGAGGTCGGGTGGGCACCGATCGAGACCAGGCTGATTACATTCGTGCTCATGCGTTCATCCCCACCTTAAGCCGCATCGCGCTTGGCGCCGTTGCGATATGCCGTCACCGCGGCGATCAGGGCGCGGCAGATCTCGTTGCTGTCGCCGATCACCGACAGGTCGGCGCGCTTGATCATGTCGCAGCCCGGGTCGAGGTTGATCGCCACCACCTTGTCGCAGGCACCGATGCCCTGCAGGTGCTGGATCGCCCCGGAAATCCCCACGGCGACATACACCCGCGCCGTGACCCAGGTACCACTGGCCCCGACCTGACGGTCGCGGGTCATGAAGCCATCGTCCACCGCCACCCGCGAAGCGCCTTCGGTAGCGCCCAGCGCCGCCGCCGTTTCGTGGAACAGCGGCCAGTCCTGGACGCCGTTGCCGCCGGAGAAGATGAACTCGGCCTCGGCCATGGGAATCGCCGCCGGATCCACCGCCACCGCCCCCAGATCCTCGATGCGTGGCAGGCTGCGGGCGATGCCTGTGGACAACTCCACGGGCAAGGCTTCGTGACGGGTTTCGCTGACCGGTTCGGCACACTCGGCCGCGGCCAGGATCACCCGCGCCAGCGGCCGCGCCAGATCCTGCAGGCCAGCACCGGCGCGGCCGATGCACTCGCCATCCTTGACCTGCCAGACCCGCGTGGCCGGGCGTTCGCCCAGGCTCGCGGCGAAACGCCGGCCCAGTTCGCCACCACCGCTGCGGCTGTCCGGCAGCAGCCAGTGGCGTGGATCGAACTGGTTATCCACAGCCCGCAGGCCCTGGACCCGTTGCTCCGGTGAATAACCGCTGAACTCGTCGCCCTCGAGCACCAGCAGGCGGTCGACGCCAGCGGTCTCGAACGTGCTTTCCTTGTGCTCGCCAAAGACCACGGCCAGCACCGCGCCGTCCTGGCCAGCCAACTGGTGGGCCAGGCCGAGCAGGTCGCGGTCGTGACTGCTCAGGCGGCCGCCGACCATGTCCGGCACCACGCAGATGTGGAAGGCCGGCTGCGCGACCTGGTGCAGCGGCAGTTGCACTTCGACGCTGGCCGAACGCTTGGTGGTACCGCCCTGCTGGGCGCCACTGCGGTCGATGCGCTTGATACCGTTGGGGCCGATGAAACCGACGCCATGGGGGTTCTTGCGGATGATCCCGTTGGGGCCCATCCAGCTGTGTTGTACCGGCTGCATCGCCGCATGCAGCGGATGCAGGCGGTTGCGGGCGATCCACTCGGCACGCGGGTCGCGACGGATAATATCGCTCATCAATGCACCTCCGCGGGTTCACGCTTGGGCGCCGCCTTGCTCGGCTGTGCCTCTTCGAGCAGCGCGTCGGCGACCAGTTCGGCCAGGTCCTTGATCATCGGCCGGGGCTCGACCACACCCTCGAGCATCGCCGTGCATTGTGGGCAACCCACGGCCACCAGCTCGGCGCCGGTCTCGCGGATATCCTCCATGCGCATGTCGGGGATCCGCTGCTTGCCGGGAATGTCGGTGATCGGCGCGCCGCCGCCACCGCCGCAGCAACGCGAACGGAAGCCGGAACGCTGCATTTCCTTGACCTCGATCCCGAGGGCACGCAAGACCTCGCGTGGCGCCTCGTACTCGCCGTTGTAGCGGCCCAGGTAGCACGGATCGTGATAAGTCACGCTGTTGCCCTTGTGCTGGCCGATGTTCAGGGCACCGGCACCGATCAGTTCGGCCATGTAGGTACTGTGGTGCTGCACCCGGTAGTTGCCGCCAAAGGCACCGTACTCGTTCTTCAGCACGTGGAAGCTGTGTGGGTCGCAGGTGACGATGCGCTTGAAGCTGTACTGGGCCAGGGTCTGGATATTGCGCTTGGCCAACAGTTGGAAGGTCGCCTCGTCGCCCAGGCGACGAGCGACGTCGCCGCTGTCGCGCTCTTCCAGGCCGAGCACGGCGAAGTCGACGCCAGCCGCCTTCAGCACCTTGACGAAGGCCCGCAGGGTGCGCTGGTTGCGCATGTCGAAGGCACCGTCGCCGACCCAGAACAGCACGTCGGTGCTCTTCTTCTCGGCGAGCACGGCGAGGTTCAGGTCGGCCGCCCAGTTCAGGCGACCACCGGGAGCGAAACCGCCCGGGTTGTCGGTGGCGATCAGGTTTTCCAGGACTTCGGCGCCCTTGTTCGGCGTCGCGCCCTTTTCCAGGGTCAGGTGCCGGCGCATGTCGACGATGGCATCGACGTGCTCGATCATCATCGGGCATTCCTCGACGCAGGCGCGGCAGGTGGTGCACGACCACAAGGTCTCGGCATCCACCAGGCCATTGACGATCGGCTGGTGCGGGTTGCCCGAGTGCTCGCCGATCGGCTTGCCCGGATACGGGCTGCCGGCGAACTTTGCATCGCTGCCGCCGGCCAGGCCGACGACCATGTCCTGGATCAGTTTTTTCGGGTTCAGCGGCTGGCCGGCGGCGAACGCCGGGCAGGCCGCCTCGCACTTGCCGCACTGCACGCAGGCATCGAAGCCCAGCAGCTGGTTCCAGGTGAAGTCCTTGGGTTTTTCCACCCCCAGGGGCGCCTGTGGATCGTTCAGGTCCAGCGGCTTGAGGCCGGTGGAGCGGCCGCCGCCGAAGCGTTCGGCGCGGCGGTGCCAGGCCAGGTGCAGGGCACCGGCGAAGGCATGTTTCATCGGCCCACCCCAGGTCATGCCGAAGAACAGCTCGGACACGCCCCACAGCACACCGAGGCCGAGGATCACTGCCAGCACCCAGCCGCCGAAATCTTCCGGCAGGATACCGGCCACCGGCAGGGTCACCAGGAAGAACGAGCCCGAGAACGCCAGCAGGCTTTTCGGCAGGCGCATCCACGGGCCTTTCGACAGCCGCGACGGCGGATTGCGCCGACGCCGGTAGACGAAGATCGCGCCGACGAACATCACCGCCGACATCAGCAGCAGGGCATAGCCGAGAATGCGGTTGTGCAGGCCGAAACCGTGCACCAGCAAGGCGAGGATGATCGACGCCACCGCGCCACCGGCCGTGGCGACGTGGGTATTGGCGATGTATTTGTCCCGCGCCACCACATGGTGCAGATCGACCATGTAGCGCTTGGGCATGGCGAACAGGCCGCCGATCAGGTCGACTTTCGACGGTCGGCCGCGGCGCCACATGGCAACCCGCCGCAGCGCGCCGAGGACAGCGAGGCCCAGGGCGGCGAACAGCAGGATGGGAAGAAGGGTGTTCAACATGGTGAAGCTCCCAAAGACCTCTGGTCTTGCAAGGGTTCATAGACAGGCTGGTGAAAGCCCTGCACCTGGTTGTGACAAGGATGCTGGCAGGCGATGGGCGTGCTCTTGTGGCGAGGGGGCTTGCCCCCGTTCGGCTGCGAAGCAGTCGTA
>NZ_AQOH01000039.1 GCF_000364705.1 Pseudomonas fuscovaginae SE-1 | reverse complement strand
GCACCGCCAGCCACTGGCCCCAGGCCTGTTCGGCGGATGCCGTCGCGTTGGGCTGGGGCAGGGGGCTGGCGGCGAACAGGGGGAGGTGTCGGGCCAGGCGCGGGTGGTCCTCGCCGATACCCCGATAGCACAGACCGTGCAGGCCCTTGCCCAGGCGCATCGAACGCAATGTGCGGGTGTCCCATTCATGGAGCAGCAGGCCATGGGCATCGGCCAGCCCGAGGATGAACCCGCTGTACTGACTCAGCTCGGCAGCGTCCCAATGCCGTTCGGGGGCTTGCAAGGCGATCAGGGGCAGGTCGCCACGGCTGCGAGGTTCGCCGACTATGCGCTCGGTGCGGTTGACCAGGAAGCTGGCGCGGTGGCTGTCACGGGCCAGTGCCAGCCAGGTGCCACCGGACTGCCGGTCCAGGCCGCCGATGACCTCGGGATGATGCTCGGCCCAGTGCGCCGCAGGAGCCTCCCATGGTCGTTCGACCGATTCGTCGCGCACCATCGCCAGCAGCACGGGCCATTGTCGTGAGAGGCCCACGGCGGCAATAATCGTGCACACCCTCAGGCACTCGCCCGCTTGGCGCCTGGCGCCGAGGCGATGGTTTCGAACGTCACCTGGCCCCGTAGAAGCTTGCGGCAGGTATTGGGCAGAAGCCCGCGTCGGCCGTGCAGCGTGCGCTGGTTGTCGATGATCAGCAGGTCGCCCTTGCGCCAGCGGTGGCTGTACAGGTAAGGGGCGGCGGTCAGGTGCTGTTCCAGCGCCGCGAACCAGGCGGCAGACGCCTGTTCGCTCAGCCCCGGCACGCGCACGTCCCAACTGGCCTTGGCGTCGCTGGCGAACGGCAGGGCGAGATTGAGCGAACGGATGCGGCCGTAGTCGCGGAAGGTGGAGATGGGGTACCAGCCCTCGGGCACCGTGGCAAAGTAACCGCGCTCGAAAGCCAGGTAGTCGAGCTCGCCATGCAGCAGTGGCTCACGCAGCGATGCCGGCATGTCATTCCAGGCCGCGAGTTGGTCACACACCACGGTCGCGCCGTCCTCTTCGATATTCCTGACTTCGGCGGCATACAGGATGATCAGATCGACTTGCGTGCCGAGCAGGATGCCGTCGGTATGCAGCGGCAGGCTGCCACGACCGGTGATGACCTTTTCCTTGTCGTGGGTGCCGTCGAGGTTGAGGATGTCGGCGAAGCCGTAGCCGACCTTGGCCTGGTCCTCGGCGTAGGACACTTTGTCGCCCAGGCTTTCCACGAACTGCCGGAAGCCGTGGGTGTCGAGCTCAAGGTTCTGCAGCAGGGTCACGCCGTGGTCGAGCACGGCCTGACGAACGGCGTTCAGGGGCGTTCCGTCCGGCAGGTGAATGCCCAGGCCGGAAGCGGTGAGAGAGGGGCCACGCAGGTTTCGTGTGCTGGTGAGTGAGTTCAAGGACTGTTCCTTCAGCGATGACGGGCAAGTGATTGCAGTGAGCGGTCGAGTACTTCTTGCGCCTCCAGCGGCGCCAGCGGGGCACGTACCGCCTGATCCAGTAGGGTGACCAGGATCTGCCGATACAGCGCCGCGGCACTGTTGGGCTGGCCAGTGGTGGTATCGATGAATTGCGCCAGGGCGGTGCCCAATCCGTTGCCATGGTGGATGGCGGTCTTCTTGCGCCAGGCGGCCTCCGAGGGTAGCCATTGCTCGGCGGCCAGGCGCAGGTGGCCTTTTTCGCGGCCGCGGGCGGTTTTCACTGAAGGGCAGGTGTCCAGCGCCGTGCGCAGCACCGACGGGTCCCAATAGGGATGGGTCAGTTCGCTGCCGCAGGACTGGGCGGCGAGACTGGTCAGTTCGCTTGAATAGCGGGTCTTGTTGACCTCGATGGCGATACTGCTGCGAATGTCGTCGGCCAGGCCGTCACCGGTGGCGAGCCCCGAGTTGATCAGGTCCGAACCGTAGCCGGTGAAAATCAGCCGACCCTCTTCCAACTGGCGGCAGAATGCGGTGATCGCCACGCCGATCTCCACGGCCACGGCCTGAGGGTGACCGAAGGCGCGGATGGTCTGGGGCAGTGCCAGGAGGATCGATTGCGGATCGAGCTCGACACGGTTCAGCGGGCGACCCAGTGCGTCCGCCAACTGCTGGGCGTCATCGAACTCGTTACCCCAGGGCGTACCGATGCTGAAGGCTTCGAAGTTCGGGCACTGGGCGGCGAGCAGCGCGGCTACCAGCCCGGAGTCGACGCCACCCGAGACCAGCGCGGCCACCTTGCCGGGCCGCCGCAGATGGTCGGTGATGCTCTGCTGTAGCGCGGCGATCTGCGCCTGACCAGCCAGCAGCGGATCGGTGTACCGTGCGCTTTGCGCCGCCAGATGGTCTTGCGCCGTGCCACGTTCGATCCGGGCCTGGCGGCCCTCCATAACGACCTGCAGGACGCTGCTATGGGGCAGCCGGTTGATGCCATGGATACTGGAGCTGTCGTCCAGGCGAACGCCTGCGTCTTCGCGTACGGCCAGCGGGCTGTCGGTCAGGCTCCCCCAGGCGCTGGCCGCCATGAGCAGATCGCTCGACAGGACAAAGTGGCCGTGATGATCCGCGCTCCAGTACAGAGGCGTGACGTTCCGACTGCTGGTCATCACCGTCAGTTGCTGGCCTTGCACGTCGATCCGGTTGTCACTGCCCACGCCCAGGCGTGTAAAGAGTTGCCCCTGTGCATCGATGCAATCCTCGAAGGCGGCTGCCGGCCAGGCCGAGGCGTAGGCATGGAATGCCGATGTGGCCAGGGGGCGCCGGGTGCTTTCAAGCTGTTCGAGGGGGCGACTGGTGATCAGCAACCAGGGTTGTGCGGTCACGAGATGGCCTCCGGACTCGGTTGCACGGAAGACCGGTTCAACACCGTCTTCATCCGACCTTGCGCTTCGCCTGCGGCAAACGCGGCACGATGCGCCTGTTTACCGGCAATGCGGGTTTGTTCCAGGCCGGCGATGAAGTCTCGGTTCAGGTAGGTCTTGGTGTTGCGGAACGCTGCATCGGTGAAAGCGGCGGCGCGGCGCGCCTGCTCCAGGGCGCTGTCGAGCAACTGCCCGTTGTCGACCACGGCATGCAACAGCCCGTCAGCCAGGGCCCGTTGCGCGGGCCACGCGGCGCAGGACATCAGCATGTTCTGCATCAGGCTGCGGCCGATGATTTTCTCAAGCATGAAGCCGCCGAAGGTGCAGGCAATGCCCAGCTCGAACTCGGGCATCTTCAGTACGCAGCGATCACTGCCGATGCGGTAGTCCGCGGTCAGGGCGATCTGCAGGCCGATACCGATGGCGTATCCATCGATGGCGACGATCAGCGGGCGGTTCAGTTGCAGGGCGGCGATGTAGAGGTCGGTGACGTGATCGATCCACACGTCGACCTCGTCTCCCCCGGTGAACGTCGAGGTTTCATGGAAGCTGCCACCGGCTCCGAACGACCGGCCCTCGCCGCTGTGCAACAGCACGGCGCCGACGGCGTCATCGGTGTTCAACTGTTTCAGCAGCCGGGTCAACTGCGCCATCCGGGGCATCGACCACAGGTTGTGCCGGTGCGAGTCGGTGAAGGCCACCACTGCGACGCTGTCCTGGAAGGTGATGTCGAAATCGTAAGTGAGATAATCCTGATTAGAACCTGGCATTGATGGCGTCCCTTGCGACCTTGTGCGAAGTGGTACGTCCGCGCCTGTTACAGGCCGGCGTGACTGCCTAGTCAACAGGGTTTGCCCAGGCCCTAGTACCTCCCGGAACAGGGAGGTTGTTGCACTCCTGATATCTCACTAGATTCTGCGCCCTCTCGAAGGCTGCCTGGTGCAGCTCCCAGATTGCAGGGTTGAACCTACAGGACTGTCGATGTTACCCAGACACCGATTCTCGAAAGAGATCAAGGATCAGATCAAGAAGCTGTACCTATACGACAATTACCATGGCCCCCTGGCGCTGATGCAGAACCTGTTCTGGATCAGCCTGGCCATCTACCTGGGCGAGTTCAGCCCTTGGCTGATACCGCTGGCCATTTTGTTGATCGGTTCCCGGCAGCGGGCACTGGCCACGCTCCTGCATGAGGCGGCACATGGCGCCTTATGCCGTAGCAAGCGGTTGGAGAAGTTTCTGGGGACCTGGCTTTCCGGCTATCTGGTTTTCCAGGGATGGCACAGCTACAAGCGCTCCCATACCTTGGATCACCATCACAAGCTGGGGGATGTCGAGCGTGACCCTGACTACCAGTACTATCGACAGTCCGGAGTGTTCGAGACGAGCTCGACGCTCAGGTTCGCGCTGATGCATCTGGTACGGCCGATGCTGTTTCTGGGGGCGCCCGGGAGCCTGAAATACCTGGTGGTCAATCGATTGATCCGTAGCCCCGGCAAAGGCGAGCTGCTTTCCTTGCTGGCTTGCCATGCGATGCTCGCGTTGTGCCTGACGCTGCTGCTGGGCGCCAAGGGCTACATCCTCTACTGGCTGTTACCTTACCTCACGACGTTCCAGTCTCTGACCTGGTTCATCGAGCTGGCCGAGCATTACCCGATGATCGCCCAGGCCAAGGTTGACCTGCAGGCCACCCGTAACCGTTTCAGCCATCCGATCGAGCACTTTTTCACGGGCATGCACGGAGAGAACTTTCACCTCATCCACCACCTGTTCCCCGCCATTCCGTACTGGAATCTCAAGAAGGCCCACCGTATCCTGCTCGGCGACCCGGCCTATGCCACGACGAATGCGGGGTTTGGTGGGATCTTCATTTCCTCGAACTTTGCCCCGTCGATGTGGGCCGGCATCTTATCGAGCGACAAACCGTCGACAGGGACCGTCATCAATGCAAGCTAATTTCAGCAAGGGCGTGGCCTTTGCACTCTGCGCCGCGGCACTGAACGCCACCATCGGTGTACTCAGCAAAGTACTCATGAGCAACGGCTTCACTGCCAGCAGCGTGGCCGTCATCAAGACCCTCCTGGGCTGCCTGCTGCTCTCGGCCCTGCTGCTGTTTCTCAAGCGCCCGGCATCGACGGCCAAATGGGCCCAGGCGGCGGTTTGCGCGTTTCTCGGCATCTTCGTGCTGTTTCACTTCGAGACTTCCGCCTACCGGCATTACGCGGCAGCCGGCGTGGTGGTGATGCTGATGGCCAGCGCCTCCATTTCGTCGATCCTGTTGGGGCGGATCTTCCTCAAGGATGCCATCACCGCCAACGCGACTGTCGGTGCGGCCCTGGCCATTGCCGGTATCGCGGTGATCTTTGGTGCCGACCTGAGCCAGGGGTTCACCCTGCAGGGCGCGGCGCTGGCGACGGTCGCTGGCTGTGGCTATGGGGCCTTTTCGGTGGCGATGAAGCGCATGGGGGTGTCCGGTGGGCTGCACTTCACTCGCCAACTGCTGTTCTTCGGCGCCCTCTACCTGCTGATGCCGGCGGCGGCCGATGGCTTCATGATCGGCGAGTTGTCGTCGCTGACGATTGCCGCGTTACTGGCCCTGGCCGCCTTGCCAACCATCCTCGGCTTCTTCTGCACCACCAAGGCCATCGAATACCTGAAGCCATCGCAGGTGCAGGCGTTGGAACTGACCGAGCCGCTGTTTGCCGCGTTGCTGGCGTTCGTGGTGCTCAATGAAGTCCCCCGGGAGAGCCTCTACGTGGGGGCGGCACTGATCATCATCGGGTTGTGTTTTTCCAACGAACTGGTCCGTTTGGGCAGGAAAACGCCCGTGCCCACGGGGGCCTGAGCCCTGTCGGGCCTATCGCCCATGCATTGATTTCAATGTGCTATGTCTTTATCTTGTCGGCCCACTCGGTGAGGGGCCGACTCCCCTCATGTGTTGTCTCAGGATGAGAACGCCGTTTGACGGTGTCACAGGGAGAGGGAAGATCGTGCTGGTGATGGATGAGCTGTTACAACTGTGCGAGGCCGAAGGTTGCGACGAGTGGCTGGGCAGGCTGAAGACACTGACCCTCCGGCTGGGCTATTCGAACTACCTGCTGGGCATCAAGCCCGGCCCTGCCGCCACCGACCAGCAAGTGCTGATCCATAGCGATTATCCCGGCGAATGGCGCAAGCGCTACGACGCCAAGGCTTATGCCGCACTGGATCCCATCGTTTATCACTGCCTGAACTCGA
>NZ_AQOH01000038.1 GCF_000364705.1 Pseudomonas fuscovaginae SE-1 | reverse complement strand
GTCAACGTCACGCCATCGTGGATCGCGGCGCACGCCTCGGGACGGGCACGGACCTGAGCCTCGAACAGGCCGTGCACGGTCCGCGTCCGTGGGTAGTCGCGATCGCTGGCATTGAACGCCACCAGCACCTGCTCACGCTCGGCAGCCGGCAGGACCGAAATCCCGGCCAAGGGTGTCTGGGGCGCCTGCTCCAGGGCTGCAGCCAGATTGGCCAGGGCCGTGTGCATGTAGTCGCAGATCCGCTGCGCGCCGATACCCTCCAGGGCCGCGACACTCAGGACGAAATCCTCACCCAGGTCATCCACCGACAGGGTCAGCGGATAGTTGCTCCACTCCTCGCCGCCCAGCCCTTCGATGCCGTTCCACGCCGACCGAGCCTGATTGTCGACCTGCACGGCGCTATGCCGGTAGTTGAGCAACGCGCTGAACAGCGGGGTCGGCACGGCCACACCGCTGCAACGCTGGGCCAGGGCCAGGGACGCGTGCTCGTGAGCGAGCAGGTCCGTCAGGCGCTCATGGGCCGCCCGGACGCCCGCCCGGACATCACGGGCATTGACCTCGATGCGCAGCGGCAAGGTGTTGATGAACATCCCCAGTGCCCGGTCGGCGCCCTCGCCGCCCTGCATCCGCCCCATCAGCACGGTGCCGAACACCACGTCTTCGCGACCGCTGACCCCGCCAACCACCCGGGCCCAGGCCAGGTGATGCAGACTGGCGGCACTGACGCCCAGTTGACGGGCGCACTGGCGCAGACGACGGCTCAGGGCCTGGTCGACCACTTGGCGGGCCTGCTCGATGGCGTTGCCATCCTGTACCGCCTGCAGGCCGAATGGCAGGGTCGGCTCGCTGACATCGCCCAGCATCTCGCGGAAGAAGGCTTCGTGGTCGGCCTGGCTGCTTCCCAGACGCGCCTGGGCCACATAGTTGCGGAACGGCACTGGCGAGCCCAACTGCGCCTGCTGCCCCAACAGATAGGCCTGCATCTCGTACTGCACCACCTCCAGCGCGGTATGGTCCAGCGCGATGTGATGGAACAGCAGCATGGCTACCCAGTGCTGTTGGCTGGCGTCGTAGGCACAGGCCAGGCGCAGCAAGGGTGCCTGGCGTACATCGAGCCGGTAGTGCAGCGGATCGAAATGCTTGCGCAATTGCTCGTCGATGTCGCCGTCCTGCGGGGCAAGGGGCAACTCCTCCAGCACCAGCGGTGCCTGACGCAGTACCACTTGCACCGGCTCGTCCAGGCCTTCCCAGAATACGGCGGTACGCAGGATGTCGTGACGGCCGATCACCCCCTGCAAGGCGTCGAAAAAGGCCGACAGCCGCTCGCGGTCCCGCAGGTGGAACAGCGCCTGCTGGAGATAGAGATCGCCCTGCTCCGCCGCCAGGTGGTGATAGAGAATCCCCTCCTGCAATGGCGCCAGCGGGTAGATATCCTGTACGTTCGCCGCACCGCCCGGCACGTTCGTCACCACCCGGTCGATCTGCTCCTGAGTCAGGTCGACCAGGGGCAACAGGTCCGGCGTGATGCGCTCGCAGCCGGCCGCGATCAGGTTGGCTGGCACCACGACTTCCGTGTTGCCGCCCACCGCCGCCGCCAGGGCCGACAGGGTCGGCTGTCCGAACAGCACCCGCACGTCCGCGCTCAGACCGATCTGGCGCATACGTTCGATCAGCGTGACCGCCAGCAGCGAATGGCCGCCCAACTCGAAGAAGTGGTCATGCCGCCCTACGCGCTCAACCTTGAGCAGTTCGGCCCAGAGTTGCGCCAGCAGGTTTTCGGTTTCACCTTGCGGGGCCTCGTACTCACGGCTGATCAGCGCCCCAGCGTCCGGGGCCGGCAGGGCCTTGCGGTCCAGCTTGCCATTGGGGGTCAGCGGCAACGCATCGAGCTGCACGTAGGCCGCCGGCACCATGTATTCCGGCAACACGGCCTGCAGATGACCACGCAGCTCTTCGACCGCCAGAACGGTTTTCGGCTGCTGTGCCGTGACATAAGCCACCAGGCGTTTCTCGCCGGGGTTGTCTTCCCGCGCCAGCACCACGCTTTCCTTGACCCCGGCACAAGCGGCCAGGCGCGCTTCGATCTCCCCCAGCTCGATACGGAAGCCACGGATCTTCACCTGGTCGTCGTTGCGGCCCAAGTACTCGATGTTGCCGTCCGGCAGATGGCGAGCCAGGTCGCCGGTGCGATACAGGCGTCCGTTGCCGAACGGATCGTCGAGGAACCGCTCGGCGCTCAGTTCAGGACGGTTCAGATAGCCACGCGCCACCTGCACGCCAGCGATGTACAGCTCCCCCGCCACGCCTCGCGGCACCGGCTGACGGTACGCGTCGAGCAGGTAGATCCGGGTGTTGGCCACCGGCTTGCCGATCGGCGTGTTGTCCGGGGTCTGCTCCAGCGCTCCGGCGCAATCCCAGGCGGTCACGTCCACCGCCGCTTCGGTCGGCCCATAGAGGTTGAACAGGCCGACCTGCGGCAGTTGCTGCTTGAAGCGCCGCACCAGGTGCCCTGGCAGGGCCTCGCCGCTGCACATGACCCGCCGCAGACCGCTCTGCTGGGTCTGGCCGTGGGCCAGGAAAAGGTCGAGCATCGACGGCACGAAGTGCAAGGTGGTGATGCCCTGCTCGCCAATCACCTGCCGCAGGTAGGCCGGGTCGCGATGGCCGCCGGGGCGTGCCATCACCAGCCGCGCACCGTTGAACAGCGGCCAGAAGAACTCCCAGACCGACACGTCGAAGCTGAACGGGGTCTTCTGCAGCACCCGATCCGAGACGTCCAGGCCGTATTCGTCCTGCATCCACAGCAGACGGTTGACCACCCCGCGGTGTTCGTTCATCACGCCTTTCGGCTGGCCGGTGGAGCCGGAGGTGTAGATCACATAAGCCAGGTGCTCGGGACGAACGTCCGCGCGCAGCGGGTTATGCTCTGGCTGGGCCAGCAACCCCTCATGCTCGGCCCGCGCCGGATCGAGCAACAGGACCGGTACGTCGCTGGGCGGCAGTACCGCCCGCAGGGATTGCTGGGTAAGGATCACCGCCGGGGCGCAGTTGTCGAGCATGTAGGTCAGGCGGTCGATCGGGTAATCCGGGTCCAGCGGCACATAGGCGGCGCCGGCCTTGAGAATGCCCAGGAGCCCCGCGACCATCGCCAGGCTGCGTTCGACACAGATCGCCACCCGATCATCCGGGCCGATGCCCAGGCCGATCAGACGGTGGGCGATACGGTTGGCCTGGCGATTGAGCGCGTCGTAGCTCAGGCTGCCCTGCTCGTCCACTACCGCGATCGTTTCACCGCACTGGGCGACCCGTGCCTCGAACAGCCCGTGCAGGGTCACGTCCTGCGGATAGTCGACCGCCGTGGCGTTGAAGCCTTCCAACAGCTCCTGGCGCTGCACCTCGTCGAGCAGGGCGATTTCGCCGACCAGCGCCCGCTCATCGGCCGCCATCGCGCGCAACATCGCCTCCAGGTAACCCAGGCAGCGCCGCATGCTCGCTTCGTCGAACAACGCCGTGGCGTATTCAAGGCTGCCGTACAGGCGGTCGCCCACTTCGGTCATGTCCAGCAGCACGTCGAACTTGGCCGTGCTGCTGGTCACCCCGACGCCTTGCAGGGCCATGTCGCCCAGAGCCAGATCGACATCCTCGGTGTTCTGCCAGGACAACATCGCCTGGAAGATCGGGCTATGGGCCAGGCTGCGTTGCGGCCGGACCACCTCCACCACCTGCTCGAACGGCAGGTCCTGGTTCGCCTGGGCCGCCAGGGTCTGCCGCTTGACCTGTTGCAACAGGCTCTCGACGCTCGGCGCGGCCGAGAGGTCGACACGGATCGCCAGGGTATTGACGAAGAACCCGATCAGGTCTTCGACCTCGGCGTGCAGACGGTTGGCCGTCGGCGTACCGATCACCACATCGTCCTGGCCGGACAGGCGGCCGAGCACCGCGGCCCAGGCGGCCATCACCGTCATGAACAGGGTGGTGCCCTGGCGCTGGCTCAGCGCCTTGAGGTCGCGGGTCAGCTCGGCGTCGAGGGCCAGGCCCACCATATGCCCGCTGTAGTCCTGCTGGGGCGGCCGTGGTCGGTCGCTCGGCAGTGTCAGAAGCACCGGCGCTCCAGCCAGGGCCTGTTGCCAGTACCGCCCCTGCCGTTGCAGGACGTCACCGTCCAGCCAGCGACGTTGCCACAGCGCATAATCGGCGTATTGCACCGGCAAGGCCGGCAGCGGATCTGCCGCGCCCTGACGGAAAGCCTCGTAGAGCGCGCCCAGTTCACGGGTCAGCACTGCGGCGGACCAGCCGTCGGAAACGATATGGTGCAGGGTCACCAGCAACACATGGTCGTCATCAGCCATGCGCACCAGCCGCCCGCGCACCAGCGGCCCGTTCACCAGGTCGAAGCGCTCACGCGCCTCCTCGGCGGTGATCTGCCGCAGTTCGTCTTCCGCCTGCGCCCGCCCGCTCAGCACCTGCCATTGCAGGCTGAAACCGATGTCGGCCGGGGCGATGCGTTGCTCAGGCTGTTGCCCCGGCAACTGGACAAAGGTGGTGCGCAATGCTTCGTGGCGGGCGACGATACGATCCAGCGCCTGCTTGAGCGCCACGCGGTCCAGACTGCCACGCAAGCGCAGCCCGGCCGGAATGTGATACGCCGCGCTGCCTCCGTCCAGTTGCGCGAGGAACCACAGGCGCTGCTGGGCGAACGACAACGGCAGAACCTGGTCGCGTGGCGCGGGTACGATCGGCGGCTGGCTGCTGCCGGCGGCCTGCGTCAGCACCTGGGCCAGGGCCGCAAGCTCCGGTTGGGCAAAGATGTCGGCCAGGTTCAGCTCGACGCCGAGGCGTTGGCGCACCTGGGAGATCAGGCGCATGGCCAACAGCGAGTGCCCGCCCCGTTCGAAGAAGTGGTCATGACGACCGACCTGCTCCAGGTTGAGCAGGTCCTGCCAGATCTGCGCCAGCGCCGTTTCGAGCGTACCGTGCGGGGCGACATGGGCGCGATTGGCAAAAGCGTCTTCCGCCGGGGCCGGCAAGGCCTTGCGGTCGAGTTTGCGGTTGGGGGTCAGCGGCAAGGCGTCGAGCAGCACGAAGGCGCTCGGCAGCATGTACTCGGCCAGTTGCGGCGCCAGCTCCGCACGCAGGGCGGCGACATCCAGATCCGCTTGTGGTTGCGCGACGACATAGGCCACCAGGCGTTTTTCCCCGGGGTTGTCCTCCCGGGCGATCACCACCGCCTCCTTGACGCCGGCGCAATTGCCCAGGCGCGACTCGATTTCGCCCAGTTCGATGCGGAAACCGCGAACCTTGACCTGGAAGTCGTTACGCCCCAGATATTCGATACGGCCGTCGGCCATGTAGCGGGCCAGATCGCCGGTCTTGTACATGCGCGCATCCGGCTCGCTGCTGAACGGATCGGCCAGGAAACGCTCGGCGTTGACCTGTTCGAGGTTCAGGTAGCCGCGTGCCACGCCATCGCCGCCGATGAAGATCTCTCCAGCCACGCCATACGGCACCGGCTGCCGATGGGCATCGAGCAGGTAGATCCGGGTGTTGGCCATCGGTTTGCCGATGGTGGCGTTACCGCTGCCTTCGCTACCGGCAACCGTGTCATGGCTGACGTAGGCCGCGGTGCAGGACACCGTTGCCTCGGTCGGACCGTAGGTGTTGATCAGCCGGGTATGCGCCGGACGCACCTCATCCCAGAGCTTGAGTTTCTGCGCCGACAGCGCATCGCCCGTGACGTTGATCAGCCGTACATCGGCCAGGCGCCGCGCCGCCAAGCGCGGCTGGCTGTGCCATTCGGCGGCCAGGGTGTGCCAGTGGGCGGCGGTCATGTGCAGGAAGGTCGGACGGATACCGTAGTCCTGCGTCCCCTCGCTGCCGAAGATCTCCCGGCTTGGCGCCAGGGTGGCGCCGGCAAGCAGGGCCGGGAAGATCTCTTCCACCGACAGGTCGAAGTTCAGCGTGTTCTGCTGCAGTACGGTGTCCGCCGGGGTCAGGCCGAACAGGCGCGCGGCATCGACGCTGTAGTTGACCAGCCCGCGGTGTTCGATCATCACCCCCTTCGGATTGCCGGTAGAGCCGGAGGTGTAGATCACGTAGGCCAGGTTGCGCACGCCGAGGTCCGCGACCACCGGGTTGTCGTCGCGCTCGCTGAAACCCTGGCGCTGGTCGTCGTCGAGCAGCAACTGCGTCAGGTCCAGTGCCGGCAGGCGTTCCTGCAACGCACGCTGGGTGAGCAGGACCGACGGTGTACTGTCCTCGATCATGTAGGCCAGGCGTTCGGCCGGATAGGCCGGGTCCAGCGGCACATAGGCCGCACCGGCCTTGAGCACGCCGAGCAGGCCGACCATCATTTCCACCCCGCGTTCGACACAGATCGCCACCCGGTCGTCCGGGCCGACGCCCAGACCGATCAATTGGTGGGCCAGGCGGTTGGCCTCGCGGTTCAGTTCGGCATAGCTCAGGCGCCGGTCCCGGAACGCCACTGCGATGGCCTCCGGTTGCGCCTGCACTTTCTCCTCGAACAACTGGTGAATCGTGCTGTGGCGTGGGTACGGCGCTTCGGTGGCATTGAGGCCCCGCAGCAACTGTTCACGCTCGGTGTCATCGAGCAACGGTACCCGCTCCAGCACCTGCTGGTCATCGGCGACCATGGCTTGCAGCAGACGCTGGAAGTAACCCAGGTAACGCAGCATGGTGCCTTCATCGAACAGCGCGGTGGCATATTCCAGCGAACCGAGCAGGCGGCCCTGGACTTCGCCCAGGTCCAGCGAGAGATCGAACTTGGCCAGGGTATGCCCGGCGTCCAGACCTTCCAGGCGCAGGTCGCCGAGCGCCAGGTCGCTGCCGCCCATGTCCTGCCAGCTCAGCATCGCCTGGAAGATCGGGCTGTGGGACAGGCTGCGCACCGGCTTGACCACTTCCACCACCTGCTCGAACGGCAGATCCTGGTGCATCTGGGCGCCCAGGGTGGTGGTCTTGACCCGGGCCAGCAAGGTCTGGGCGGTCGGCTGCGCGCCGAGGTCGACGCGGATCGCCAGGGTGTTGACGAACAGACCGATCAGTCCTTCGACTTCACTGCGGGTACGGTTGGCCACCGGCGAGCCGATCACCACGTCCTCCTGCCCGGCCAGACGGCCGAGCAGCGCGGCCCAGGCGGCCATCACGGTCATGTACAGGGTGGTGCCGTGCCGCTGGCCGAGGGCCTTGAGGCCGCGGGTCAGCTGTTCGTCGAGAACCACCGGCAGCGCGGCACCGGCATAGTCCTGCTGGGCCGGACGGACCCGGTCGGTAGGCAGCATCAACAGCGCCGGGGCATCGGCCAGGGCCTGTTGCCAGTACCGGGTCTGCTGTTGCAGCCGCTCGCCGCTGAGCCAGCGACGCTGCCACACCGCGTAATCGAGGTAGTGCAGCGGCAACGGAGCCAGCGGATCATCCTGGCCCTGGCTGAACGCGGCATAGAGTGCGGCCAGTTCGCGGGTCAGTACGCTGATCGACCAGCCGTCGGAGACGATATGATGCATGGTCACCAGCAGCACGTGATGCTCCTCGGCCAGGCGGATCAGGCGGCCGCGAATCAGCGGCCCCTGTTCCAGGTCGAAGGCCTGCAGGGCTTCCTCGCTGGCGAGCGCCTGCAGCCTGGCGTCGACGTCCGCCAGGCCCTGCAGGTCATGCAGTTGCAGGCTGAAGCCGGCGTCTGCCGGGGCGATCCGTTGCAACGGTTGTTCGTCGTCACCCTGGATAAAGGTGGTGCGCAGACCTTCGTGACGCGCGACGATGCGCTCCAGTGCCCGTTGCAGGGCCGCACGGTCGAGCACGCCGCGCAGACTCAGGCCACCGGGCATATGGTAGGCAGCGCTGGCGCCCTCCATCTGCGCCAGGAACCACAGGCGCTGCTGGGCGAAGGACAATGGCCAGGCCTGGTCGCGGGCCACCGGCACGATTTCCGGCAGGCTGCTGCGTCCGGCCTGGGCGATCACCAGGGCCAGGTCGGCCAGTTCGGGCTGGGCAAACAGCTCGGCCAGGCCCAGTTCGACCCCCAGTTGCAGGCGGATCTGCGAAATCAGGCGCATGGCCAGTAACGAATGGCCACCCAGCTCGAAGAACCGGTCATGCCGGCCGACCCGGGACAGACCGAGCAACTCTTGCCAGATATGGGCCAGGGCGATTTCGATCTCACCTTCGGGGGCCACGTAGCCACGGCTGACCACGGCATCACCGTCCGGCGCCGGCAGGGCCTTGCGGTCCAGCTTGCCGTTCGGTGTCAGCGG
>NZ_AQOH01000037.1 GCF_000364705.1 Pseudomonas fuscovaginae SE-1 | reverse complement strand
TAGTGTGGGGTTTCCCCATGTGAGAGTAGGTCATCGTCAAGATTCAATTGCGAAACCCCCATCTGCGAAAGCAGGTGGGGGTTTTGTCTTTTCCGGCTACTCTCTCTGGAGAGCGTCCGTCCGCCCCGGGTTTTTCCATGACCAGGGAGCACGAATCAGCACGGGGTTTCGACCCTCTCGTCGGCGAACCGCGGCATTTGCGATAAGGCCATTAAGTTTTCTGCCGATGGTGCCGACAAGAGGAAGAGCCGTGCGTGCACCAAAGTGGAGCGCCCATGGACGGTCATCCGCGCTGCTGAAAAGACTGTCGCATCGTGTACGCACCCCCAATCTTCGGCATGAGAAGTTCCGTGAAATGAATCTTAAATTCAGCCATAAAATCCTGCTGGCCGCTTCCGGTGTCGTGGTTCTGGCGTTTGCGCTGTTCACCCTCTACAACGATTACCTGCAACGCAGCACCATCCGGCAAAACCTCGAGTCATCGGTCGAGCAAGCGGGCGACCTGACTGCGAGCAGTGTGCAGAACTGGCTGAGCGGACGGATCCTGGTGCTGGAAAACCTCGCACAGAACATCGCACACCAGGGCAGCAAGGCCGATTACCCAGGTCTGGTGGACCAGCCGGCCTTTACCTCGAACTTCCAGTTCACCTATGTCGGTCAGACCGACGGCACCTTCACCCAGCGTCCCGACGCGAAGATGCCGGATGGCTACGATCCGCGCCAGCGCCCCTGGTACAAGGCCGCCGTGGCGGCTGACAAGGTCATGTTGACTCCGCCCTATATGGCTTCGGTCGGCGGCCTGGTGGTGACCATCGCCATGCCGGTGAAAGCCAACGGGCAACTGCTGGGAGTGGTCGGCGGCGACCTGAGCCTGGAAACCCTGGTCAAGATCATCAACTCGGTGGACTTCGGCGGGATCGGCCAGGCCTTTCTGGTCAGTGGGGACGGTCAGGTGATCGTCAGCCCCGACAAGGACCAGGTGATGAAGAACCTCAAGGACATCTACCCGGGTTCGGCCCCGCGTATCGCCAAGGGTATCCAGGAGGTCACTCTGAACGGCCAGGAACGCATCCTGTCGTTCACCCCGGTGGTGGGCCTGCCTTCTGCTGACTGGTATATCGGCCTTTCCATCGAAAAGGCCAAGGCCTATGCGCCACTGAGCAAGTTCCGCACCTCGGCGCTGGTGGCGATGTTCATCGCAGTGGCGGCCATCGCGGTATTGCTGACCCTGCTGATCCAGGTGCTGATGCGTCCGCTGACCACCATGGGTCGCGCCATGCAGGATATCGCCCAGGGCGAGGGCGACCTGACCCGTCGCCTGCACATCGTGCACAAGGACGAGTTCGGCGAACTGGCCGGCTCCTTCAACCAGTTCGTCGAACGGATCCATGCCTCGATCGCCGAAGTGTCCTCGGCCACGCGCCAGGTGCACGATCTGTCCCAACGGGTGATGAACTCTTCGAATGCCTCGATCATCGGTTCCGATGAACAAAGCGCGCGGACCAACAGTGTCGCGGCCGCGATCAACCAGCTGGGTGCGGCCACGCAGGAGATCGCCCGCAATGCCGCCGATGCCTCGCAGCAGGCCAGCGGTGCCAGCGAGCAGGCCGAGGATGGTCGCCAGGTGGTGGAGCGCACCATCCAGTCGATGAGCGAACTGTCGCAGAAGATCAGCCTGTCCTGCACCCAGATCGAGACCCTGAACGCCAGCACCGACAACATCGGTCACATTCTCGACGTGATCAAGGGCATTTCCCAGCAGACCAACCTGCTCGCCCTCAACGCCGCCATCGAGGCGGCCCGTGCAGGTGAGGCCGGTCGTGGTTTTGCCGTGGTGGCCGACGAGGTGCGCAACCTGGCGCACCGTACCCAGGAATCGGCGGAGGAGATCCACAAGATGATCACCTCGTTGCAGGTCGGCTCCCGCGAGGCGGTGACGACCATGAATGCCAGCCAGGCCTCCAGTGAGGAGAGCGTCGAAGTCGCCAACCAGGCTGGTGCGCGGCTGGTCAGCGTGACCCAGCGGATCGGTGAGATCGATGGCATGAACCAGTCGGTGGCGGCTGCGACCGAAGAGCAGACGGCTGTGGTGGAGGCGCTCAACCTCGACATCACCCAGATCAACCTGCTCAACCAGCAAGGCGTGGCCAACCTCAACGAGACGCTGAAGGATTGCGATGCGCTGGCACAGCAGGCGGGCCGTCTGAAGCAGTTGGTGGACAGCTTCAAGATCTGATTCCAGCCGACAGCCCGCTCCTGCGAAGCGCCAGGGGCGGTGCTTGCAAAAAGCTGTTCGCGGGCTTGCCCGCGAACAGAAACACCACCGCCCTCAGCTCAACAACGCCCGCACATTCCCCATCGCCTCATCGGCGAACTCCTGGATGAAACGCCGAAACGCTGGCATCTCCGGTGCGCTGGCCGCCGCCGGTTCGGCAATGATCGTCCAGGTCGCCCGGCAGCGATTCCGGGCCAGTGCCTCGACGCTCATCATCGCCCACAACTGACCGACGCCCAGCGTGTTGTAGAGCGTGGTCCAGGTCATGTGCATCGCCTGTTCGTCGCGGCTGTTGAGCTGTTCGACCACCACATGGCCGTCCTTGAACGATTTCTTGCGCAGTGCGCCCACGCCCTCGCCGATCATTTCGATATGCGAAAGCGCCGTGACGAACACGGCGAAGCCGGAAAAGTCGCCGACCATGGCCCAGGCGCGGGTGGCGTCCGTGGGGATCTCGACCGCCGACGTCACGGCCTCGCCTCGAGGATTGCGGATCAGGGTGTCGGGTTGCAAGCCATGCATGATGTGCTCCAGGTGGTTGGGGTGAGTCAGATGAATCGGATCTGCCTGAGGTAGGCGCAGCCCTTGCGCAGCAGTGCCGCACTCTTGGCCGGATAGGTCGTGCCCATGCGCCGCACGCCGGCCTCGGCCTGGCTGTGCTCGATCGCCGAGATGTCGCCGATGTCCTCTTCGAAACCGTTGAGGTAGAAACCCAGCACCTCGAACAGCGCGTTGTCGCGGTCGACCCGCTGCAGTTGCCGCTGCCATTCGGCGACGCTGACCAGCCGGAACGCGTGCCCGGCCTCGCGGAACGCCGCGACGTAGTCACTCCAGCTCAGCGGTTGCGGGTTGTGCAGGTTGAAGACCCCGGCGCTGTCCGGCAGGCGCCGGCTGTGCATGGCGATGAAGCGGGCGAGGAAGTCCACCGGCATCAGGTCGAAGTTGAGCGACAGGGCCGGCACCTGGCCCAGTTGCAGCGAACCCTTGAGCATCAGCAGCAGACGGTTGCGGTGGGGCTGGCAGACGCCGTTGCGACTGTTGAAGGCGATGTTGCCGGGACGGAAGAGATTGACCCACGCCCCTTGCTCGCGAGCCCGTTGGGCAATCCGTTCGCCGACCCACTTGGACAGGTTATAGCCATTGCGGATATAGATCGGTGGCGTCTCGCTCGGCGGTTGTTCAAGCACCCGGCCCTGCTCGCTGACCCGGCTGCAGGCGGACAGGCTGGAAATGAAGTTGAAGATCTTCTTGCTGCGCCCTTCGCACAGGCGCAGGCACTCGAACAGCGGAGCGACGTTGTCGGGAGCCAGCGCCTCGTAGTCGAGCACGTGATTGACGTGGGCGGCGTTGTGGATCACTACCCCGAACTCGCGATCGATCCGTTCGTACACCTTCTCGGTCAGCCCCAGGCGTGGCTGGCGGATATCCGCGGGATAGACCCGCACACGCTCCATGTCCAGATGCTCCAGGCGGTTGTCGCGCAGGGCCCGGGCAAATCGCGCCGCCGCCGTCTCGCTGGCACTGTCGCGGACCAGGCAGGCGATCTCGCTGACACCCGTGGCCAGCAGAGCCTCGACGAGATGCACGCCGACGAAGCTGTTGGCACCGGTCAGCAGCACCTTGCCGCGGTCACCGGCACGCTGCGCCGGCAACGCCCGCCAGTCCAGCTCGCGTTCGGCATCGAACCGTATCTGCGCGCTCAATACTCCGCCGGTCGAGTCGCCCCTGGCCAATACCGCCAGCCGGCCCAGGGTCGGCTCCTCGATGAAGCGGTTGATGGAGATACCGTGTCCGTAGCGGGCACGAATCCCCAGCAGCATCTTCGACAGCAGGATCGAATGCCCGCCCAGGTTGAAGAAGCTTTCGTCGGTGGCGATACCCTCGGCCGGCAATGCCAGCAACTCGGCCCAAAGCTCCCGCAACCAGGCCTCGTCGGCATTGGCCGGCTGCCGCAGGCCTGGATTGCCACCCAGCCGGATCGGCAGGTTCAGCAGCGCCCGGCGGTCGACCTTGCCGTTGGCGGTCGTGGGCAGCGTGGTCAGCTCGACGTAGGCGGTGGGGTGCATGTAGTCCGGCAGGCAACGTTCAACGTACTGCCGCAGGGCTTCGCGATGGCTGTCGGCGCCGGTCGGCTGGGCCAGGTAGGCGAGGATCTGCCGACGGCTGTCGATGACCACGGCCACCTGGCGGTACCAGCGGCTGTCGCGCAGGCAGTGCTCGATTTCCTCCGGCTCGACCCGAAAGCCGCGGATCTTCACCTGCTGGTCCCGACGTCCGCAGAACTCGATCCCCTCGGCGGTCCACTTGGCCAGGTCGCCGGTACGATACGCCCGGAGTGCCGGGCCGTCACCGGTGCGCAGCTCGATGAAGCGCTCGGCGCCGGGTTGCGCAGCGTGCAGGTAGCCCAGGCTGACACCCGGCCCGACGATATGCAGCTCACCGACCACCTGCTCGACTACCGGCTGGCCGTCTTCATCGAGAATGAACACCTGGCTGTTGGCGATCGGCCGGCCAAGGCTGCAATTGCCGGTATCGGTTTGCAACTGCCGCGCGGTGATCAGCACTGTTGCCTCGGTCGGGCCGTAGAGGTTATGGAAATTCGTCTGCCGCGCGAGGCGTTCGATGACCCAGGGTTCGCAGACATCGCCGCCGGTCAGCAGGTGTTCCAGCCCCAGCGGTGGCTCCAGCGGCAGGATGCCGAGCAGCATCGGTGGCAGGAAGGCATGGCTGATCCGTTGTTCGCGGATCAGTCGGGCGAGTTGCGCGGGGTCGCGCCTCTGCTCTTCGCTGGCCACCACCAGCTCGGCGCCCTGGAGCAGGCTGGGGAAGATATCGATCAGTGACGCATCGAAGCTTGGGGTCGAGAACTGCAGCACCCGATGCCGGGCGTTCAGCCCCACGTAATCGGCATACCAGGCGCAGAAGTGGGCGAGGTTGGCCTGGCTGAGCAGGATGCCCTTGGGCTGACCGGTGGTGCCCGAGGTGTAGAGCACCAGGCACGGCATTTCCTCGCTCAGGGGGCGGCGTACCAGGGGCGCAACCGGTGAGCTGTCGTCGCTGCGCACGGTGGTGACATCCAGCGAGGGCATGCGCCCAGCCAGAGGATGCCGACCATCATGCAGCAGCAGGGCGGCTCCGGCATCCTCCAATATGAACTGCTGGCGCTGCGGTGGATGATTCGGCTCCAGCGGCAGGTAGACCGCGCCACAACCGAGGATGGCCAGCAGGCTGGCATAGAACGCCGGGGTCTTCCCCAGGCACAGGCCGATCACTGCGGGCTCCCCACGGTTGTCCAGTCCGGCAAGGATGGCCAGCAGGCGCTGCTGGATCGCCAGGCCGTGGGCATGCAACTGGCGATAGCGGGTCTCCACGCCGGCCACGCTCAGGGCCGGGCGCTCGGCGAAACGGTACAGGCTGTCTTCAATGCGCTGGATCACCGGCACGGCTGCCAGGGCCAGCAGGTCGGGTCGGGACGTGTGGTTGAAGCGGTGTTCGAAGGCCAGCGATTCCAGGGCCGACAGCGGGTACTCGACGCCACCGGGCGGCGAGATGAGGGAGGGGATTTCAAGGAAGTGGTCACGGTCACGGGAGAAACGGCTGACCAGCAGCGCCCCCAGCTCGACCAGGTCGCGACTCGCCGCCAGCCGCAGGCGCTGGCCATTGCCGCAGCCGTTCTGGGCCACGGGCTGGCGCAGGATCAGCCGCCCGTCCTGCCGGCAGCACAGCGCCAGCGCCGGCAGCATGCTGGCCGCTGCCGCACCGTACTCCAGGCGCAAGCCAAGCCGTGGCGCGTTGTCGTTCACCATGGGCAGCGGCCGGCTGCCATCCTCGATCATCAGGTCGGTCGCTCCGGGCAAGCTGGCGTCACCGCTCTGCTGCCGAACCCGGTGACCATGCTGTTCCAGCTCCCGCCCGAGCTCGTTCAGCACCCGGCTGCGCCCGACCAGGAGGATGTCGAGGCGTCTCATGACGTCCTCCCGGGCTGGAGCAGATAGTCGCCGAGTGCCTCTTGCACGCAGGGCGAATCCAGCAGCGAGCTGTTGCGCAGGAAGCGCACGATATTGATCACCAGCGGGTGATGGCGATTGAGCGGGTAGGCCAGGCTGGCAGCCTCGCTCCTGAGGGACTGGCGAATCGGCTCGCTGACCGGCAGGTGTTCGATGAGGTTGAAGTCGAAGGCCTTCTGGATGCCGTTGCTCAGGTAATGGACGATGAACACCGGCAGGATTTCGGCGAGCGCTTCCCGGTCGGCCTCGCTTGCGCCCTGCCAGTAGAGTCGCACCAGGCGGGCCCAGAAGCCGGCATGGCGGCCTTCGTCGAGCAGGTGGTCGGCCATCAGCCCCTTGACCGAGGTCTTGACCGTCGCATCCTGGGCGAAGGCGGCGACATCGGTGGTCACGGTGTTTTCCGCCATCGCCACGCAGAGCAGTTCGACGGCGCCCTGCAGGTGTTCCGGCGCCATGCCCAGGGCTGCCGGTATCGCGCGGCTCAACTCGATCTCGCCGGGCATGGCCAGCGGCTGGATGCCGGTCAGGGCGATGGTCTGCTGCATGAAGTCCATTGCCACCAGGGCGTGGTAGTCCTCATCCACCACCACGGTCATCGCGGCATAGCGGCAGGCCAGAGGGAAGCGGATCGGAAAGCGATCCTTGGCGATGCGGCGGGCGGTGCGGTCGACGATCTCGGTCTCGAAGATCACCACGTCGTTGATGAACTTATAGAGGCTCTGGGTCAGCACGAAGTCGCGCTGTTCAGGGCAGTGGGCGAGCAGGGTGCCGCTGTTGGCCAGGGGTTGGCGACTGAGCGGGTAGATCAGCCGGTCATCGTCTTCCAGCAGGCGCCGCGGACGGGTACGGATGCTGGCGCGGTTTTCCCAGGCCTCGGCGAAGGCGCGGTGGTCGGCGGCGTTCATGAGGCGGCCCCGATGGGCTCGGCCCGCAGTTTCAGGAGCACGTCGTCCCACAGCCGGCGTCGACTCGCCAGTGCGAGCAACGCCGCCTCGTCCGCCTCGTGCCGACGCTGCGGGTCTGCGCCGATCAGCCGCTGCAGCAGTTGCGCGGCGGCGGGGCCATGGTCGGTGGCATCCACCTCGATATGCCGTTGCAGGTAGTAGTGCAGGGTCGGCGCCTGGGCCGGATCGATGCGCCAGCGTTCGAGCAGGCGTCGGAACATCCCGGGCACCAGGTTTTCCCGCCCGTGCAGAAAGACCGCGGCGACGCAATGCGGCGTGCCCTGCAAGGCGACGTCCAGGGTTCGGCGGACAAAGCGGCTCGCGCCTGGATCGACATCGGCGCGCTGCAGGGCGATGTCGACAGGCACGCCTTCACGCAGCAGGTGGATGAAGTCATCGATGGCCTGGGTGTTGGCGCCGATTTCCACCATGGCTTGCCGGTACAGCTCGAAATGGCTGCAGTGGCCTGTGTCATGGTGCGCGTCCGATTCCTCGCCGAGCACGATCTCGTTGATCGCCCTGGCCGCCGCGGCGTCCTCGGGAGGTAGCCAGGGCAACCGCAGGCAGGTCAGTTCCCGTTGCAGGCGTTTGGTCAACGACATGAAGTCCCACACCGCGAAGACATGGATTTCCATGAAGCGCTGGAGCCGTTCCAGTGAATCGACTTCGCTGAAAACAGTGTGCTCAAGTAGTTGTGCCTTTTCATGTTCGAGGCGTTTTTCATAAATATTCATTGGCCACCTTTGTGTTTGTAAAGTTGGATGGCGATAAACTGCCGATTCAATGCATTAATGCCGTGTGGATGAATCCACAGGCGAACGAGGGCCTCGATCGGTAGTTGAAAACCGAGAGGCCCGAAGCAACGGCATGGATGACCGGTCCCTGTTCTATGAGCCCTGGCGCTGCAGTGACAGGGCCGGTACATGTTTCCGGTTTTTTAAAGCTAGTACACAAGACAAGTTTCGATCAAGTTGTTTTTAAGTTTGTTGAAGTTCCAGTTTTTATAAGGGATGAGCGATGCTTGTAAAACAATTAAAAATTGTTTTATTGGCGTAAGAGTACCTCTCCCACCCAATGATGGGCAGAATGAAAACAATGAGTGAATGCCTCACTCAGGCCTCTCTTCAAACAGTTGGGCAATGGTTGGGTCGGCGGGGCCTGGACACGCTTGCTCCGTGCCTTGCGGCCTGTGGCAAAGCTCCTTCTGGTGAGTCTCCTATCCGGGTATCGCGTAGCGGGTTCGTAACGCGTCGACTGGCAAGGGTGTGCCCAAATACGCGGCTCGGCTATCGCCTGAGGCGGCGCGGCGTGTCCGACGCCTCGACCTGGCCTGGTCATCCCCCCGTCAGCCAGGGGGGCATGGGGCAGGCCCCGGGAGAGCGTTCGGAACAATGTCGGGATCGACCGGCGTCAATGCGCCGGTGGGCGGTTCAGGACTTGCCAAGGTAGTGCTGGATGACTTCGATGCCTCGTCGCAAATGATGTTGCAAATGCGCCACGCAGGCATTGACCTGGCCGGCGCGGGCCGCCTGGAGCAACTCCCGGTGATCGTCCTGGGACAGTTTCCCCAGGCCCATGGCCGACAGGTTGAAGCGCAGGAAGCGTTCCTCCTCCACCAGGCCCTGTTCGATCAGTGCCAGCAGCTTGTGGTTGGGCGCCTTGCAGTAGAGGCTCATGTGAAACAGGCGATTGAGTCGTCCGACGTGGGTGTAGTCGGTCTGCGCCTCCAACTCGTCGATATAGGCGGCGCTGCGGGCCAGGTCCTCTGCGCTGAGCCGCGGCACCGACAGGCGCAGGGCTTCCGACTCCAGCAGGATGCGCAGGTCGTAGTTTTCCGTCGAGGTATCGTCGATCAGCGGCGCGACCACCGCGCCCTTGTGCTGTACGACACGCAACAGCGACTGCGCCTCGAGCTGACGCAATGCCTCGCGAACCGGCATGCGACTGACGCCGAACAGGGTGGCCAGTTCCTGTTGGCGCAACGCCATGCCACAGGGCAATCGCCCGTCGAGAATGGCGCCACGCAAGGTTTCCTCGATCACCGCCCGGGCGAGATGAGCGGGAATCGGGCTGCTGACGAGGATGCTGCCCAGAGGGTTAGGTTTTTTTGCCACGTTCAGACCACCTGCTGCTCGATGGGCAGCTCAAATCGGATTCGACGCAATGCCTGCCGCCGCCCGGACGCTTGTCAGATCGCCGCCGGGGTCCTTCCACAGCGATAATTGCAAGGTGCCATTTTCTTCCAGCAAAGCCCGCGGAACTATCAATCGTTTCCCTGATAAGTGTAGGTCTCCGTCATTTTGTAAGTACGCATTACTTTGCAATGGCGAGGAATTTTGCACATCGGCAGACGACAGGCTGGACGGGGCTGCCACCGGCCTATGCATATTCTTAAATGATATTTAAAATATCCCTATTATGACTATATTGTCATCCACCTGCGTACCCACCGACCAATCGGTGCGCCGCACGAACTGAACCAACACGGGACCACCGTGAGTTTCCGATCGAGGCGCGCTGTCGGGCGTGCTCTGCGTGGGAGTGAATACATGTCTTTGATTTCCGCGGTTTCCCCGGCGCCGGTGGCGGCGTCCCAATCCTTCGAGATCCGCCCTTTCATCGGCACAACAGGTGCCGAAATCATCGGCCTGGACCTGCGCCAGCCGATCAACGAAGCGGATTTCGCCCGCATCCACCGCGCCCACCTGGACCACCATGTGCTGGTGTTTCGCGACCAGCGCATCAGCCCCGAGCAGCAGATCGCCTTCAGTCGTCGTTTCGGCGTATTGCAGATCCATGTGCTCAAGCAGTTCTTGCTGGCTGGGCACCCGGAGATCCTGATCGTCTCCAACATCGTCGAGAATGGTCAGAACATCGGCCTGGGTGATGCCGGAAAATTCTGGCACTCGGACCTTTCCTATAAGGAGCTGCCAAGCCTCGGCTCGATGCTGCACGCACAGGAACTGCCGGCCGAAGGCGGTGACACCCTGTTCGCCGACCAGCACAAGGCCTGGGACCGCCTGCCCGAAAGGCTGCGCAAGGCGGTCGAGGGCCGTTCGGCGGCGCACTCGTATACCGCGCGCTACAGCGAAACCAAATTCGAAGGCAACTGGCGCCCGACCCTGACTCCGGAACAACTGGCCCAGGTCGCCGAGGTGGTGCATCCGATCGTCCGCACCCACCCGGAAACCGGTCGCAAGGGGTTGTTCGTCAGTGAAGGCTTTACCACGCGGATCATCGGCCTGCCGGAAGACGAAAGCCGGCAGATCCTCAGTGAGCTGTACGCCCACAGCGTGCTCCCGGACAACGTCTATCGCCATCAATGGCAGCCCCACGACCTGGTGTTCTGGGACAACCGCTCGCTGATCCACATGGCCGCCGGCTGCCCGAACCATCTGCGCCGCAAGCTCTACCGCACCACTATCCAGGGCGATGCCCCGTTCTGACCCGATCGCTTTCAAGGAGCATCCCCATGCCTGCACCCTTTGCGCTGCTGCCGAAACTCGGCCGCTTCACCACCACCCTCGGCCTGAGCCTGAGTCTGCTCGCCGGCAGCCTGCTGGCTCCGGCCACGGCCCAGGCCGAAGGCGAAATCCGCATCGCCGAACAGTTCGGCATCGTCTACCTGCTGCTCAACGTGGTTCGTGACCAGCACCTGATCGAGAAGCACGGCAAGGCCGAAGGCCTCGACATCAAGGTGGACTGGACCCAGCTGTCCGGTGGCTCGGCGATCAACGATGCGCTGCTCTCAGGTTCAGTGGACATCGCCGGGGCCGGCGTCGGCCCGCTGCTGACCATCTGGGACCGCACCTACGGCCGGCAGAACGTCAAGGCCGTGGCTTCGCTGGGCAACTTCCCCTACTACCTGGTGAGCAACAACCCCAAGGTCAAGACCATCGCCGACTTCACCGAGCAGGACCGCATCGCCCTGCCGGCGGTGGGCGTCTCGGTGCAGTCGCGTTACCTGCAATACGCTGCGGCCAAGCTGTGGGGCGACAAGGAATTCAATCGCCTGGACAAATACACCGTCGCCGTCCCGCATCCGGACGCCACCGCGGCCCTGCTGGCTGGCGGCACCGAACTGACCGGGCACTTCTCCAACCCGCCGTTCCAGGAGCAGGCGCTGGAGAGTCCCAATGTCCACGTGGTGCTCAACAGCTACGACCTGTTCGGGCCGAACTCGCCGACCGTGCTGTTCGCCACCGAAAAATTCCGCAACGACAATCCCAAGACCTACAAGGCCTTCGTCGAAGCCCTGGCCGAGGCGGCGGACTTTGCGCAGAAGGACAAGGGGGCGGCGGCGGACACCTACCTGCGCGTGACCAAGGCCAAGATCGACCGGGCGGCGCTGCTGAAGATCATCGACAACCCGCAGTTCGAGTTCACCGTGACACCCAAGAACACCTATCCGCTGGCTGAATTCCTCCATCGGGTGGGCGCCATCAAGCACAAGCCCGAGTCGTGGAAGGACTACTTCTTCCAGGACGCCAAGCCGCTGCAAGGGAGCTGATCGTCATGAATGCCCCCTTGCAAGGCCACGCGGCCAGCAAACCGATCGCCACGGCTCCCGCGCTGCTGGCGGTCGACCGGGTCAGTCTGGAGTACCGCACCCCGCAGCGGGTGGTGCGGGCCACGCACCGGGTCAGTTTCGACGTCGACCAGCAGGACCGGTTCGTCCTGCTCGGACCCTCCGGTTGCGGCAAGTCGACCCTGCTCAAGGCGGCGGCCGGGTTCATCCGGCCCTGTGAGGGCGAGATCCGCCTGCAAGGGCAGGTGGTCACCGAGCCGGGCCCGGACCGCATCGTGGTGTTCCAGGAATTCGACCAACTGCCACCGTGGAAGACGGTCAAGCAGAACGTCATGTTCCCGCTGCTCGCTTCCGGCACGCTCAAGCGCCGCGAGGCCGAGGAGCGCGCCCTGCATTACCTGGAGAAGGTGGGCCTGGCGGCCTTCGCCGATGCCTATCCGCACACCTTGTCCGGCGGCATGAAGGCCCGCGTGTCGATCTCCCGGGCCCTGGCGATGCAGCCGAAGATCCTGCTGATGGACGAACCGTTCGCCGCCCTCGACGCGCTGACCCGGCGCAAAATGCAGGAAGAGCTGTTGCAGCTCTGGGAGGAAGTGCGCTTCACGCTGCTGTTCGTCACCCACTCGATCGAGGAGGCGCTGGTGGTGGGCAACCGCATCCTGCTGCTGTCTCCTCACCCAGGGCGGGTGCGGGCGGAAATCCACAGTCATCAGTACGACCTGCACAGCCCGGGCGGCCCGGCTTTCCAGGCGTCGGCCCGGCGCATCCACCGGCTGCTGTTCGACGAAACCCCGCAGGCCGAAACCGAACTGGATTTCGCCGATATCCGCATTGCCTATTGAGCGGCTGGAGAATTGCCGATGAGTCTTTCATCCCCCGTGCGTGAGGAATACGAAGTCACCCTGGAGCCGTTGCTCGAAGTGCCGCTGGAGCGCGACCTGTCGCTGGCGCAACGACTGTGGCAACAGGGTTGGTTGCGCAAGAGCCTGATCCTGGTGCTGCTGGCGGTGTTGTGGGAAGCGGTGGCGCGCTACCAGAACAACGACCTGCTGCTGCCGAGCTTCCTGCAGACGGCCAGCGCCCTCTACGACGGCTTGCTCAGTGGCGAGTTGGTGGGCAAGGTATGGGTTTCCCTGCTGGTGCTGCTCAAGGGCTATCTGGTGGGGGTGGTGCTGGCGTTCGGCCTGACCACGTTGGCGGTATCGAGCCGCTTCGGCCGCGACCTGCTCGGCACCCTGACCTCGATGTTCAACCCGTTGCCGGCCATCGCCCTGTTGCCGCTGGCGCTGCTGTGGTTCGGGCTGGGGCAGAACAGCCTGATCTTCGTGCTGGTGCACTCGGTGCTGTGGGCGCTGGCGCTCAATACCTACGCCGGCTTCCTCGGCGTATCGGAAACCCTGCGCATGGCCGGTCGCAACTATGGCCTCAAGGGCCTGCGTTTCGTGCTGTTCATCCTGATTCCGGCGGCGTTGCCGTCGATTCTCGCCGGACTGAAGATCGGCTGGGCGTTCGCCTGGCGCACCCTGATCGCGGCGGAACTGGTGTTCGGCGCCACCAGCGGCAAGGGCGGACTGGGCTGGTACATCTTCCAGAACCGCAACGAGCTGTATACCGACAAGGTCTTCGCCGGGCTGGCGGTGGTGATCCTGATCGGCCTGCTGGTGGAGAACCTGGTGTTCGACAGCCTGGAGCGGGTGACCGTGAAGCGCTGGGGCATGCAGCGTTGAGGAGGTTCTGCTGATTTCTCGACGGCCGCTGGGTTGATTGGCGAGTGCAACCGATACCTGTTCTGGCGATAATGCCTGCTATTTGACACGGTATGCCCTCGTTCGGCATGCAACGCCATTCGGGATGCCCAGATGATCAAGAAAGTGGATGACTCGGATCAGCTATCGCGGCTGGTCTTGCGCGGCTACAAGTCGATCGCCGAATGCGATATCGAGTTGGGCAAGATCAACGTATTGATCGGCGCGAATGGTGCTGGTAAATCCAACTTCATTGGCTTCTTTCGCCTGATCAACCGTATCTTGGATGAGCAGTTGCAGGCCTCTGTGGGCGCTGCGGGCGGTCCGGATGCCTTGCTGCACTTTGGCCGAAAGAAAAGCGAGAGCCTGAAGGCCGAGCTGTATTTTGGTAATAACGGTTATAAATTCACGCTCATGCCCACTCAAGACAATCGAATGATGTTTGTGCATGAAGCGCTCTGGTGGGAGAAGTCGGGCGATTGGCGCGCAAAGGCCGGGCACTTTGAGTCGTACGCTGAAGCACAGAAAAGCAAGACGCTTATCTATAGGCATGTCGTACCCGCCATGCGCAGCTGGCGCCTCTATCATTTTCACGATACGAGCCAAAGTGCCTGGGTCAAGCAGATCCATGGGATCAACGACAACGAATACCTGCGTGACGATGCTCGCAATCTGGCGGCGTTTCTTTACCGTTTGAAAAATCACCATGAGGACCATTACAAGCGAATCGTCAAATCGATCCAGTTGGTGGCCCCATTTTTTGGTGATTTTCATCTACGCCCTACTGTAGACAACAAAGAAAAAATCCAGCTTGAGTGGACAGAGAAAGGGCAGGATGTACCTTTTAATGCCAGCGCTTTGTCCGATGGCACGCTACGTTTCATCTGTCTTGCCACTGTCCTGCTCCAGCCTGAAGAGTTCATGCCCTCCACCATCTTGATTGACGAGCCCGAGCTGGGGTTACATCCGTTTGCGATCACTGCACTGGGCGCTCTGATGAAGTCCACGGCGCAGAGTCATCAGTTGATCATTTCGACGCAATCGGTCGAGTTGGTAAATGAGTTCGATGCTCATGACCTGATCGTTGTGGATAAGGTGGGGGGGGCATCCGTATTCCGGCGGCCTGACGAAAGCTTCTTGGCTGAGTGGCTGGAAGAGTACAGCCTTGGGGATCTCTGGAAGAAAAATCTGCTGGGCGGGAGGCCGTCCCGATGACTCGTCTGATTCTTCTGGTTGAAGGCCAGACGGAAGAGGCCTTCGTACGAGAGCTGTTGGTTCCGCATTATGCCCGTCTAGGTATCTACCTCACTGCAATTATTGTCAGCACCAGCCCCGGTTATAAAGGCGGTGTCGTGAGTTACGCCAAGGTCAGGCCGCAACTGATCCGTCTCTGTCGGCAGGATCGTTCCGCTTATGTCTCGACCCTCTTTGATCTCTATGCTCTGCCCAATGATTTTCCTGGCAAGAATGCGCCAGAATTTCCGACCAAGGGTTCCGGTGCGCAAAAGGCCGCCTTTCTGGAGGCGCAGTTGGCCTTGGATATCAATGAACGGAACTTCATCCCGCACTTGCTGGTACATGAGTTTGAGGCACTGTTGTTCGCTGGAGTTGAGCAATTTGCTCAATGGGCTGATGACGTAACGGTTTCCGCGCTCAGTGCCGTGATGACGACCTACACGACGCCCGAGGACATTAATGACAGTCCGAGTACGGCACCTTCCAAGAGGGTGCTCAAGGTCATGCCAGGCTATCAGAAGACCTTTCATGGTCCTTTGATTGCCTGCGATATTGGCCTGGATGTGATACGCGCCGCTTGCCCGCATTTTCATGCATGGCTGGGCAGGTTGGAGGCGATATAGTTCAAGGATTCTGCAAAAACACCACGTAGCCGCGAAACCACTCGCTGTCCTGGAGATACGGGGGCTCCTGCCACTCGCCGCCCTGGATCAACCCGATCTTGAACGGCAACCCCAGGCGATTCATGCGTGGCAGGTACGCGGCGTAATCGGGAATGCTGCGGCGTCCCTGGTAGGTCTGTACCACCACTTCATCGACGACGCCCTTGAGCTGGGCGATGGCCTTCGGATCGGCATTGCTGCTCCAGTCCATCAGCCCGGTGATGCTCAGGCGCAGATCGGCCGGCAGCCGCTGACGCAGGTCACGCAGGAAGTCGGCGTACTCGTCGAGGTAGCGGGTACGGGCATCGAAGTCGATCTGGATGCCGACCACCGGGTTGCCCGCCTGCTGCCAGCGCTTGACCTGGCCGAGCAACTGACGATAGACCGACTCCGGCCAGCGCAGGGTATGGGCGCGATAGACCACCCACACCTCGCCCCGGCTCAGGCGCGGAATCGCGATGCCCTGGGCGATGAAGCTGATGCCGCGCTGGCGTGACTGACTGACCTGGCCCTGCAGTACGTACAGACTGCGCGCCTGGGCCAGCACCGGCTGCGGAGCGACCCCGCTCCACAGCCAGAACGCGTCATGCTCGCGCGCATCGACCGCTGCCAGTGCCTGGCTGGCACTCAGCCAGGCGGCCAGCAACAGCCAGCACCCTCGGCCCATCGACACTTACCAGTAGTACTGCAGCGACTTGCCCCACTGGGTGTCGGCGTAGCTGCCCTTCAACTGCCTGAACCAGGCCTTGCGTTGCGCCGGCTCGACTTCCTTGCCGCCGCAGCTGTTGTAGCCCGCGGGGGCATAGCAGTTGATCGCCCGGAACAGCGCGTAGGCCTTGTCCGTGCGCGAGGCCTTGGCATCGGCCAGGACCTGCTGGTAGCCGTCCAGGCGCGAGTACACCGGGCCTTTGAACAGCGATGGCGTACCGCCCAGCTCGTCCTTGTTGCGCTGGCTGTCCAGCGGCATGCCGTCGAGGCCGTTGCGCAGGATGAATTCACCGAGGCAGTTGAGTGCCGCCGGTGCCTTGGCATCGGCCTGCAGGCTGGCGACGGTCTCGGCGATGGCCGGGCAGGTGTAGCCGGACTCGGCCTTGGCGCCGTTCCAGCGGAACAGCCGCAGCGACTGGCCGTCGCTGTAGACGTAGCCCAGGCTGGTGCCCAGCTTGGTGTCGGCCGGTTCGGCGGGCAGTTGCTTCAGGTCTTCGCTGAAGTCCTGGTAGTGGCCCAGGCGCAGGTCCTTGTACAGCAGCACGAACAGCGCGCTGTCGCGCTCGGTGGCATCCGCGCCCTGCTTGACCTGCTGGCGCAGCAGCGCGGCGTCGGCCACGTGGCGCAACAGGATGGCGCGTACCTGCGGGGTCTTGATCGGCGAATCGGCGGCGAACACCTTGGCCACCTGCTGGCTGCGCTCGTAGTGGTTGGCCAGCGCCAGTTCCAGCTGTTCACGTTGCAGCGGCTGTTTCGCCTGGGCCAGCAGTTGCAGCCACAGCGTCTCGGCCGCCGGCCAGTCCTGCTTGGCTTCCAGCGCCAGGCCCCGCAGCATCTGCTGGCTGAAGGCGAAGTAGTCGAGCTTCGACGGGATTTCGCTCGGCAGAGTCTTGAGCGTCAGATCCGGGTTCTTCCCGACATACAGGTGGAACGCCGCCAGCAGGTAGTCATGCAGCGCCGGTTGCGCGGCGAAGATCGCTTTGTGGGTCTGCAGGGTTTCCAGGGTCAGTTGCTTCTTCGATTCGTAGTCACCCGCCGTGCGCATGGCCATCAGGTCGTTGACGGCCTGGAACAGCGGGTCGTTGATTTCGCCGACGCCGAACACCAGCTTGCTGTCGATTTCCTGCACCAGGCTGTCCGAGGACACGTTGCGTGGGGCATCTTCGGGCAGGCTGAACTGCCAGAGGTATTCGGCCGCCTGTTTGTCGACCTCGCCCGCCTGCCAGTAGACCCGACGCAGCAGGCCACGGGCGGACACCGCGTAGGCACCTTGTGGATAAGCCTTGAGGTAGGCGTTGAAACCGTCCTCGGCCTGTTTCAGTTGTGCGGGGTCGGCCTCTTTGTCAGTGGGCATGCCCTCGGCATCGAAAGTGTTCTGCTGGGCGAGGTTCAGCGCGGTACGCGCCTGCATGTACAGCGCGGTCTCCTTCAGCCAGGGCTGGCTGTTCTGCGCCAGGTTGGCGAAACCGCTGGCCGCTTCACTGAAACGGCCGCTGTAGAAGTCGCTGGCGGCGCGCAGGTAGGTGACGAACGCCTGCCCTGGCGCCGATTGTACGTCGGTGGGCAACAAGGCGGCCTGCTGCGCCGGGTCCCAGTTGCAGGTGGTGAGCATCTGTACCCGCGAGCGCGCCAGGGCCTGGCGTTCGGCCTCGGACAGCTCGCCGGTGGCGAGCAGCGCCTCGATGAAGGCACTGGTGCTTTCCTCCGAGTTGCTGCGGCAGCGGCTGCCTTCGCCGGAGAGGAAGGCATCGCCGGCCGGGGCCTCGTCGCCGCGCTTGATCCCGAGTTTTTCCAGGGTTTCGTCCAGCTCGACGCTCTCGGCGTTGCTCACTTCGCCGCTGGCGTCCGGCACGTTCGACTGCAGCCGGGTATTGGCGAAGGGCACCGGGCCGTAGCCTTCGGCGAGATCGTCTTCGCTCAGTTCGTTGGGCGCCAGCGGCAGCTTGCCCTGGTCCGCCAGCAGCAGGCGCAGGTTGACCCGGCTGTCGTTGCCCGGGGCGAGGAAGGCCAGATTGCTGCAGCGGTCCAGCCCGTACTGCATCATCGACCAGCGTGGATAGCAGAAATCGTCGGAGCTGGCCTGGGCCTGAGAGGAGAAGGCAACGCCCAGCGCCAGGGATGTCAGAAGAGCGATACGCATGAATTGTCCTTAATCCGTAAACGTGCGGCGCCGAGGCCGGGGAGGGCCGTCATCATACCGAAGCGCGGCCAGTCCACCTATGCTTGTACCGCACGCGGCAGCGCAGGCTGTGAGCTGCCGCACATCGGCAAGCCGGGGCGGGATGCTGGCAATCTGCTTGACGCTCACTCTGGCTACCGTAGACTCGCGATTGTCCGACAAGGAGTCACTGTGATGCAGCGTTTTTGGGGTTTGGTTTTCGGGTTGTCCTGTGTGGCGCACGTGGCTCAGGCCCAGGCGGCCGAGACGGATCCGCTGTTGGACACGGCTGCGCCTGCTGCTCACGCGACCACGGCCAGCGAGGCCCGTGGCGTGTTGCGCGCGCGCGACCAGGCGATGCTCGCCAGCGAGCTGTCCGGGCGGATCGTCGAGTTGCCGTTCAGCGAAGGCGAGACCTTCAGGCAGGGCGAAATCCTCGCGCGTTTCGACTGCTCGGCCTATCAGGCCCAGCTCGCTGCCGCCCAGGCCGCCGGTCGTGGGGCCAACGAGGAACTGGCGCACAACCGTCAGCTCGCCTCGCTCAATTCGCTCGGCCGCTTCGAAGTGGCCCGCGCCGAGGCCAAGGTCGCCGAAGCGCAGGCCCAGGCCCAGGTCTACCAGGTCCAGGTCAAGCGTTGCAGCGTCATCGCGCCCTATGACGGGCAGGTCGTGCAGCGCAAGGTCCAACGTTACGAAAGCGTTTCGGCCGGCTCGCCGATGCTCGAAATCGTCGACAACCGCACCCTGGAGATCCACCTGCTGGTACCGTCGCGCTGGATGGGCAAGCTCAAGCCGGGGCAGACCTTCAGTTTCGTCCCGGATGAAACCGGCCAGCCGCTGATCGCGACCATCAAGCGCCTCGGCGCACGGATCGACGAAGGCAGCCAGACCCTGTTGCTGGTGGCCAGCCTGCCCAAGGCCGAAGGCCTGTTGGCGGGCATGAGCGGCACGGCGCATTTCGCGGAGCTGAAATGAACGCACCGGTCGCGGGCGCGGCGGAGCGGGTCTTTGCCCAGTTCCTCGATCTGGAACGCTTGACCCGTGCCGCGCGTAGCACCGAAGAGTTGGCCTACAGCCTGGTCAATGACGGTCAGGCGCTGTTCGGTTTCCGTCATGCCGCCTTGCTGATCGCCGGCAAGGTGCGCGCGGTGACCGGCGTCAGCGCGGTGGAGCCGAATGCGCCATTCGTGGCTTTCGTCGAGCACGCCGTGGCGCAACTGTTCAAGCTGGAACGGGCCAAGCCCGCCACCGTGGTGCCGATGGAGGCTTTCAATGCCTCGATTGTCGACGACTGGCGGAGCCTGTCCGCGCCACAGGTGTTCTGGTTGCCGCTGCTCGACCACGAGGGCGAGGTATTCGGCGGCCTCTGGCTGGCCCGTGACAATCCCTGGAGCCCTTCCGAACAGGTGTTGCTGGCGCAACTGGGCGACACCTACAGTCACGCCTGGCTGGCGCTGCAGCCCCGCCGGCCGTGGCGCTTGCGGCTGACGCGCAAGCGCCAGGCGCTGTTGGTCGCCCTGGCGTTGCTGAGTCTGCTGATTCCGGTGCGCCAATCGGTGCTGGCACCGGCCGAGGTCGTGCCGCTGGCCGGGCGGGTGGTGGCGGCGCCGTTGGACGGGGTGATCGCCGAATTTCTGGTCAAGCCCAACCAGACGGTGAAAGCCGGCGATCTGCTGGTACGTTTCGAAAGCACCACCCTCAAGGCCCAGGCCGATGTGGCCCAAAGGGCACTCGGGGTGGCCGAGGCCGAATTGAAGGCCAATTCCCAGCGGGCCTTCGCCGATGCCGAATCGAGTTCGAAACTCGACCTACTGGCGGCCCGGGTCGAGCAGAAGCGCGCCGAGCGTGACTACGCCGCCGAACTGCTCAAGCGCAGCGAGGTTCGCGCCGAGCGCGACGGCATCGCGGTGTTCGCCGATGCCGAACGCTGGACCGGCAAGCCGGTACAGACCGGTGAGCGCCTGATGGAGCTGGCCGATCCGAGCCAGGCCGAGCTGCGCATCGAACTGGCGGTGGGGGATGCCATCGCCCTGGAACCGGACGCCGAGGTGGCACTGTTTCTCGACAGCGACCCGCTGCAGCGCCATTCGGCCAGGCTCGAGCGGGTGGCCTATGAGGCGCAGACCACCCCGGCCGGGCAGTTGGCCTATCGCCTGGACGCCGGCTTCAGCGACTCGCCGCCACCGCGTATCGGCCTGCGTGGCACCGCGAAAATCTTCGGCCAGCGCGCACCGCTGGCCCTTTACCTGCTGCGCCGGCCGCTGGCTGGGTTGCGCCAGAGCGTTGGCCTGTAATGAACCTGCCCAGCCTGCGCGCGGACCTGCAACTCACACCCGCCTCGGCGGCCCTCGACGGCTCGCCACGCTGGACCCTGGCCGACCCGGTGCGCGGTCGTTATTTCAAGCTGGGCGCCCAGGCCATTCGCCTGCTGCGGCACTGGTCGCTGGGCGACCCGGCGCGGGTGCTGCAGGCGGCGAACGGCGAACCGGGCCTGCCGCTGGGCGAATCGGAACTGGAGCAGATGCTGGCCTTCCTGCGCAGCCACGATTTGATCGCCGCCCTCGACCCCGAGCAGCGCGCCAGCTATGCCTGGAAAGCCGCCGCCTCGCGCCAGAGCCTGTGGCAGATGGCGCTGCACCAGTACCTGTTCTTCCGCATTCCGCTGTGGCGCCCGGATGCCTTTCTCAATCGCGCCTGGCCGTGGCTGGCGCGGTTCGGCCCGCGATTGCTGCGCTATGGCCTGCCGCTGACGCTCGGCCTGGGTGTGTTCCTGGTCTCGCGGGACTGGGAGCGCTTTCTCGCGACCTTTCCGCACCTGTTCAGCCTCGGCGGGGCGATGGCCTTTGGCGTGGCGTTGTTTTTCGCCAAGCTCTGCCACGAGTTCGGCCATGCCTTCATGGCCAAGCGTGCCGGCTGTCGGGTGCAGAGCATGGGCGTGGCGTTCATGGTGTTGCTGCCACTGTTCTACACCGATGTCAGCGATGCCTGGCGGGTCAACGACCGCAAGGCGCGCCTGCTGATCGGCGCCGGCGGGGTGCTGGCGGAAATGTTGCTGGCCTGCATCGCCCTGCTGGCCTGGTCGCTGCTGCCGGACGGGGCGGCGCGCACGGCGGCGTTCATGCTCGCCAGCGCGACCTGGCTGACCACCCTGGCGGTCAACCTCAACCCGTTCATGCGCTTCGATGGTTACTTCCTGCTCAGCGACTTCTGGGAAGTCGACAACCTCCAGGGACGGGCTTTCGCCCTGTGTCGCTGGCGGCTGCGCGAGGCGCTGTTCGGCTACGGCGAGCCGGCGCCCGAGCCCTGGTCGCCGCGCATGCGTCGGCGGCTGCTGGGTTGGGGCTTCATGTCCTGGCTGTGGCGGGCGGCGCTGTTTTTCGGGATCGCCCTGGCGGTCTATCACCTGTTCTTCAAGTTGCTGGGCATTTTCCTGATGCTGGTCGAGCTGGGCTGGTTCATCTTCCTGCCGATTTTCAAGGAAACCCGCGAATGGTGGGCTCGCCGCGAGCAGGCGCACACCCCTCGGGTGCTGCTCAGCGGCCTGGGCTTGCTGGGCCTGCTGTTGCTGGTGGTGGTGCCCTGGCGCAGCAGCGTGGAGGTGCCGACGATGCTGGAGGCGGGGCGCGTCACGGCGTTGCATGCGCCGGTCGCGGCACGGGTGCGCCAGGTCAATGTGCAGGATGGCCAGCGGGTCGAGCAGGGAGCGGTGCTGGTGGAACTGGAGTCGCCGGATATCGAGTCGCGTTCGGTCATCGTTCGACGCGAGATCGATATCCTGCAATTGCAGTTGCGTCGCCAGGCCGGGCGCAGTGAAACGGCGGCGGATGTCGGTATTCTCGAGCAGCGGCTGGCCGAGTCGGTGGCCGAGTATCGTGGTCTGCAGGCGCGGCGTGAGCGCCTGCTGCTGCGGGCCCCGCAGGCCGGCCAGGTGCGTGACCTGATGCCGAACCTGCGTGCCGGGCGCTGGGTCTCGACCCGTGAGCCGCTGGCGCGGGTCGTCGAGGACGGCACGCGCCTGCGCGGCTACCTGGCCGAAGAGGACCTGTGGCGGGTCGCGCCCGGCGCGAGCGGGCGCTTCGTCGCCGACGACCCGATGCGCCCGGCCTGGCCGGTGGAGTTGCTGGATATCGACGCCAACGGTGTGTCGGTCATCGACCAGGAGGCGCTGACCTCCGACCACCACGGGCCGATTGCCGTGCGCCGTGACGAGAATCGCCGACCGGAACCGCTGCAGGCGCAATATGGTGTCCGGCTCAAACTGCTCGAAGACGTCCCCACGCCCAGCCACCCGCTGCGCGGCGTGGCGGTGCTGCAGGGCCGCAGCGAGTCGTTGCTGGGCATTGCCTGGCGCCGGATGGCGGCGCTGGGCGTACGTGAAAGCGGCTTTTGATCATTGACCAGGTACAGGGAAACAGACTGATGTTGAACAGTTCGTCGGCCGCCGGCTTGTCCATGCGGCCCTCGCGGCCTACCGATGCGCCCTTTCTGCAAAGCCTCTACCAGTCGGCCCGGCCGGAGTTGCAGTGGATCGATGCCGAGCCGGAGTTGATCGAGCAGGTGATCGCCCAGCAGTTCCAGGTGCAGGAACAGGGTATCGGCGAGCATTTCCCCGACGCCATGCACTATGTGGTGGAGAAGCTCGATACGCCCATCGGTGTGCTCAGTGCCGACTTCGGGCCCAATGAAATCCGCGTGCTTTACCTGGCGTTCATTCCGGCGGCACGGGGCAAGGGCTTCGGCCGGGTGGTGCTGCAGGGGGTGCAGCAGGCGGCAACTCAGGTGCGCTGCCCGGTCGCCACCACGGTCTGGACAAGCAATCCTCAGGCACGCCAGCATTATCTGGCGCTGGGGTTTCAGGTCGAGCAGAGCACACCGGGTGCCGAGCGGCTGGTGTGGTACCCGAATTTCAGTTGAAGACGATGTTGAAGTAGCCCAAGGCCGGATCACGACCCAACGCCGGCTCCCTCGACACGAAAATGCCTTCCAGCAGTCCCGTCTGCGGCAGCTCAAGGCTGCATAGACCATCGACGAAGTCCGTCGGTTGCAGGCTGTGTAGCTGCACAGTGAACGGCATGCGACTGATTTCCGGCAACTGCGCTTTCGGGCGCAAGCCTATGGCCTCGATCCGGACCTGCAGTTGGCTGCCGTCGGGCAGGTGCAGCAGGGAGGGCTGGTCCAGCAGAGGCTGGAAGTGTTCGCTTGAAACATGTTGCAGCATCGATACTCTCCGGCAGTGTGGGAGTCGGGCAGCCGACTCCCACCTGTTCAATCAGTTACGCGAAGGGAAGATACCTTCCAGGGCGATGCTGAAGTTCACCGCCAGGTACGGGTTGATGACATTGACCGGCACGCTGCCACCGACGGTGTTCAGGGTGCCGCCGATGGTGCTGCCCACGCCCTTGAGTGGAACGGCCGTTCCCAACTGGTCGGAGAAGATACCGGCCGAGGGTGGGCCGGACGGTGCGGAGGCGCCGATGTAGCAGTTGGTGGCCGTTGGTGCGGTGGTCGCGTTGCTAGGGGCGCTCGCCAGGCCGATGATGGTGTTGACCGTCAGGTTGGCGGTGGAGATCTGCTGGGCGGGCACGTTGGTGCTCAGCAGGGTGACGCTCTCGCTGCCAGAACTCTGGCCGATGGTGCGCGGGGACAGGCCGGGCCCGGTACCTTGGCCGACCGGCAGGCGGCTCTGCAGGTTGGGCAGGGCGAAGTTGGTGGTACCGTTGCCGCCATAGTAGGTGCCGATCAGGGCGAACAGCACCTGTTGCTGTGAAAGGGGCATCAGTTGCCCTGCGCAGAGCGCCCAGCCCCGCGGGGCAAAGTTGAATCCGAACATCTGGATAGTACCGACAAAAACTTCCATGGATCCATTTCCTTCAGTTGTGTTGAGTGAGGTGCCGCGCCTGGTTTCCCCAAGTCTGTTGAGCACCGGCTGACAGAGTAGCCTTTGTCTTTGACATTCAGGTGTTTTTTTGTCGGACAAAAATCGCCCGTGGAACAGATGGGCAAGCCCAGGTCGTTCTGGCCTACAATCACTGCGTCTTGCCTCCAGAGGGGCAGTCGTTGACTTGTTGAGGGTGGTGATGGGCGTTCCCGGTAGTAGTGAAACGATAAAGCGGCTTTACGATCGGCCTGTCATACCCCTGCAATCCCTTGCGCAACTGTTTCGCGAACCCTGGCTGGTACCGCTGCTGGCCGTGGCCCTGGCGTTGCGCCTGTATCAACTGACAGCCGCCGCGATCTGGGGCGACGAGGGTTCCAGCCTGCTGCTGGCGCAATACCCGCTTGCCGAGCTGTGGACGCATGCCGCCCGTGATGTTCACCCGCCCTTGTATTTCGCCCTGTTGCGTGGCTGGATCAGCCTGTTCGGCGACTCGATTCTGTCGATTCGCCTGGCCAGCGCCGTGCCCGGCGTCGTGGTGGTATTTCTTGGCATCTGGCTGGCGCACCTGGTTGCCGCCGGGCGCCGGGTGACGATTCTGGCCGGCCTGTTGCTGGCGCTGTTGCCCACGGCGGTGCGCTACAGCCAGGAAATCCGCATGTATTCGCTGCTGGGCGTGTGGCTGCTGGGCGCGACCCTGGCCCTGGTCTACTGGGTCCACAATCCGCAACGTAAGCGCTACCTGGTGGCCTATGTCGTGCTGATGGCGGCCGGGTTCTACACCCATTACTTCACCGCGCTGTGCGTGCTGTCGCACTGGTGCTGGCTGTTGTTGCTGCGCCGCCATCCCGAAATCGGGCAGAGACCCATCGCCTGCCGCGACTGGTGGCTGGCCAACGTCGCGATCGTGGTGCTGTTCCTGCCCTGGTTGCCGGGCCTGGTCGACCTGGTGCTGCACATGGATGACCTCAAGGTCGGCGGCGATGTCGGTTGGGAGCCGCCGGTGACCTTGCGTTCGTTGCCTTCGATGGTCTGGCAGGTGATGGCCCAGGACGATGGCGAGGGCATGCCGGTGTGGCTGCTCACCAGCCTGCCGAGCGTCATCGCGCTGGCGATGGTGTTCATCGTCTGGACTGATCGCAGCCGCTTCCATCTGGAAACACTGCTGGTGATCTACAGTGCCCTGCCACTGTTGCTGGTGTTCGCCGTGTCGTTCGTCTCACCGGTGTTCATCGAGCGCTACCTGACGGTACCGGCGCTGAGCCTGCCGATCATCCTGGCCCTGGCCATCGTCCGCCTGGCGCGAGACGGCCGGCTCCTCGCCGGGCTGCTGCTGGCGGCGGTGCTGGCTGCCGAGGGCGTGGGGCTGAAGAACAACTACACGGTGGATGCCGGTGACCAGTTCAACAACATGGTCGAGTACATGAACCGGCACAGTCAGGCGGGCGACCAGGTGGTGCTTGGCGACATGTTCTGGTATCTGACCTGGGGCTATTACGACAAGAGCGCCACCTCGCCGCGGCTCTACACACCGCCGACCCGCAAGGGCTTGTCGACCCGCCCCAACAGCTATGGTTTCGGTACCCTGATCGATGAAAGAGCCGGCGTTTACCTGGACCATCTGGAAGACCTGCCAGCGGGCAATGGGCGGGTCTGGCTGGTGATGAGCCGCGTGGCGCCGGACGAATTTCCGTCGATTCCGACCGGCTGGCGGAAAATCGACCAGGGCGCTGGGGGGGATACCCAGGCGATCTTGTATGAGACCTGCCATCCTTCATGTAGTGGGCACTAACCGCTAAAGCCTTGATCTAGAGCGACAAGACCGTTCGCAAGGTTTATTCGAGCCGGGAAAAGCCCGTGTTAACGGGCCTTTTCCGGCTTAAAGACCAGCTAGTTGATATCAAAACACTACTAGTCCGAAACACTTCCTTACGCTACGCTTTGTTCTACAAAAGGACTTACGCCTAGGGTGAAGGGATTGCGCCGTTTCCATTTTATCTCCGGTTTGCCGCGCTCCGGCTCGACCCTGCTGTCCGCCATTCTTCTGCAGAATCCGCGTTTTCATGCCGGCATGACCAGCCCGGTCGGCTCCCTGTTCGCCAGCGTCCTGGGCCAGTGCAGCGCCGGCAGCGAGTTCGGCTCGGTGATCGACATCGACATGCGTCGTCGCCTGCTGGGCGGGCTGTTCGACGCCTACTATGCCGACAAGGCCGACAAGTCGGTGGTCTTCGACACCAATCGCCAGTGGTCCGCGCGCCTGCCCGCGCTGCGCGACCTGTTCCCGCAGTCCAAGGTCATCGCCTGCGTGCGCAATGTCGCCTGGGTCATGGACAGCATCGAACGCCTTTATCGCGCCAATCCGTACGAAAACACCAAGCTGTTCGTCGATGACGCCGAACGCAACACCGTCTACAGCCGGGTCGAGACCCTGGCCCAGCGCAATCGCCTGGTGGGTTATGCCTGGGCGGCGCTCAAGGAAGCCTATTACGGCGAGCACGCCGACTCCCTGCTGGTGGTCGACTACGACCTGTTGAGCCAGGCGCCCGAAATGGTCATGCGGCTGGTCTACGACTTCATCGGCGAGCCCTGGTTCGAGCACGACTTCGACAACCTGGTCTACGACGCACCGGAGTTCGACCAGTCGCTGGGCATCGCCGGGTTGCACAAGGTCAAGCGCAAGGTCGCCTTGCAGTCGCGGCGCACCATCCTGCCGCCGGACCTGTTCGAACAATATTCCAAGCTGTCCTTCTGGCTCGATGGAGCTTCCAGTGCAGCCAACGTCATACGCGTGAAAAACTCCGCTGCGGTCAATTGACCGCAGTTTTCATTTGAATCCTAGAACGTTCGATCCCTGGTGAGCAGCATGTGGTGGAGCAAACAGAAGTCGCGGGCGGTACAGCGAGCAACCCAAGGCACCCAGTCCCCGGGCGCACCCATGATCATGTTCCTGGAACCGCGCATGCTGTTCGACGGCGCGGTGGCGGCCACGGTGGCGGACGCGGCGGACAGCCATCCGACGGCCGATGCGGCCAAGCCCCCGAGCGCTGACTCGACGTCCGCGAGCAAGGACACCCATGCCCAGGCGGACGCCACCCCGACGCCCGCCGCGGCCGCCGTGCCCGGTCAGACCGTGGTGTTCGTCGACTCGCGGGTCAAGGACTTCGACAGCCTGCTCAAGGGCGTCGCGCCCGGTACCCAGGTGGTGGTGCTCGACGGCAGCAAGGACGGCCTGCAACAGATCGCCGACTACCTCGATACCCACCAGGGCGTCAGCTCCGTGCAACTCATCGCCCACGGCAACGCGGGCGACCTGTGGCTGGGCAGCACCTATCTGTCGGCCGACAACGTGGCGGCCCGTGCCGATGTGCTGGCGCGTATCGGCAGCGACATGAACGTCGGCGGCGATATCCTGATCTACGCCTGCAACACCGCTGCGGGGGACAAGGGCCTCAGCTTCGTCGACTCCCTGGCGCAGTACACCGGGCGTGATATCGCCGCGTCCACCAACCGTACCGGCCTGGGCGGGGACTGGACCCTGGAAATCGCCACCGGCAGCATCGAGAGCCGCAACCAGCTCTCGGCCGATGCCATGGCCGCCTATCAGTACGGCCTGGCGACCATCACCGTGACCAACAGCAACGACACGGGTGCCGGTTCCTTGCGCCAGGCACTGAGCGATTCGCTGGCCGGGGATATCGTCACCTTCAATAGCGCGATGACGGTGAATCTGAACAGCCAGTTGGTCATTGCCAAGAACCTCACCATCGACGGCGACCTGAACAATGATGGGGTTGCCGACGTCACCCTGAGCGGGCAGTACAAGACGCAGGTGCTCAAGGTGAACTCAGGTGTCACCGCGACCCTCGACGGCCTGGTCATCACCCAGGGCCTGGCCGCCGGCAACGGTGGCAACGCTGGCTCCGATGCCACGGCAGCGATGGGTGGGGGTATTGTCAACGCCGGTAACCTGACACTCAACAACGTCACGGTGACGGCCAACGCCGCCTCCGGTGGCGGCGGTGGTGGTGGGGTTCAAGGCGGCACCGTGGGCGGCGGCGGCGGCGGCGGCGGTGCCCTGGGCGGGCAGGTTGGCGGTCATGGCGGTATCGCGGGCAACGGTGCGGGCTCCTACGGCGGGACCAGCGGCAGCGCCAACACCGGTGGCAATGGCGGAGGCTTCACACCGGTCGACATGGGCGGCCGAGGTGGCAGCAGTACCGGCGGCGCGGGTGGTGTGGGGTCCTATGGCTACAGCAATGGTGGTGCCGGTGGCTCCGCGAGCAGCGGCTCCCTTTCCATCGGCGGTGGCGGTGGTGGTTCCGGCTGGGACAAAACCGGCGGTACCGGCGCCGCTGCCGCTGGCGGCATCTTCAACGACACCACGGGCACCCTGACCATCACCGGCAACTCGGTCGTTTCCAACAACCTCGGTGCCGGCGGTGGCGGTGGCGGTGGCGGCGGTAATGCTCCAGGCGCCTCTGCCGATCCTGGGGGCGCGGGTGGCCGGGGTGTGGGCGCGATCTGGAACAAGGGTACCCTGCTCATCAGCGCGGCCAACCTGTCGGCGCTGAACAGCGGCCAAAACAGCGGTGCCAGCGGCATCGGCGGCAAAGGCCCGGGCAACGTCACGGCGGGCTCGCCGGCCGCGGTGGATGGTATCTACAACGAAGGTGCTCTCAACCCACCGCCGACCGCGACCATCGTGGTCAGCAACACCGCGCAGCGCGTCGGCAGCACCTCGCTGGTGACCATCACCTTCAGCCAGGCGGTGACCGGGTTCACCAACAGCGACCTCACCGTTTCCAACGGCACCCTCAGCGCTGTCAGCAGCAATGACGGCGGCATTACCTGGACCGCGACCTTCACGCCGAATTCGGGCGTCACCAGCGCCAGCAACGTCATCACCCTGAACAATGCCGGAGTCAACAGCGCATTCAGCGGTACGGCGGGGACGGGCACCACCACGTCCAACAACTACACCATCGATACCCAGCGGCCGACCGCAACCGTGGTGGTCAGCAACAGCACGCTGAACATCGGCGGCACCTCGCAAGTGAACATCACCTTCAGCGAGGCGGTCACCGGTTTCAGCCTGGCGGACATGACGTCGTCCAACGGCATTCTGAGTAACCTGACCACCAGCGACAATATCCACTGGACCGCTACGCTGACGCCGGTCAACGGCAATGCCAGCAGCGGCAACGTCATCACCCTGGACAATACCGGCTACACCGATACCGCGAGCAACACCGGTACCGGCGTGACTCTGTCCAACGCCTACGCGGTGGATACCCAGCGCCCCACCGCGACCATTGTGGTCAGCAACAACTCGCTGAGCGCCGGTGGCAGTTCCCTGGTGACCATCACTTTCAGCGAAGCGGTGAGCGGGTTCACCAACGCCGACCTGACGGTGGCCAACGGTAGCCTGAGTGCAGTGAACTCCAGCGATGGCGGTATCACCTGGACTGCCACCCTCACGCCGAACTCGAACACCACCAACGCCAGTAACGTCATCACCCTGGCCAATAGTGGTGTCAGCGATCAGGCGAACAATGCTGGCAGCGGCACCACCACCTCCAATACCTATTCGATCGACACCCAGCGGCCGACGGCGAGTATCGTGTTCGCCAACCCTAACCTGGGCATTGGCCAGACCTCGCTGGTGACCATCACCTTCAGCGAGGCGGTGACCGGCTTCAGCAATGCCGACCTGACCGTGGAAAACGGTACCCTGAGCGCGGTGAGCTCCAGCGACGGCGGCGTCACCTGGACCGCCACCTTCACCCCGACGGCCAACCTCGTCAGCCCGAGCAACCACATCACCCTGGACAACAGCGGGGTGCAGGATGCAGCAGGCAACGCCGGCAGTGGCACCACCACTTCGAGCAACGTCGCCATCGATGGCGTGCGGCCGACCGCGACCGTGGTCGTCGCCAACCCCTCCCTGATACTCGGCCAGACGTCGCTGGTGACCATCACCTTCTCGGAAGCGGTGACCGGTTTCACTACCGCCGACCTGATGGTTGCCAATGGCACCCTGACCGGCCTGAGCAGCAGCGACGGTGGCGTGACCTGGACCGGGACCCTCACCCCGACGTCGAACATCACCGACACCAGCAACGTCATCACCCTGGACAACACCGGCTATACCGATGGTGCCGGCAACGCCGGGACCGGGACCACCACGTCCAACAACTACGCGATCGACACCCAGCGTCCGACCGCGACCATCGTCATCGCCGACCCGGTGCTCACCGCAGGCGAGACCTCGCAGGTGACCATCACCTTCAGCGAAGCGGTGACCGGTTTCACCCTGGCTGACCTGACCTCTGCCAATGGCACCCTGAGCAACCTGAGCAGCAGCGACGGTGGTATCACCTGGACCGCGACCCTCACCCCGAGCGCGAACACCAACAGTTCGACCAACACCGTTGTCCTGGCCAACACCGGTATCGCCGACCTGGCCGGCAACAGTGGGGCGGGCACCACCAGTTCGGCGAACTTCACCATCGACACCGTCCGCCCGACCGCGAACATCGTGGTTGCCAATCCGGCGTTGAGCATCGGCCAGACCTCGCTGGTGACCATCACCTTCAGCCAGGCAGTGGTCGGGTTCAGCAATGCCGACCTGACGGTGGAAAACGGCACCCTGAGCGCCGTGAGCAGCAGCGACGGTGGGGTCACCTGGACCGCCACCTTCACCCCGACCGGCAACCTCAGCGACGCCTCCAACCACATCACCCTGAACAACAGCGGTGTGCAGTCGGCTTCCTCGGGCAACGCCGGTAGCGGTACCACCGATTCCAACAACTATGTGATCGATACCCAGCGTCCGACCGCGACCATCGTCGTGGCCAACGATCACCTGGGTATCGGTGGCACCTCGCTTGTGACCATCACCTTCAGCGAGGCGGTGACCGGCTTCAGCCTGGCCGACCTGACGGCCGTCAATGGTGTCCTGAGCAACCTGAGCACCAGCGACAATATCACCTACACCGCAACGCTCACCCCGGCTGCCGGGGTCACCCAGAACAACAACCACATCACCCTGGACAACACCGGCGTGGCCGATGTGGCGGGCAACGCCGGCACCGGCACTACCAGCTCGAACGCCTACAGTGTCGACAGCCAGCGGCCGACGGCGACCATCGTGATCGCCGATCCGGTTCTTTCCGCAGGTGAGAACACCACGGTGACCATTACCTTCAGCGAGGCCGTCACCGGTTTCGACAACAGTGACCTGAGTGTCGCCAATGGGACTCTCAGCACACTGACCAGCAGTGACGGCGGCATCACCTGGACCGGCACCTTCACGCCGAACACCAACGTGCGCGATACCACCAATGTCATCGCCCTGAACAACGCCGGCTACACCGACCTGGCCGGCAACAGCGGTGTCGGCGTGACCAACTCGGGCAACTACAGCATCGACACGGTACGTCCGACCGCGACCATCGTCGTGGCGAATCCGGCCCTGAACGCCGGCGCGACGTCGCTGGTGACCATCACTTTCAGCGAAGCGGTGGCCGGCTTCACCAACGCCGACCTGACAGTCGAGAACGGTACCCTGAGTGCAGTCAGCAGCAGTGATGGTGGCGTCACCTGGACCGCCACCTTCACTCCGACCACGAACGTCAGCGATACCAGCAACCTCATCACCCTGGACAACAGTGGTGTGCAGAACGCTTCGGGCAACGTCGGCAGCGGTACCACCAGCTCCAACAACTACAGTATCGACACCCAGCGTCCGAACGCGACCATCGTCGTGGCCAACCCCAACCTGGGCATCGGCCAGACCACTACTGTCACCATCACTTTCAACGAGGCGGTGAGCGGTTTCGACCTGACGGACCTCAGCGTCGCCAACGCCACGCTGTCCAACCTGACCAGCAGCGACGGTGGCAAGACCTGGACCGCGACCCTGACGCCGACGGCAGGGCTCACCGACCCGACCAACCTGATCGTGCTCGACACGGCGCTGGTCTCTGATGCCGCGGGCAACACCGGTTCGGGTATCGCGATCTCCAACAACTACGGGATCGACAACGACCGGCCGACCGCGACCATCGTGGTCGCCAACCCGAACCTGACTGCGGGCCAGACCACGACCGTGACCTTCACCTTCAGCGAGAAGGTCACCGGTTTCGATCTGTCTGACCTCAGCGTGGCGGGCGGCACGCTGTCCAACCTGGCCACCAGCGATGGGGGCAAGACCTGGACCGCGACCCTGACGCCGACGGCGAACACCACCGATCCGAGCAACTTCATCACGCTCGACACCAGCCTGGTCACCGACCTGGCCGGTAACGCCGGGGTCGGTTTCGCCAACTCCAACAACTTCGCGGTGAATACCGTGGCCCAGGGCGGCGATCCGCAGTTCCGCGTCAGCGGCCCGACCGGACCGGTCCTGACCACGCCGAACCAGCCACTGCAACCGACCATCTTCGGGCCGCCGACCGGCAACCTCGGTTCGCCGCTGGGCTTCCCGCCGCTGTTCGAGCAGCGTGACATGGGCGCGGGGCTGCCGCCGACCGGCAGCATCTTCATCAACAACGGTGCACTGGCCCCGAGTTTCATCGCCCAGGTGTTCAGTTCCAGCGATAGTGGTGGCAAGAGTAATGGTGACGGCTTCCTCGGCTTTGGTGGCGGCGACGGCGGGGTGTTTGGCAGCAGCACCGTGTCGGGCTTGTTCAACCGCGAGTCGGCGAGTGGCGAAAACGGTGGGGCCAAAGCCTTCGAGCGCCAGGGCAGCAAGAGCCTGGGCGACCCTGCCCAGGGTCTGCGCGGGATCTTCGGTGCGCCGACCCTTGGCCAGCAGTTGCAACAGATCAAGGATGCCGAGCAGAAACAACTGCATGAGTTGGCCTGGGCGCTCGAGCAGGTCGGCAGCGAAGTGACGGCCTGAAACATTCTGGCCTGAACCTATTGGAAATCCGCGCCGACAGCGATCGGCGCCTATAAAAAAGAAAGCGGTAGTCAGGGGCGATGCTAGGGATGAGAAGAAGTCAGAAGTTGTTCAGCGTCAGCCTGCTGGCGCTGGTAATCAGTGGTTGTGCCGTCACCAGCCAACCGATCGACCGCAGCGTCAGCGAACAGCGCGCGAAAAGCGATTTGCAGAACATGTACAAGGACCAGGAGCCGCTCAATGGCCCGCTGACCCTGCATGAGGCCATGGCCCGCGCGGTGAAGTACAACCTCGAAGGTCGCCTGAAGATCATGGAAGAGGCCCTGGCCAAGCGCCAGCTGGATCTCGCCAGCTTCGACATGCTGCCGCGCATGGCGCTGTCGGCCGGTTATGCGGGGCGTAACAACGTGAGTGCCTCCAGTAGCCAGAACGTCAGGACTGGTGAGCAGTCTCTGGTACCGTCGACCTCTCAGGATCGCGATCGCAACGTCGCCGACCTGACCATGGTCTGGAACGTGCTCGACTTCGGCGTCAGCTACATCAACGCCAAGCAGCAGGGTGACCAGCGCCTGATCGTCCAGGAACGTCGTCGCAAGGTCATCAACACCATCGTCCAGGACGTGCGCTCGGCCTACTGGCGGGCAGTCGCGGCCGAACGCCTGCTCAAGCAGATCGACAGCCTGATGGCGCGGGTCGAGGCGGCCCGGAACAACAGCCAGCAGATGAGCGACCAGCGCATCGGCGACCCGATCCAGGCCCTGGGCTACCAACGTGCGCTGATCGAGGCCACCCGCCAGCTGGAAGAGCAGCGCAAGGCGCTGTCCCTGGCCAAGACCGAGCTGGCGACCCTGATCAACCTGCCGCTGGGCACCAACCTGACCCTGGCGACCACGGACGACTATGCGATTCCGGAGCTCAAGGTCGACATGACCAGGCTCGAACAGGAGGCCCTGGCCGGTCGTCCCGAACTGCGCGAGCAGGACTACCAGACCCGCATCAGTGCCAACGAGACTCGCAAGGCCATGCTGCGCCTGCTGCCGGGCCTGGAGTTCTCGGCCGGCGGGCACTACGACAGCAACTCGTTCCTGGTCAACGACAAGTGGGCCGACTACGGCGTCAAGGTCACCTGGAACCTGTTCAACGTGATCTCCGCCCCGGCGGCCATCGACGTCGCCAAGGCCGGCGAGGAAGTCGCGGGGGCCCGGCGCCAGGCGATGTCGATTGCCGTATTGGCCCAGCTCTACGTGGCAAACGCCAACTACCGCGAGGCGCTGCGTCAGTTCAAGACCAGCCAGCAGTTGTCCAGCATCGACAGTCAGATCGTCGGCCAGTTGCGTAACCGCCACCAGGCGGCGGGCATCGGCGAACTGGAGCTGATCCAGGGCGAGCTGAACAACCTGCAGGCCGACCTGCGCCGCGACCTGGCCTATGCCGACCTGCGCAATGCCTACGGGCAGATCTTTGCCAGCGCCGGCCTGGACCCGCTGCCACCACAGGTCTCCTCGACCAAGGTCGAAGCGATCGCCAGCGCCCTGGCCACCCGCGAGTCGCAGTGGGCGGCGGGTAACATCAGCACGCCAGCGCCCAATGCCAAGACGCAGCAGTAACCTGCTGGCGCCGCAGGCGAGCGTCAACAGACTGCAGCGCGAGACCCGCAACGGTCATCGGGGGGCCGCCATTCTGCTCACCGGTTTGCCGGCAGCGGGCAAGTCGACCCTCTCCCAGGCACTGCAGGCCACGCTGTTCGAGCGTGGTCTGCAGTGCCTGGTGCTCGACGGTGATGCCCTGCGCGCAGGCTTGAACAGCGACCTGGGGTTTGCCGAAAGCGATCGTCAGGAGAATATCCGCCGGGCCAGTGAGTTGGCCGGCCTGCTGGTGGACAACGGACAGATCGTGATCCTGGCGATGATTGCGCCACAAGCCCGGCAGCGTGAGCTGTTCGCCCGGCGTCTGGGCGAGGATTACCATGAAGTCTGGTGCAGTGCGTCGTTGCAGGTCTGCGAGGCGCGTGACCCGAAGGGTAACTATGCCCGGGCCCGAAATGGCGAGCTGGCGAGCTTCACTGGTGTCTCCGCGCCTTACGAGATCCCCGATTCGCCGGCGCTGGTCCTGGAGACCGGGCGTTTCTCCGTGCCGGACTGTGTTGCTCAGTTGCTCGAGCATCTACGGGGCAGTGGGGTGATTGTCTGAGCCTGCCTGCCTTTTCCCGCCTGCCGCTCACGGTGGACCTGCCGTTGCTGCTGCAGGCGCTTTCGCGTATTCCCGAGTCGGCCTGGAAGGCCCACTACAATACCGGTTACTACGAGGGGGACTGGAGTGGGGTGGCGCTGATCTCTCCGGCCGACGCGTTGAGCGAGCTGGCCCATGGGGCTGGGGCGGCGGTCGAACGTGGGCCCTGGCGGCAGGATGCGGCTTGGGCGAGTGCCCTCGACCTGCCGTTGTCGATCCGTTCGGCCCGCCTGCTGCGCCTGGGGCCTGGCGGGCGCATCCATGAACATCGCGACTACGACCTCGGTGCGCCGGACGCGGACCGGCGGCTGCACATTCCGCTGCTCAGCCCGCCCGGGGTGGATTTCCTGCTCGACGGGCAGCGTATCCCGATGAAGGCCGGCGAGCTGTGGTTTCTCGATCTGGCCCGCCCCCACAGTGTCGATAACTGGGGGGAGGGCGAGCGTATTCACCTGGTGCTCGACTGTCGTCCCGAGGCCTGGCTGGAGCAGCAGATCGGCGCCGGCCTGGCGAGCACCCCGGCCGCCGGTGTTGGCCGCGCGGCCGGCGATCTTGCTCGGTTTCGCGCCCTGCTGGAGAGCGAGCCGGCCTTGTGTGAAACCTTGCAGAGTCTGGAGGACAGCGAAGCCTTCATTGCCCGTACGCTGGCGCTGGCGGCCGAACGCGGCCTGCGTTTCGGCCGCGCGGACCTGCGGACGGCGATGCGCCAGGGGCGCGCCGCCTGGAGTCGACAATGGAGCTTCTGAAGAACTGGCTGCCGATCCGCCTCTGGCGGCAGGCCGATGACTGGCGGGTGGACTGGTGCTGGTTCGGTGAGCGCAAGCTGGTGCAGCCGTTCTTCTGCGATGCGGTGGACGAGGCGCTGCGGTTGCCGTTCAACCAGGCGTTTCGCCGGGAAACCCCGTTGGCGGCGCTCAGTGAATGGCGCACGCCGGCCGTCGCGCCCAGCGTGTTCATCTATCACGCCTCGCGTTGCGGTTCGACCCTGCTCAGCCGGATGCTGGCTCAGTTGGACGACCACATCGTCGTCAGCGAGCCTCCGGCGTTGGACAGCCTGTTGCGCAGCGGGCTCGCGCCCGAGGAACTGCGGGCGGCGCTGCGTGGCCTGCTGGCGGCCTACGGTCAGCGTCGGCGTGGTGACGAACGGGCGCTGGTGATCAAGCTCGATGCCTGGAATATCGGCGAGCTGCCGTTGCTGCGCGAGTGCTTCCCCGATACGCCGTGGCTGTTCGTGTACCGCGACCCGCTGGAAATCGCCGTCTCCCACTGGCGGCGGGCGGGTATGCACATGGTGCCGGGGATGATTGGCGCCAGTTGCCTGGATACCCCCGGCCAGGACGATTCGCGGGAGGACTACATCGCCGCGCGTCTGGGACGGCTGTTCCAGTTGGCGGCGGAGCATTGCCAGGCTTTTGGAGGGCTGCCGGTCAACTACCGGGAATTGCCGCTGGCGCTGGACGGGCGGCTGGGCGAGTTCTTCGGGCTAGACGCCCGGGAGCGTCGCCAGGCGTTTGCCGCGACGGGGCAACATGCCAAGCAGCCAGACCAGACCTTCGTGCCCGACAGCCAGGACAAGCACCGGGAAGCTTCAGAGCGGCTCAAGGAGCGTGTCGGTTTCTGGGCTGACGCTCCGTACCAGGCCCTGGAGCGTCTGCGCCAGGCCAGTTCTCCACGGTAGCGACTACACGGCCTGCCTGTGGCGAGCGGGCTTGCCCGCGCTCGGCGGCATGGCAG
>NZ_AQOH01000036.1 GCF_000364705.1 Pseudomonas fuscovaginae SE-1 | reverse complement strand
GGCCTGGGGCCAGTGGCTGCCGTTGCTGGCCGGCAATGGCCGCTACAGCAGCGCCGACGATGCGCTGTTGTGGCAGCGCGACGTCGAAGGCAGCACCTGGGCGTCCCAGTCGGCCGCCTGCATAGCCCTGGGTCCTGGGCAATCGCGGTTCGACTTCAGCGCTGCGCCACTGGACCCGACCAGTTGGCGCAACCTGTCTTCCTCCTCACATCATTAGAACGAGCATGCAGCCTTGAACATCCAACCTCTTGCGCCAGAACACTATCCCCAGTTGCTGAGCTTCATCCGGCAGTCGGACGACGCCGACGCCCAACTGTTCCTCACCGGAGCACTGAGCACCCCGGCCGAGCACCTGCAGGTTTTCGTGCACCGGGACGGCTATCGCCTGCTCGGGGCTGTCGCCCTGCTGCCGAGCCTGCCACCATTCGCCGTACCGGTCATCCTGGCAGCCGGCCGCCCCGACAGGGCATTGCTGGATTCCGTCGCCACAAACCATGCCAGCCCGCAGATGGCCATTGGGCCCAAGGCCGTCCTGGAGTGCCTGGTCGATCACTGGCCAGCCAACTGGTTGCCGTTGATCGGCCGACGCGACGAAGTGCTGCTCAAACAGTTCGACACGTTTCCAGCCAGCTTGAACCCGGCGCTCACCACCCGCCTGGCAGGGCCCGAGGATGAATCGACACTGGTCGATTACCGGATCCAGATGGAGAAGGACTCCGGCGTCAAGCTGGTTTCCAGCCGGGAGCAGGCGACCCGGACAGTCCGCCAACTCACCCAGCGCCAGGCCCTGCATGTCGTCGAGGTGGACGGTCAACTGGGTGGCTGTACCGCTCTGACCAGCCAGGATGAACAGCATGAGCAGTTGGGATTCATCTTCGTCGAGGCCCGCCACCGGCTACGGGGTGTTTCGGACAAGCTGCTGAGTGACGTGTGCGCCGGTGTCCACCGGCGCCAGCGCAAGCCGCTGACGTTTACTTGTGTCAACGGACCACTGCGCCATCGCCTGGGCGAGATCGGTTTTCGCACGGTGGGCGAGCACCTGAAGCTGTATTTCGGCTGACCAACCGGAGAGACCGCCCATGTTCCTGCAACAGTTCCTGAAAGTGGCCGCACGCCACTCATCTCTCCCGGCCGTCATCGACAGCCACGGCAAGGTCACCCGTTATGGTGAATTGCGCGAAGACATTGATCACCTGCGCGCGCGCCTGCATGCCGCGGGCCTGCGTGAGGGAGACGTGGTCGTGACCCAACTGGCCAACAGCACCGGCTATGTGGCGTTGCTGTTCGCCTTGGCCAGCCTCGGGCTGGTGCACTGCCCGGTGAACGTGGCCAGTAGCACCGAGCACCGGGCGATGCGCCTGGCACAGGTCGGCGCCAAGGTGCTGGTCACCGAGTCGGGCAACCTGCCGGCGGGCCTGGACGTACCAGGCTTCGCCCTGTACACCCCAGAACGCATCAGCCTGGAGCTTCCCGCCGACCCGGAGCGTGCCGGGCTGATGCGCATGCAGGAAACATCCGGCAGCACAGGTACGCCGAAGCTCAGCCTCTGGCGCCAGGACCGCCTGTTTCGGGAGATCCTGCACTGGGTCGAGTGTGCCGGGCTCGATGCCAACGCCCGCTATCTGAACATTCATACTCTCGATGGCGGCCATGCCGTGGACCTGCATGTGTTCCCGGCCCTGCTGACCGGAGCCACGCTGTACCTGGGCGAAGCGGCTCTGGTCGACGCCACCCTGCGCACGCTCGACGAGCAGCGCATCAGCGTCATGAGCGCACTGCCCTCGCAGTACCTGGAACTGGCGCAGGCGGCGCAACTCTCGGGTGTCCGCCTGCCGGCGCTGACCCTGCCGTTCTGCGGAGGCGCCTACCTGGACGATCAAGTCGTGCGGGAGGCCGAGCGCTGCCTGGGTATCCACATCAAGCGCATCTATGGCTCCACGGAGTTCGGCATGATCCTCGCCAACTTCGCGCCAGACCTGCAAACCGGTTGCGGCATGCACCCGGTCGGTGACGTCGAGGTAACGCTGGCCGTCCTCGACCCCGAACAACCGGAAGTCGGAGAAGTCATCGCACGCTCCTCGCACAGGGGCTCGGGCTACTTCCCTCTGGCGGACCATACGCAAGAGGACGAAGCCTATGCCACAGGGGATATCGCCCGACGCCTTGCCGACGGCAGCCTCATGCTGCTAGGACGTGCGAACGATGCCCTGCTCACCGCAACCGGCACGCAATTCGCGCCGGCCCTGGAAGGGCACCTCGCCCAGGCCCTGAAGGTCGAGCGGGTGGTCGTGCTGGTCGATCAAAGGGATAATCGCCGCGCCCATGTGGTAGTGCAGGCCAACACCACCCCGAGCCCTGAGTGGCAACCGAAGCTTGTTGCAATGCTCGATTCCCTGGACATTGCCGCTGGCATCGCCGTGCTCGAACGGATACCGTTGACGCCCACCGGCAAACCGGACCGTGCGCGCCTACGCAGGCAACTTGGCGCATCGCACACGGGCAAGGAAACCATCATTCATCTGAAGGACCTGACATGAGCGACACAGACATCCAGCCGCAAGGCTTTCGCAGCATCATCGCCAACCTGGGTATCAAGGACAGCCGTGACGACTTCATGGCCGTCATCTCCGACGTGCCGGCCAACATCAGCGCCGTGTTCACCCAGTCGCGCTTCGCCGGCCCGAGTGTCACCCTCTCCCGCGAAGTCGCCCGGCGCGATACCGCACGGGGTGTCGTGGTGATCGCACGCAACGCCAACGTCGCCACCGGCCCGGAGGGGCTGGCCAATGCCCTGGAAGTGCGCGCCGGGGTAGCCCGGGCGGTGGCGGTCGACCCGCTGGACCTGGTGCTCGCCTCGACCGGTGTGATCGGCCGGCAATATCCGATGGAGAAGGTTCGCGCCTTCCTGGGCAACCCGCCCGCGTTGCAGCCCACCGATTTCCAGCGCTGCGCGGCGGCGATCATGACCACCGACACCCACGCCAAGCACGCCGCCCGCAAGGTCGGCAACGCGAGTCTGGTGGGTATCGCCAAGGGCGTGGGGATGATCGAGCCGAACATGGCCACCCTGCTGACGTTCTTCTTCACGGACGCGAAGATCGCCCCCGACGTACTGGACGCGATGTTCCGCCGGGTGATCGACAAGACCTTCAATGCCCTGAGCATCGATACCGACACGTCCACCAGCGACTCGGCGGCGATCCTCGCCAACGGGCTGGCGGGCGAGGTGGACCTGGCCGAGTTCGAACAGGCCCTTTACGACATCGCCCTGGGACTGGTGCGCATGATTGCCTCGGACGGCGAAGGGGCGAGCAAGGCACTGGAGGTGCAGGTCACCGGGGCCCGCGATGATGCCCAAGCCAAACGGGTAGCCAAGGCCATCGTCAACTCTCCGCTGGTCAAGACGGCGGTACATGGCGCTGACCCGAACTGGGGCCGTGTGGCCATGGCGATCGGCAAGTGCGAGTCGGAGCACGACATCGACCCGGACAAGGTACGTATCGTGTTCGGCACCACCGAAGCCTATCCGCGACAACTGGGCGAGGCGGGATTGCTGGCGGTCAAGCGCTATCTGCAAGGCAAGGACGTGCTGATCTCGGTGGACCTGAACATCGCCGATGGGCAATTCACAGTCTATGGTTGCGATCTTTCGGAAGGCTATATCCGTATCAATGCCGATTACACGACCTGAAACATCAGGGGCAATCAACCGCTGACCCTGGTCGCGAGGACGTGGGGTCAGCGTTGCCGCGATAGGCTGTCGGGCCGAGGCGGTGCGGGGTGCCACGGCAATGTCTGCACCCTGCGCGACGACCGGTCGCGCCCCTTACCCCGCTCTTTCCGTCGCCAACCGCTCCAGACTCATCTCCCGCATCCGAAACTTCTGTACCTTCCCCGTCACCGTCATCGGAAACGCCTCCACGAACAGGAAATGCCTCGGCACCTTGAAGTGCGCAATCTTCCCCTTGCAGAACGCCTTCAACTCTTCATCACCCGCGCTATGCCCCGGATGACACTTCACCCACGCCACAATCTCCTCGCCATACCGCTCATCCGGTATCCCGATCACCTGCACGTCCGCCACCGCCGGGTGCCTGAACAGAAACTCCTCGATCTCCCGCGGGTACACGTTCTCGCCCCCGCGAATGATCATGTCCTTGTTGCGCCCGACAATGCTCACGTACCCCGCTTCGTCCATCACCGCCAAATCGCCGGTGTGCATCCAGCGTGCGCCGTCGATGGCCTGGTCGGTGGCCTCGGCGTCGTTCCAGTAGCCGAGCATCACGCTGTAGCCGCGGGTGCACAGTTCACCGATCTGCCCGCGCGGCACGATGCGCCCGGCTTCGTCGATGATCTTGCTCTCCAGGTGCGGCTGGGTGCGGCCGACGCTGGCGACGCGGCGCTCCAGGTCGTCATCCGCTGCGGTCTGGGTCGACACCGGGCTGGTCTCGGTCATGCCGTAGGCGATCTGCACTTGGGCCATGTGCATTTCGCCGATCACCCGTTTCATCACTTCGATCGGGCAGGTGGCGCCGGCCATGATGCCGGTGCGCAGGCTGGACAGGTCGAATTCGGCGCGGCGCGGGTGGTCCAGCTCGGCGATGAACATGGTCGGCACGCCGTACAGCACGGTGGCGCGTTCCTCGGCCACCGCCTGCAGGGCGGTCAGCGGGTCGAAGGCGTCGCCCGGGTAGATCATGGTGCTGCCGTGGGTCAGGCAGCCGAGGTTGCCCATGACCATGCCGAAGCAGTGGTACAGCGGCACGGGGATGACCAGGCGATCCTGCTCGGTCAGACCCAGGCTTTCGCCGACCAGGTAGCCGTTGTTGAGGATGTTGTAATGGCTGAGGGTTGCGCCCTTGGGAAAGCCGGTGGTGCCGGAGGTGTATTGGATGTTGATCGGTTCGTCGAACTGCAGTTGGGCGCTGCAGGCGCGCAGGTCTTCGACGGCGACACACTCGGCGCGCTCCTGCAGCGCCGTCCAGCCGAGCATGCCGGCGGCCGGGCTGCGGCCCAGGCTGATCACCCCGCGCAGTTCCGGGAGCATGCGGCTATGCAGAGCGCCCAGGGCGCTGCCGGCCAGTTCCGGCAGCAGTTCGCCAAGCATGGCGTGGTAGTCGCTGGTCTTGAAGGCGTCGGCGCAGATCAACCAGCGGCAGCCGGAATGCTTGAGCGCGTATTCCAGTTCGCTGACGCGGTAGGCCGGGTTGATGTTGACCAGGATCACCCCGACCTTGGCGCTGGCGAACTGGCTGATGCACCACTCGGCGCAGTTCGGCGCCCAGATGCCGAGGCGGTCGCCCGGTTGCATGCCGATCGCCAGCAGCGCGCGGGCGCAGCGCTCGACCTGTTCGGCCAGTTGCGCCCAGCTGTAGCGCACCTGCTGGTGGCGCACCACCAGCGCCTCGCGCTCGGCGAAGCGCGCCACGGTCTGGTCGAAGGCGGCGCCGATGGTCAGGGTCAGCAGGGGCTTGTCCTGCTGGCCTCGGGTGTAGCTGGGTGAAGTCATGGTGTCCCCTCGATCTTGTCCTTATATGCCGTTCTGGCAGGGAGGCCTTGCCTGCAAGTGCCAACCAGTGAAGTACAAAACCGCGAGGGACGCGAAATCCAACAGCGAGACTCAGCGGACCGCCGCAGCAAAAATGTTACCCAACGGTAGTGGGGGCAGTCACCGAAACGTTACGCAATAGTGGCATAATGCGCCCCGCCCACGAGGTCCCCGGAACACATCGGTCAAACGTCCATGAAACACAATCCAGCACAGTCGGGTTTCACCCTGGTGGAACTGATGGTCAGCGTCGCCGTGGTCGCCATCCTGGCCGCCATCGCCGTTCCGACCTACAGCAGCTACGTCAACAAGAGCACGATCAAGGCGGCCCAGGCCGACCTGGTCGCCTTGAGCCTGAACCTGGAAAACACCTATCAGAAGCAACTGGTGTATCCGACCGCCACCGCCAGCGGCACCACCCAGATCCAGTGTGCGCTGATCGGCACCCCATCGCCCTGCACCAGCCCGTCGTCGGGCTGGCAGCCGAGCCAGTCGGGCAAGTTCAACTACTCGATCAGTTCCACCTCGACCACCTATACCGTGACCGCGACCGGCAACGGCGGCGCGCTCAACGGGTGCACCATCACCCTGGACCAGAGCAACACCCGCAGCATCACCTCGTGCAGCTCGTACAACGGTAGCTGGCTGTAATGCGCTGCCGCGGCTTCACCCTGGTCGAACTGATGATCACCGTCGCCCTGCTCGGCCTTATCCTGATGGTGGGCGTGCCGCTGACCCAGTCCTGGACCAACAGCAGCTACCAGCGCGATGCCGCCGGCCTGCTCAAGCAGGGCATCAGCCGGGCCAAGGCCACCGCGCTGCGCAACCAGGGCGCCGTGCAGGACAGCGCGCCCGCCGCCGTGCTGTGTCGCTCCGGACAGAGTCTCAAGCTGTTCCGGCTCAACGCCGGGCAGTCCATCGACTGCACCACGACCAACCAACCGGTGTGGAGCAGCACGATTCCGGCGGTCGCGGGGATCAAGGTCGCCGGGGTCGACATGGCCTGCGTCGCCTTCAGCAACCGCGGCCTGGCGGTCAGCGGCAACGCCTGCAGCACTGGCACGCTGCAGGTCACGGCGGGCAGCGAGAGTTCGGTCGATGTCCCGCTCATTTAAGCTGCGCAGTCGCCAGCGCGGCGATGTCCTGCTCGAATCACTGATCGGCGTCCTGTTGATGGCGACCATCGGCCTGGGCATCACCTATGCCTCATCGCGGGCGGCGATCAGCCAGCGCGACATGAAGCTGCAGAACATCGTGGTCAACCAGATGCGCAGCCTGCTGGAGCAGAATGGTGCGCTGCTGTGCTCAAAAAGTTCGATAACCATCTCCATCCCGACTCAGACTGACCCCGTGCCGATCACCGCGACCTGCACCAGCGCTCCGACCGTCACCGTCGGCACCAGCACCCTTACCGGCGGCACGCCACAGAGTACGGTGGTGCTCACCACCCGTTCCAAGGACAGCAGCCTGTTCGGTGGCATCATCCGGGTCGGAGACGAATCTTGAACCGCCCGCAGCGCGGCTTCACGCTGATCAGCCTGCTCGTCGGCACGACCATTTCCCTGATCAGCATCCTGGCCATGCTCGCGCTGTACAAGAACGTGGTCTACAACTCGCTGGCGTCGGTCCAGAGTTCCCGCCAGGACGGCCAGGTGGCCTCGGCGCTGATCACCGCACAGCGCGAGCTGATGAATGCCGGCTTCTGGAGCGGCAGCGCCACGGCGCGGGCCACCTCCGACATCGACAACAATTTCATCCTGCTGTCCGGCGCGCTGCTGAGCAACGGTACCCTGACCGGTACCGCCACCGCCCAGACCAGCTTCCCGACCCTGACCAGCACGGCACCGAACGGCATCAGCGGCAACGCGATCGTCTGGTCCTACCAGACCAGTTCCACCGCGACCGCCAGTTGCGCCGGCTTGCTGATCAGCAACGGCGCCTTGCTCAGCCTCAAGGCGGCGGCCAGTTGCACCCAGGCGTCGACGCAATGGGGCAGCACCACCTGGACCAGCACCACGCTGATCGAAAGCGGCCAGGGCAATGCATCACTGGCGGTCGGTTTCGCCACCTGCTGGCCCTACGGCCGGACCACCGACACCACCAATACCGCTTATCGGTTGCAAGTCAGCCTCACGGCCAACAACAGCACGCTTGATCCCAACAGCACCGACCCACAGCCGGCGTATGTGAAAAGCAAGGCGACGGCCTGCCTGATCAACTTCGAAAAACCCACTTCCTGACCGAGCGCCCGATGCCTGCACCCGCGTTTTCCCGTTCGACGCGCGCTTCCCAGCGCGGCATGGCCGCTACCCTGATGATCCTGTTCGTCGGCATGGCCCTGAGCGTGACCGCCCTGAACATGATGTACGGCATCGGCGGCGCCCAGCAGCAACAGATGGCGGCCCATGCCGCCTCGCCAGCGGAGTCGCGGGTATGGAGTGGCGTGGAATGGGTGCGCCTGTACCTGCAGGGGCAACTGACCCAGGACAGCACCCTGGCCAATGTCACCGTCGGCAACCTGCCGATCAGCGACCCCAAGCTCACGGCCCAGATCAACTCCAAGGTTCCCAGTGGCGGCAGTACCCTGGTCACAGCGACCATCACCGCCAAGAGCAACCTCGCCTCCAACACCCTGCAGGTAGTCTATGTGCTGACCCCGGCCAGCACCACCGCACCGACGACCAGCGGCACACTGCCACCGGCGCTGCAGTTCAACGGTGACTTCAGCTATACCGGTGGCAGCCTGTCGATCACCAACGGCACGACCCTGGCAAACATCGTCGTCAACGGCATATTGAGCATCTCGAGCGGTTCCAAGGCCTATGTCTCCGGGTGCGCCAAGGGTGGTATCACCCTCAGCGGCGGAGGCATCGCGGACAACGCGACATTGAATACCGAGGGGACATTCAAGCTGAGTTCAAGCAGCACACCGGTCAATCTGACGGTGGGCGCCAAGTCCATCAACATCCAGCAATCGGGCGGCAGCTACGTGGCGATCCAGGCCGGTGCCTTCAAGGCCAACGTGCTGTCGGGCAGCTCGACCATCGGTACCGCGCTGGTCGGTGGTACGAGAAACAGCGACAACTCGATCACCGCCGCCAGCAATGGCACCGCGCTGATCACCCTGAATTCTGGCGCGATCTATATCCTGGACCAGAGCAAGGCCACGCAGTCGGCCGGGGCAATCAGCACCGGTGGCGCGCAACTGATCTCCGGCACCGGCACCCTGCCCGCCAGCATCTCGTTGAGCTACAACTCGATCTATGGAGGTGACGTCATCTTCCAGACCGGCACCGTCGGCACCTTCTGGGGCGACGCCCTGACAATGCAGGGTTTCAGCGGTACCTACAACCTGCTCAAGGCCAACAGCGACGTCTCGATCCTCACCGCCAACGTCGGCAAGTTCCAGGGTGGCGGCAACCTCAAGGTGACGCAATGGAACACGCCGACGTTCAGCACCGCCAGCCAGATCGCCGGCAGGGTGCTCAACCAGGACGGCACGGTCTACACCGGCAACACCATAGCCAACCTGACACCGAACGTCGCCGGTGCCTCACCCGGCCTACCCGGCGTGCCGTACTGCAACATCACCGCCACGGCAGTGGATGTGGCGCCGCTGAAAAGCCAGGCCAACTACGTGTTCTCGTTCTCCGGGAACACCCCGATGCTGACCATCCAGAACGTCAAGACCGCCGCGGGCACCACGGTTTCCGCCGGCCCCTACAACCTGGCGACCACCGACCTGCGTACCCTGCTGGGCAGCAACTTCATGATCTGCAACTACGGCAACAGCACCTGCGGCAACGGTGCGACGCCAGGCAACGGCTGGAACCTGACCGGCATCACCGCGTTCCCGCCCGGGGTGTTGTGGTTCGACGGCAGCGTGACCTTCAACGGCGTGCAGAGCATGAGTCGCCTGACCAACACCGTGCTGACCACCGGTGACGTGACCCTGACCAGCAGCGGCATGGTGCCGCTGTACTCGCCGAACTTCTCCGGCTACTCGAACCTGTGCACCGGCTCGTTCTACCCGACCAACCTGTGCAACAAGAGTGCGTCGCCACCGGGCCTGACCACCTGGACCGACTCGTCCAACGTCACGCACAGCGGCCTGCCGATCGGCAACATCGCGATCGAGGCCAACGGTGGCCTGTCCACCAGCGGCTGGACGCTCTACGGCAACGTGATCCTCGGCGGCCTGGTCAGCACCTCGGGGGCCACCACCAACATCAAGGGCTCGCTCACCACCGGCAACAACAGCCCCAGCCCGACCACCATTTCCCAGGGTGGCATCGCCATCGACGTTTCGTCGGTGACCGGTGACCAGACCATCACCACCCCGTCGACGCCCGGCACGGGCAGTGGTGGCAGCTCGACCCAGGCGACGACCCGGGTGCGCTGGGTGCGGGCGTACTGAGGATCGGGAATTCGCGGTGGTCTGTTCGCGGATAAATCCGGCTCCCACAGTTTTGCGGCGTACACAGGCTTTGCGCTCAACGCGATCACTGTGGGAGCCGGATTTATCCGCGAAAGGGCCACCGCCAAACCCACCCGTTCCCCACGAAACATCCCGTGCCATTGAATGGACCGCCTGCCCGAGCCAACTCCTGTAGTTTTCAGGATTTCAGGCACCGGGAGCTTCATGGATGATTGCACGGTTCAGGTCCCACAAAATCCGCAAGGGCCGGTACTCGCAACCGGGTGGCATCTATCTGTTGACGGTGGTTTCAAGGAACCGTGAACCGTTTTTCAGGGATTTCAGCCTAGGGCGTCTATTGGTGCATGGTTTTCGTCGGGCCGAGATGGAGCGCTTGGCGCGCTCCCTGGCCTGGGTGGTGATGCCTGATCACTTTCACTGGTTGGTCGAACTGCAGGATGCACCGCTCGACGAGTTGGTTCGCAAGACCAAGTGCCGGGCGACTCATGCGATCAACCAGCGATTACAGCGTACCGGCCCACTCTGGCAGAGCAGTTTTCATGACCGGGCAATACGTCGCGAGGAGGATCTGCAGGCGGTGGCGCGTTACATAGTGGCTAATCCGCTGCGGGCCGGATTGGTCGATCGGGTTGGAGATTATCCGCTATGGGATGCTATCTGGCTTTGAGTGGTGTGGCCTGTTCGCGGATAAATCCGGCTCCCACAGTTTTTCGGCGTATACCGGATTTGCGCTCAACGCGATCACTGTGGGAGCAGGATTTATCCGCGAAAGGGCCACCACCTTATCCCCCGCTTCCAGGCCTTCCCACGCGGAGCGTGGGAACGATCAGTGGCAAGGGATCAGTTCTGCCAGAGGGTCTTACCGAAGAATGTCAGGCTGCGGTCCCACGCCAGCTGCGACCAGACCGGATCTAACTGAGTGCCAGCGTACTGACACCCCCAGAACACTTCCCCCCTACACCGATCGTTCCCACGCTCCGCGTGGGAATGCAGCCCGTGACGCTTCGCGTCACCAGGGCGGACGCCGAGCGGCCTGGGAGGCGTTCCTACGCTGAGCGTGGGAACGATCAGTGGCAAGGGATCAGTTCTGCCAGAGGGTCTTGCCGAAGAATGTCAGGGTGCGGTCCCACGCCAGCTGCGACCAGACCGGGTCGAACTGGGTGCCGGCGATACGACCCGTGCCCACGGCCGTTTCGTTGGCGAAGGCATGGTGCGCCAGGTAACGGTGGAAGGTCGCATCGACGCCGGCCTCATGCAGCTTGGCCTCCAGCGCATCGACGGTTTCGATCGCGAAGAACAGGTCCTGGGTGCCCCAGTGGCCGAGCAGCGGCGCCTTGATCGCCGAGGCGTCGAGGTACTCCAGCGGTGGAAAGCCGTACCAGACCACGCCGGCCGTCAGTTCCGGAATCGCGTTCAGCGACAGCAGGGTCAGCGCACCGCCCATGCAGAAGCCGGTCACGCCGATGTTCTTCGTGTAGCCACCCAGATACTGCACGGCACCGCGAATGTCCTGGGCAACCGCTTCGGCGAAATCGAGCTTGCTCATCAGATGATGGGCTTCTTCCTCTTCCACCGTGGACTCACCGCGGTACAGGTCCGGTACCAGTGCCAGGTACCCGCTGGCCGCCAGGCGATCGGCCACGCCACGGATCTGGTCGTTGAGGCCCCACCACTCTTGGATGACCACGATGGCCGGGGCGCCTTCCAGCTTGGCCGGGCGGGCCAGGTAGCCGCTGACTTCGCGGCCGTCCGGACGTTTGAAGCTGACCAGGTTGTTTGCTTGGGACATGGGTTCGTCACCTCGAATCGGATTGAAGGGAATCGGACCCGATTAAAGCCCCATGTCAGGGCAATGGCGAGCACTATTTGAGCGAGCCGCCCGGCAGGGAACCTGAGCGGACCGCCCCCTCACTTCAGCTCGAACACCAGGCACGGATTGCCGTTGAAGCGCCCTTCGAAGGCCGGCTCAGCCCTCTCCAACGAAGTGCCCGCCAGCAAGCCCCGCTGCTTGCGCGACAGGATCACCCAGGCCGGACGTGGCAGCGAATCCAGGTTGACGACATCCTTCGCGGCGATGAACAGCGGCCTCTCGTCATGATCCAGGTTCATCATGTAGCGCACCGCCCAGGTGTCCTGGCCCATGTCGAGGAACACCAGCGGCCCCGGCTTCGCCGCCCGCAGGTGTTCGACCGGTTCGACGAAACCGCGGGTGTCGAACTCCAGGTCCTTGGCCGGCTCGACCACTTTCACCAGCAGCAGCCACTGGGCGGCCAGGGCGATCAGGCTCAGCAGCACCAACCGCCGTCCCGGCTCGGTGGACTGCTTCAGCCAGAGCCTGGCCGCGAGAACCTGCAACACCACCAGCACGCCGACCAGCAACGGCAACGACACCGGCGGCCAGAACCCGTGCTTGAGCCAGGAATGGCGCAGGACGAACACCACGACAATCCCCAGCCCCGGCAGCAACGCCACCAACCCGATATAGAGGCGCCGTGCCCCGATCAGCCAGCCTTGCGCATGCAGCAGCCCATGGGCCGCCACCGCCGCGAACATCGGCACCATCGGCAGGATGTAGTAGGCGCGCTTGAAGTGCGGCACCGACAGGCCCAACAGAATCATCAGGCCGCAGGCCCCCAGTCGCAGGACCAGTTGCACCTCGCTGTCTCGATCACGCAGCGACCACTTGTGGCGCAGCGCGATCAGCGTTGCCAGCGCCAGCGGCACCACCGGGAAGTAGCGGTAGAGGCTGAGTTGGAAGTAGAAGAAGAACGGCTCGCCACTTTCCCCCAGGCGCCCACCGATCTGCATGGTGTAGACCTGCCTGGCGAAATCCTCGCCGCCGCTCAGCCGGGCCAGGCTCACCAGCGCCCACCAGCAGGCCCCCAGCAACAACAGGCCGACCGCACCGTAGCCCAACACCCGGCGCACGATCTGCAGCGTCTCGGCCCGCGAGCGGGAAACGCCCATGGCCCAGTAGACACAGGCCACGCCACAGATCTCGATCAGCCCCAGCGGCCCGCGAATGAAGAAACCCAGCATGAACAGCGGGAACACCGCATATTGCCGCAGCCGCGAGCCCAGGCGCTCGCCCGTGTGCAGCAGGTAGAAACAGGCCAGGCACAGCAGGGACGTCACCTGGTCCAGGCACACCGAGCGGGACTTCTCCAGCAGTTGCGTCGTCAGCGCGGTCAGCAGCACCGTCAACAGGGCCCAGGTACGACCGGACGGCGCCAGCAGCCGATATGTCATCGCCAGCACGCCCGCCGAGGCCAGCGCGGTGGGCATGACATTGGCCAGGTGATTCGGCGCGCCGAACAGCCGGGCGAACAGATAGCTCAGGAAGGTCGCGGTGCCCGGATAATCGGGATACGGCTCGCCATAGGTGGTGGCGAAAAAGGCCGGGCCATGGCGGAACATTTCTTCGAGAAACAGCCACCAGCGCCCGTCGAAGCCCTGGGCCGTCTGGTCCCAGATGCCAAGAGTGAAGAGCAGCAGGGCAGCCAGGAAGATCGACAGCGATTCGAGGTTAAGGCGTTTTTCGTGGGCCATCGACATACGATTCATCCGCAACGACAGGGTGGACGGGCAAACGCCAATGGTGCCGTCCGGAGCGCTGAATGCAGCCTGAACGAAGACCAGAACCTGCGCGACTGGGAATCCTTCTCGCCCGTGACCCGTGCGGTGCAGTCGAGCCTGCGAATCCGTCACGCAAGCCCCTGGAGCCGGTTGTGCTATCCCCGACTCCTGGCACCCTCTATAGTCCCCAGTCAGTCCAAGGTAGGAGCCTACGCAGTGCACTCCAGAATCACTCCCCTCCACCACTCCCTTCGTACCCTGACTCTCGCTCTTTCGCTGGCCCTGTTCAGCGCCCCGAGCCATGCCAAGGCCTTGCCCGACGCCCCGGAGATCGCCACCGGGTATCGCGGCGGCATGCTCACCCGGCATGCGAGCAAGCACATGGCCGCCGCCGCCAACCCGCTGGCCGCCGAAGCCGGACGCGAGATCCTGCGCCAGGGCGGTTCCGCCGTGGATGCGGCGATTGCCATGCAGGCCGTGCTGACCCTGGTCGAACCGCAGGCCACCGGGATTGGCGGCGGCGCCTTCATCATGGTCTGGGACGGCCAGCAGGTGCACGCCTATGACGGCCGTGAAACCGCTCCGGCCGGCGCCAACGAAAAACTGTTCCTGAACGCCGATGGAACCCCGATGGCCTTTACCCAGGCGCAGATCGGTGGCCGTTCGGTCGGTACCCCCGGCGTGATGCGCGCCCTGGAGCTGGCCCATCGTCGCAACGGTCGGCTGCCCTGGGCCAAGCTGTTCGAGCCGGCAATCCGCCTGGCCGAGCAGGGTTTCCCGATTTCGCCGCGCCTGCACAAGCAGATCGCCGCCAGCCCGTTCCTGCCGGAATCGCCGGCCATGGCCGCGTACTTCCTGGAACCCGATGGCCGCCCGAAAGCGGTCGGCACGACACTGAAGAACCCGGCGTTGGCCGCAGTGCTCAAGCGCATCGCCAGCGAAGGCGGCGACGCGCTGTACAAGGGCCACATCGCCGAGGAGATCGTCGCGGCGGTCAATGGCAGCGCCAACCCCGGCAGCCTGTCGCTGGCCGACCTGCAGGGCTACCAGGCCAAGGAGCGCACGCCGATCTGTTCCGACTACAAGCGCTGGAAACTCTGCGGCATGCCGCCGCCCTCGTCGGGCGCTATCGCCATCGCGCAGATCTTCGGCACCCTGCAGGCGCTGGAGGCCCGCGACAAGCGCTGGGCGCTGCCGGCACTGCCGCCCCTGAAAGCATCGACCGCCGCCGGCCTGGAACCCCGCCCGGAAGCCGTACACCTGATCGCCGAAGCCGAGCGACTGGCCTATGCCGACCGCGGCCTGTACGTGGCCGACAGCGATTTCGTACCGGTACCGGTGGCCGGCCTGATCGACCCCGCCTACCAGGCCGAGCGCGCCCGGCTGATCAGCGAACGCAGCCTGGGCAAGGCCGAACCCGGCGTGCCGAGCGGCGTACAGGTGGCCCTCGCCCCCGACCGCTCGCCCCTGCGCATCTCCACCTCGCAGATCGTCGCCGTGGATGACCAGGGTGGCGCCGTGTCCATGACCACCACGGTGGAAAGCTCGTTCGGTTCGCACCTGATGGTCGGGGGCTTCATCCTCAACAACCAGTTGACCGACTTCTCGTTCATCCCCAGCGAAAACGGCAAGCCGGTGGCCAACCGCGTCGAGCCGGGCAAGCGCCCGCGCTCGTCGATGGCGCCGACCCTGGTGTTCGACCGTCAGAACGGTGAATTCCTCGGTACCGTCGGTTCGCCGGGCGGCTCGCAGATCATCGAGTACGTGGCCAAGACCCTGGTCGGCCTGCTGGACTGGAAGCTCGACCCGCAGGCCGCGATCAACCTGCCCAACTTCGGCAGCCGCAACGGACCGACCGAGCTGGAGCCGGGCCTGTTTTCCCCACAACTGATCGACACGCTGAAGAAACAGGGGCATGAGGTCAACGAACTGGAAATGACCAGCGGCACCCAGGCGATCATGCGCGCGCGTGATGCCCAGGGCCGCACGTTCTGGGCCGGTGGCGCCGACCCGCGGCGCGAAGGCGAGGCGCTGGGCGACTGACGCGCAGGGACGATGGCGGGCCCGCCCAGGCCCGCTACACAGTCCTTCACAATTTATTAAGATATTCCTCCGTATAGTGCCGGGTCATCTGGAGGCCTCAGGGCCGACTTTCCTTTCGCCGGTACCCCCATGCGCACGACACGTCCCGTTATCCTGCTGTTCCTGCTTGGCTGCCTGTTGTTCTTCTTTGCCCTGGGCAACCATGAGTTGCAAGGCTCCACCGAGTCCCGGGTGGCCGGGATCGCCATGGAAATGCACCTGAACGACGACTGGATCACCCCGCGCCTGCTGGGTGACCCGTTCCTGGAAAAACCACCGCTGAGCCTCTGGCTCGACGCCACCGCGATCAAGCTGCTGGGCGGCACACCCCTGGCGGTGCGCCTGGCTTCGGCGTTCGCCGGACTGTTCACGGTGCTGGCGCTCTACGCATTCATGCGCGGGATCGGCCGCCCCACTCTGCTGGCCTGGGCCGCCGCCGCGATGCTGATGACCATGGCCAGCTACCTGGGCAACGCCCGCCAGGTCGGTGAAGACGCCATTCTCAGCCTCGGCGTGTCGCTGGCGCTGTTCGCCTTCTTCCAGGCCAACGAGCAACGCAAGCGCCAGGCCGCCACTTCCGGGAGCTGGCTGGCGTTCCTGGTCGGCATCGCCATCGCGACCCTGACCAAGGGCGTACTGGGGCTGGCCCTGCCGGGCGTGGTGATTTTCTTCTACCTGGTCAGCGAGAGCCTGGTCGACAAGCGCTTCACCCTCGGCAACTGGCTGCGCCCGGCGCTGTTCACCCTGGTGGGGCTGATCCCGCTGCTGATCTGGCTGAAGCTGCTGTACGGGCAGGGCGGCACCGATGCTGTCCGTGAAGTGCTCTGGGCCAACAGCGTCGGCCGCTTCAGCGGCTCGTTCACCGCGGCCGGCCACTATGAGCCCTTCTACTATTACTTCGCCAAGTTGCCGGAGGCTTTCCTGCCGTGGAACCTGCTGGTGTACCTGGGGCTATGGCACCTGCGCAAGGAATTGGTACGCAAGCGTCACCTGTTGTTTGCCTGTGTCTGGTTCCTGGCCCAGTTCACCCTGCTGACCCTGGCCTCGAGCAAACGCATGGTGTACATGGTGTCCATGGCGCCCGCGGCCGCCATCATCGCCGCCGAGTACAGCGCGTTGATGCTCGCCTGGCTGCGCCGGCGCTCCGCCACTTCGGCGTTCAGCCGCCGACTGGTCGAGCAGCGTCGTCCCCTGGCCTCGGCGCTGCTGGCCGTGGTCGTCTGCGGTTACCTGGTGGCCGCCTGGCGCGCGCCACTGGCCGATCGCAACACCTCGTTCAAGCCGGTCACCGACCAGGTCATCGCCCTGCAGGCCAGCGGCAAGCAGGTGGCGCTGTACCAGCCGGACGAACGTCTGGCCTCGACGGTGTTCTACACCCAGCGCCAACAGGCGGTGGTGCAGACCCAGGAGCAACTGGATGCGTTCCTGGAGGCCTCGCCGGACCATGTCGCGGTGGCCCAGAACCAGCAGCCCGATGCCTCGCACAAAGTCCTGGCCACCGTCACCATCGGCGGCAAGCGCACCTACTACTTTTACACCCGCTGACCCTTGCGGACATAAAAAAACGGCGCTCCTGGAGCGCCGTTTTTCATGGGGCGGGTGCTTACTGAACGTTCTTCAGCTTGACCACGTCGCCGGACACCTTGGTGGTGTAACCGGTCAGGACCCAGGCCCAGAACCAGTTTTCCTGGACCTGGGTATTGATCAGTGCGTCACCGCCCTTGGCCTGGATGGCAGCGGTCTGGGCACGGACGAAACGGTCGTTCTGACGGATCGGGATCACGCCGAACAGCAGCATGCCAGTAGCGGTCGCTTCGCTGTGACCGATCACGGTGTACTGGTTGCTGTCCAGTTGCCGGGTTTTCATCGCCGTGCCGGTGCAACCGCCCAGCGCCAGGGTGACCAACAGGGAGGCGGCGATCTTGCTCGCGTATTTCAAGGGATAACTCCATGGGAAAAACCCCGGGAGTCATTTCCCGGGGACGCCTACTGTAAAGGGGATGGCGGCAAACTCAAATGTTTCATCGAATGCCTTGAGGCTGGGGCCAGGCGATTCGCGGCGTTGCCCTAGGGCTTGAACACCTGTGGCCAGTCCGGGGCTTCGATGTAGCCCATGACCTTCGGTGCCTGACCGGCCGAATGTTCGGTCAGGAACAGCGCCATCCCGTAACCGGGGGAAGGCATGGAGAAATTCATGGCGTCTTCCAGTGCGCCCATGCATTCACTGTGGGTGACCAGCACCAGGTTGCGCCCCGGCACCTTGTAGCGGCGAATGTCGCGCAGCAGGGTCTTGCGGCAATCGAACAGCCAGTTCTGGGTGCTGCTGGCCTGATTGAACATGTAGTTGGAAGTCTGCACGGCACGGATCAAGGGGCTGTTGTAGATATCCGTCCTGGACAGGCCGAGCCTTTCGAAGCGCGCGCCCAACGCCACCGCCACGTCGCGCGCGCGGTCGGTGATACCGTCGGGCTCGGCCAGGCAAGGCGCCCTGGAGCGATCGCAACGCTCGACATGGCGTACCAGCACCACCATTTCGCCCCGGGCCCACCCCGCCGTCAGCGCCATCGCGCTATGATTGCCAGCCTGGGCCAGATCGGCAACGGCAGTAGGTCGCAGAATCAACAGCGTCACGGGAATGACAAACAGCGCTGCCAGCAATACCACCAGGGCGTTCCTGTACCTGGCGAGGCGGTTGAGTTCGAACGAGCGCTTCACCCAGCTATACGGAAGTCTTGATTCCACGTTCGGCTGCCTCTGCGAAAAAAGGCCGGTTGAGTAGGCAATGTCGGCGACGCTACAGCATAAAAATGACAACTGAGCCTTGGGCCTCATTGCCGCTGGAGAAACCGCTTCCCTGCCTGCTGCAAACTCATTCGACCACAGAGCCTAGGTTCGTGAAGGTCGCGTCGCGGTGAAAGGAATGTGAAAATTTCCTCAATCCGCGACCTTGATCGGCCCAGCCAAAAGATCCCGACGAAACGTCAATCCCCCGAAACGCCTGACTCCCCGCAAGAAGTTACAATCTGTGAAGCATCTTCCCCGAGAAAATCCTTTCAGCTATCGGCCCTATCGCCGATACAGCCCTTACGAACAAATTCAGCTGGCACCAATAACAACACCTTCCAGCCACCCGACGAGCAAGCAATACCAAGTTACTGGAGGAATTCAATGAATAGCTGGTTTGGCAATATCAGCGTCAATCTGAAACTGGGCCTGGGCTTCGGCCTGGTCCTGGCGCTGACCACAATCCTGGCGCTGACCGGCTGGACCAGCCTGGGCGGTCTGATCGACCGCAGCAACTGGATGAGCGACATCACCCAGCTCAACGCCTCGCTGACCAAACTGCGTGTGGCCCGCCTGCAATACATGCTGACCAACGGCGACGAAACCGCCGCGCAGAACGTGCAGGTCAACCTCGACGCGTTCATCGCCCAGCAGCAGAAACTGCTCAACAGCTTCAAGAGCCCGGAAAACGTCAAGCTGCTCAAGGAACAGGCGGCGACCATCACCGCCTACCAACAGTCGCTGAACAAGATGCGCGAGGCCTACCGTAACGGTAACGGTGCTCGCCAGAGCATGAGCGACACCGCAGAGGTCGTGCAGAAACTGATCGCCACGATCCACGACAACGTGCTGCAGATGGCGCCGGGCGAAGACAACCGCTTCGAACGTTACCAGGCCATCATCCGTGCCAAGGAGCAATTCCTGCTGACCCGCTACGAAGTGCGTGGCTACACCGGCAACAGTAACCCGGAGACCGAACAGAAGGCTGCCAATCAGCTGAACGAAACGATTGCCGGCCTCAAGCAACTGGCTGAGCAATTCAGCAGCAGCCAGCAGCGCGAACTGCAACAGCTGGAAACCGGCCTGGCCAACTACCGTACGGCCGTGCTGGCCTACAAGCAGGCCACCAACGACGTCGTGCAGGCCCGCAAGGAGATGACCGACCAGGGCAACAGCATCGTCTCGCTCAGCGAGCAGCTGTACCAGATCCAACTGGACCGCCGCGACAGCGAAAGCGCCCAGGCCCGCAGCCTGCAACTGGGCAGCACCCTGCTCGCGCTGCTGGTCGGCATTCTTGCCGCGGTGGTCATCACGCGCCAGATCACCCGTCCGATCCAGGAAACCCTGGGCGTGGTGGAGCGTATCGCCTCCGGCGACCTGACCCATAACCTGGTGGTCACCCGCCGGGACGAGTTGGGCGTATTGCAACAGGGCATCCAGCGCATGGGCGCCACCCTGCGCGACCTGATCGGCGGCATTCGTGATGGCGTGACCCAGATCGCCGCGGCGGCCGAGGAGTTGTCGGCAGTGACGGGAGAGACCAGCGCCGGGGTCAACAGCCAGAAGGTCGAGACCGACCAGGTGGCCACCGCCATGCACGAAATGACCGCGACCGTGCAGGAAGTCGCGCGTAACGCCGAAGAAGCCTCGCAGGCCGCCGCCGCCGCCGATGGTGAAGCCCGTGCCGGTGATCGGGTGGTCGGCGAGGCCATTGCCCAGATCGAACGCCTGGCCAGCGAGGTGGTGCGTTCGACCGAAGCCATGACCGTACTGCAACAGGAAAGCGACAAGATCGGCAGCGTCATGGACGTGATCAAGGCCGTGGCCGAACAGACCAACCTGCTGGCGCTCAACGCCGCCATCGAAGCAGCCCGTGCCGGTGAAGCGGGCCGTGGTTTCGCGGTGGTCGCCGACGAGGTTCGCGGCCTGGCCCAGCGCACCCAGAAATCCACCGAGGAAATCGAAGGCCTGGTGGCGGCCCTGCAGAGCGGCACGCAGCAAGTGGCGGCGGTGATGAACAACAGCCGCTCACTGACCGACAGCAGTGTCGAGCTGACCCGCAAGGCCGGGGTCTCGCTGGAGAGCATCACTCGCACGGTGTCGAACATCCAGTCGATGAACCAGCAGATCGCCGCGGCGGCTGAAGAACAGAGCGCGGTGGCCGAAGAGATCAGCCGCAGCATCCTCAGCGTTCGCGACGTCTGCGAGCAGACCGCGGCCGCCAGCGACGATACCGCCGCCTCCAGCGTGGAACTGGCGCGCCTGGGCAGCCAGTTGCAGACGATGGTCAGCCACTTCCGGGTCTGACCTGATCGGAACGGTGCCTCGATCGTTCCCACGCTCCGCGTGGGAATGCCTCCCAGGACGCTCGGCGTCCGCTCTTGTGACGCAGAGCGTCACGGGCTGCGCTCCCACGTGGAGCGTGGGAACGATCAAGTGGCCACAAATCCCGCGCCTAGCGGGCGATCCCGTGCTTGCGCAGCTTTCTGTACAGGGTATTGCGACTGACACCCAGTTGCCCGGCGGTATTGGTCATGTGCCAACGCTGCTGCTCCAGGGCATGGAGCAGGGCCAGGCGCTCGGCATCTTCCAGCGGGTGTGCACCAGCCGGCTCAGGCCCCTCCTTCTCCACCTGCGGACGAACCTGGCGAATCATCGCCGGCAGATCCTCGACCCCGATCCGCCCGCCCTCGCACAGCGCCACCAGGGTGCGCAGCACCGTGCGCAACTGCCGGACATTCCCCGGCCAGGCAAAATCCAGCAGGGCCTGGCGCGCCGCCGCCTCGATCGACACCGCTTGCCCGGCCGCCTCCTGCGCCAGCAGAAAGTCCAGCAGCCGGGATTTGTCGCCACGCTCGCGCAAGGCCGGCAGTCCGATCTCCAGGCCATTGAGCCGGTAATACAGGTCTTCGCGGAAAGCACCGTCCTGCACCCGCTCCAGCAGATGGCGGTGAGTCGCACTGATGATCCGCACGTTGACCGCCTCGGGCTCGCCGCCGATCGGCACCACCTGCCGATCCTCGAGCACCCGCAGCAGACGGGTCTGCAGCGCCAGCGGCATGTCGCCGATCTCATCGAGAAACAGCGTGCCGCCATCGGCCTGCTGCAGCTTGCCGCGCATGCCCTCCTTGCGTGCGCCGGTAAAACTGCCGCCGCGATAACCGAACAGCTCGCTCTCGATCAGGCTTTCCGGGATTGCCGCGCAATTGAGCGCGACGAAGGGCTTGTCAGCACGCTGGCTGGACTGGTGCACCGCCTTGGCGAACGCCTCCTTGCCCGAGCCGGTTTCGCCATTGATCAGCAGCGGTACATCGCGCTCGAAGACCCGCAGAGCCTTGCGAAAATCATTTTGCAGGGTCTCGTCGTCCAGACAGATGTCGGCCCGGGCCACCCGCTCGGCCACCATCGCCGCCGGCACCAGCGGTTTGGGCACGCTGCGCGGCTGGCCGCGCAGGACCGCGAACAGGCTGCGCCCGTCACGGGTACGCAAGGGCCAACTGGCGCTGGCCTGGGCACTGGCACGGCCGAGCAGCTCATCCAGCGAACAGTCGAAAAACGCTTCCACCGGCTGCCCGAGCAAACGGTCACGGCCAGACCCGAGCAGGTTCAGCGCGCTCTGGTTGACCGCACAGATCCGCCCTTCTCCGTCGAACGCCAGCAGCCCCTCGCTGAACAGGCCAACGGACTCGGCCTGCAGATGAAAACGCAGCAACCAGTGCTTGTCGTAATGCCGCAGGAAATAGCAGCTCTCGATCATCTTCGCCGACAGGTTCACCAGGGCCATGGTGTGGAACTGGCTCTGCCGGGACACGTCCGGACGGGCCGAGGAAACATCCAGCACCGCCAGCAACTCGCCCTGGGGGTCGAACACCGGGCTGGCCGAGCAGGTCAACCCCGTGTGGCGGCCGCGAAAGTGCTCGCCCTGGTGAATGGTCAGCGCCTGGCGCTCCACCACGCAGGTGCCGATGCCGTTGGTGCCCTCGCAGGCCTCGCTCCAGTCCGCGCCGAGCCAGAGCCCGGCACGCTCGAAGATCTTGCGCTCGGCGGGGGCGGTGACACAGTTGAGGATCACCCCACGGGCATCGGTCAGCAACACCGCATGCCCGGCTCCAGACAACTGCTGGTGCAGGCTGGTCATCTCGTTGCCGGCGATCTGCAACACCTGGCGCAAGCGTTCGCGGCTTTCCAGCAGGCGGCCATGTTCGAGCACGGTCGGAGCGATGCTCTGCGAGGGATCGAGGTGATAGTCCTCCAGGCAACGCAGCCAGGAGCGGGCGATCGACGGGTCACTGCCCGGCCCGCCGCTCAGGGCCTTGCCCTGGGTCACGGTGAGCACCTGCCGGGCGTGACGACTCAGATGGTTGTTCTGCATTTCTTATTGTTCTCCTCCTGTAGAACCGCTCGATACCCACCCCGGCCTGTGGGAGCCGGCTTGCTGGCGATGAACGATAACGCGGCACCACCTGACACACCGCAGCGTCTGAATCGCCAGCAAGCCGGCTACTACAGGGCTTCGTGGTGTCCGAAACATCTTGCACATCCACCCGCGCCAGCATCCTCCTGCACGGCGAGCATTGCAATCTCTGCGCGACCGCCAAGTCACAGGCTGTGCCACAGACGGTACAAAGTGTCACCTGCCGCTGTACCAGCCCTGCCACAACCCAGCAGCTCTCGCTGCGTTTGAGCAAGGCGAGGCCCCGTCATAGAGCGCTTTCAACGCACTGGCCCGACCTTTGCTCTACGCTTGATCAGACGCTGAACCGCGCACTCCCCAATAAGCACAAAAGCCAAGGAGACACACACCATGCGTTATGCCCACCCTGGTACCGCCGGCGCTATCGTTTCGTTCAAGGCCAAGTATGGCAACTACATCAATGGCGAGTTCGTCGCGCCGGTCGACGGGCAGTACTTCACCAACACCTCGCCGGTTAACGGCAAGCCCATCGCCGAATTCCCCCGCTCCAACGCCAAGGATATCGACAAGGCCCTCGACGCCGCCCATGCCGCCGCCGACGCCTGGGGCAGCACCTCGGTGCAGGCGCGCTCGCTGATCCTGCTGAAGATCGCCGATCGTATCGAACAGAACCTGGAAACCCTGGCGATCACCGAAACCTGGGACAACGGCAAGGCCGTGCGCGAAACCCTCAACGCCGACATCCCGCTGGCCGCCGACCACTTCCGCTACTTCGCCGGCTGCCTGCGCGCCCAGGAGGGCAGCGCCGCCGAGATCGACGGCAACACCGTGGCCTACCACATCCATGAACCACTGGGCGTGGTCGGCCAGATCATCCCGTGGAACTTCCCGCTGCTGATGGCCGCCTGGAAACTCGCTCCGGCCCTGGCCGCCGGCAACTGCGTGGTGCTCAAGCCCGCCGAGCAGACGCCGCTGGGCATCTGCGTGCTGCTGGAACTGATCGGCGACCTGCTGCCACCGGGCGTGCTGAACGTGGTGCACGGTTTCGGCAAGGAGGCCGGCGAAGCCCTGGCCACCAGCAAGCGCATCGCCAAGATCGCCTTCACCGGCTCGACTCCGGTCGGCTCGCACATCATGAAATGCGCCGCCGAGAACATCATCCCGTCCACCGTGGAACTGGGCGGCAAGTCGCCGAACATCTTCTTCGAAGACATCATGCAGGCCGAGCCGAGCTTTATCGAAAAGGCCGCCGAAGGCCTGGTGCTGGCGTTCTTCAACCAGGGTGAAGTGTGCACCTGCCCATCCCGCGCCCTGGTGCAGGAGTCGATCTACGACGAATTCATGCAGGCGGTGATGAAGAAGGTCGAGCAGATCAAGCGCGGCGACCCGCTGGACACCGACACCATGGTCGGTGCCCAGGCGTCCGAGCAACAGTTCGACAAGATCCTCTCGTACCTGGAAATCGCCAAGCAGGAAGGCGCGCAACTGCTGACCGGCGGCCAGGTGCAGAAGCTCGAAGGCGACCTGGCCAGCGGTTACTACATCCAGCCGACCCTGCTCAAGGGCAACAACAAGATGCGCGTGTTCCAGGAAGAAATCTTCGGCCCGGTGGTGAGCATCACCACCTTCAAGGACGAAGCCGAAGCCCTGGCCATCGCCAACGACACCGAGTTCGGCCTCGGTGCCGGCCTGTGGACCCGCGACATCAACCGCGCCTACCGCGTCGGCCGCGCGATCAAGGCTGGTCGCGTCTGGACCAACTGCTACCACCTGTACCCGGCGCACGCCGCGTTCGGTGGCTACAAGAAGTCCGGCGTCGGTCGTGAAACCCACAAGATGATGCTCGACCACTACCAGCAGACCAAGAACCTGCTGGTGAGCTACGACATCAATCCGCTCGGGTTCTTCTAAACCCCTGAAGACCATTCGCTGGCAAGCCAGCTCCCACAGGGCCCGGCGCCCATCACCCTGTGGGAGCGGGCTTGCCCGCGAAGAGGCCCTCCCTGCCCCCCCAAATAACGCCCGGCCACACCGGCCCGGGCCCTGCGTGCGTGCTCCACAGAGAATCGACACCCGAAAGTCCAACAACCGAACAATAAGAAAGACAAGCGAGGACTTATGACTGCCCAAACAGAACTCAAACCGACCCTCGGCACCCTGCACCTGTGGGGCATCGCGGTCGGCCTGGTGATCTCCGGTGAATACTTCGGCTGGAGTTACGGCTGGGGAACCGCCGGGACCCTGGGCTTCCTCGTCACCGCCCTGCTGGTGGCGACCATGTACACCTGCTTCATTTTCAGTTTCACCGAACTGACCACCGCGATTCCCCATGCGGGAGGCCCCTTTGCCTACAGCCGCCGGGCCTTCGGTGAAAAAGGCGGGCTGATCGCCGGCATCGCCACCCTGATCGAATTCGTCTTCGCCCCACCGGCCATCGCCATGGCCATCGGCGCCTACCTCAACGTGCAGTATCCCGGCCTCGATCCGAAGATCGCCGCCGTCGGCGCCTACATCGTCTTCATGACCCTGAACATCCTCGGCGTCAGCATCGCGGCGACCTTCGAGCTGGTGGTCACCGTGCTGGCGGTGGCCGAACTGCTGGTGTTCATGGGCGTGGTCGCGCCGGGCTTCAGCTTCAGCAATTTCGTGCTCAATGGCTGGTCCGGGTCGAACACCTTTGGTATCGACGCCATTCCCGGCATCTTCGCGGCCATTCCCTTCGCCATCTGGTTCTTCCTCGCCATCGAGGGCGCGGCCATGGCCGCCGAGGAAGCCAAGGACCCCAAGCGCACCATTCCCAAGGCCTATGTCAGCGGCATCCTGACCCTGGTATTCCTGGCCATCGGCGTGATGGTGATGGCCGGCGGCGTCGGCGACTGGCGCCAACTGTCGAACATCAACGACCCGCTGCCCCAGGCGATGAAGGCCGTGGTCGGCAACAACTCGACCTGGATGCACATGCTGGTGTGGATCGGCCTGTTCGGCCTGGTGGCGAGCTTCCACGGGATCATTCTCGGCTACTCGCGGCAGTTCTTCGCCCTGGCCCGCGCCGGCTACCTGCCGCAATCGCTGGCCAAGCTCTCGCGGTTTCGCACGCCGCACCGGGCGATCCTCGCCGGCGGGGTGGTCGGCATCGCGGCGATCTACAGCGACGGCCTGGTCAACCTGCAGGGCCTGAGCCTGACGGCGGCAATGATCACCATGTCGGTATTCGGCGCCATCGTCATGTACATCATCAGTATGCTCAGCCTGTTCAAGCTGCGCCGCAGCGAGCCGAACCTGGAACGGACCTTCCGCGCGCCGGGCTACCCGATCGTGCCCGGCATCGCCCTTGCATTGGCCCTGGTCTGCCTGGTGGCGATGGCCTGGTTCAACACCCTGATCGGCCTGATTTTCCTCGGTTTCATGGTGGCGGGCTTCATCTACTTCCAGTTGACCGCCAGCCAGCGCTCGCAAGCGCCGACGGACGCTATGCTGACCGGTAACTGAGTTGCACCAGGGCGGGGCGTCTACCGCCCCGCCATCGAACACCACTGAGCTGTAGGAGCAGGGCTTGCCCGCGAATGGGATCCTGAGATCGCCAGAAGCTTCGCGGACAAGCCCCGCTCCTACGGATTACAACGCCAGCCCCTTGTGGCGAGGGGGCTTGCCCCCGTTGGGCTGCGTAGCGGCCCTGAAACCAGCGACTGCGCCGTACCAGACAGAACAGGCGCTCAGGTT
>NZ_AQOH01000035.1 GCF_000364705.1 Pseudomonas fuscovaginae SE-1 | reverse complement strand
TTACGGCTGCTACGCAGCCGAGCGTGGGCAAGCCCACTCGCCACGTCGGATGCCACAGAAACAGTTCGGATCCAGGAGGACACCGCCCCATGGCCACATTCGCCCATTCCGTCGGCGCCCAGACCTATCGCTTCGACAGCCTCAGGGAAGTCATGGCCAAGGCCAGCCCCGCCCGCTCCGGCGACTTTCTCGCCGGCGTCGCCGCGCAGAACGACGGCGAACGGGTCGCGGCCCAGATGGCCCTGGCCGACATCCCGCTCAAGCACTTCCTCGAGGAAATGCTGATTCCCTACGAAGCCGACGAAGTCACCCGGCTGATCGTCGACACCCACGACAAGCAGGCCTTCGCCGCCGTCAGCCACCTGACCGTCGGTGGCCTGCGCGACTGGCTGCTCAGCGAGGCCGCCGACGAACAGAGCCTGCGCGCCCTGGCCCCGGGGCTGACGCCGGAGATGGCCGCCGCGGTGTCGAAGATCATGCGCGTGCAGGACCTGGTGCTGGTGGCGCAGAAGATCCGCGTGGTGACGAAGTTCCGCGGTACCCTGGGCCTGCGCGGCCGGCTGTCGACCCGCCTGCAGCCCAACCACCCCACCGACGACCCGGCCGGCATCGCCGCCAGCGTGCTCGACGGCCTGCTCTATGGCAACGGCGACGCCATGCTCGGCATCAATCCGGCCACCGACAGCCTGAGTTCGATCTGCGACCTGCTGAACATGCTCGACGCGGTGATCAAGCGTTACGAAATTCCCACCCAGGCCTGCGTGCTGACCCATGTCACCACCTCCATCGAGGCGATCAACCGCGGCGTGCCACTGGACCTTGTGTTCCAGTCCATCGCCGGCACCGAGGCGGCCAACGCCAGTTTCGGCATCAGCCTGAAGATCCTCCAGGAAGGCTACGACGCCGGACTGAGCCTCAATCGCGGCACCCTCGGGCAGAACCTGATGTATTTCGAGACCGGCCAGGGCAGCGCGCTGTCGGCCAACGCCCACTTCGGCGTCGACCAGCAGACCTGCGAAACCCGCGCCTACGCCGTGGCCCGACACTTCAAGCCGTTTCTGGTCAACACGGTGGTCGGCTTCATCGGTCCGGAATACCTGTACAACGGCAAGCAGATCATCCGTGCGGGCCTGGAAGACCACTTCTGCGGCAAGTTGCTGGGCGTACCCATGGGCTGCGACATCTGCTACACCAACCATGCCGAAGCCGACCAGGACGACATGGACACGCTGTTGACCCTGCTCGGCGTCGCCGGGATCAACTTCATCATGGGCATTCCCGGCTCCGACGACATCATGCTCAACTACCAGACCACCTCGTTCCACGACGCCCTCTACGCCCGGCAGACCCTGGGCCTCAAGCCCGCGCCGGAGTTCGAGCAGTGGCTGGCGAAGATGGGCATCTTCACCCAGACCGACGGCAAGGTGCGCTTCGGCAGCAACCTGCCGCCGGCGTTCCGCCAGGCCCTGGAGCAGCTAGGATGAATGACATGGCCAACGAGATCGACAGCGACAACCCCTGGCTGGAGCTGCGCCGCCTGACCCCGGCGCGGATCGCCCTGGGCCGTACCGGCACCAGCCTGCCAACCCGCGCGCAACTGGACTTCCAGTTCGCCCACGCCCAGGCTCGCGATGCGGTGCACCTGCCCTTCGACCACGCCGGGCTCGCCAGCCAGTTGGCCGAGCGCGGGCGGCAGACCCTGCTGCTGCACAGCGCCGCCGATGACCGCCACAGCTACCTGCAGCGCCCGGACCTGGGCCGCAAGCTCAACGATACCTCGGCCCAACGGCTGCGCGAGCATGCCCAGGCCCATCCGGGCGGTGTCGACCTGGCGATCGTCGTCGCCGACGGGCTGTCGGCGCTGGCCGTACATCGGCATACCGTGCCGTTCCTCACCCGCCTGGAAGAACAGCTCGAAGCCGAAGGCTGGTCGCAGTCGCCGGTGATCCTGGTGGAACAGGGCCGCGTCGCCGTCGCCGACGAGATCGGCGAGCTGCTGGGCGCGAAAATGGTGGTGATCCTGATCGGCGAACGCCCTGGCTTGAGCTCTCCGGACAGCCTGGGGCTGTATTTCACCTATAATCCCAGAGTCGGCCTGACCGATGCCTACCGCAACTGTATCTCCAATGTGCGACTGGAAGGCATGAGCTACGGCCTGGCCGCCCACAAACTGCTGTACCTGATGAAAGAAGCCTGCCGCCGACAATTGTCGGGGGTCAATCTCAAGGACGAGGCCCAAGTGCAAACACTGGAAAGCGAATCGGATGTCCACTCCAACGGCAACTTCCTACTGGGTCCACCCAGGGACTGACCGTCATCCGGATTGCTCTTTTGCGACGCTTTGGGCAGCATCGGCGTAGCGGCTGCCCGAGTGAGTGAACCGTTTGCCGTCATATCCACGAAGTTGAGGCCTGATCTATGCGGATTACTCAAGCGACCCTGGAACATCTGGACCTGTTGACGCCCCTGTTCGTCAAATACCGTGAATTCTACGGTTCACTGCCCCTTCCCGATTCGTCCCGCAGCTTTCTGGAAAAGCGCCTGCGCCGCAAGGAGTCGGTGATCTACCTGGCACTGGCCGACGATGACGACAAGAAGCTGCTGGGTTTCTGCCAGCTCTACCCGAGCTTTTCCTCGCTGTCGCTCAAGCGCGTGTGGATTCTCAATGACATCTACGTGGCCGAGGATGCCCGGCGCCAACTGGTGGCCGACAACCTGATGCGCACCGCCAAGAAGATGGCCCGCGAGACCCAGGCCGTGCGGTTGCGGGTGTCCACCAGCAGCGACAACAAGGTGGCGCAGAAAACCTACGAGTCCATCGGTTTTCGCGAAGACACCGAGTTCAAGAACTACGTGCTGCCGATCAGCGACGACTGACAGGCGCCCTCTCGAAATCCTGCGGCGCCCTTTTCGCGGATAAACCGGGACGCCGGCTCCCACAAGCACTCGCACCGTGCATGAATCCTGCGAACGATGCTGATGGGAGCAGGATTCATCCGCGAAGAGGGCCCCAGGCCCACCACCGGCACACATTCGCAGGGGCACCGCAAGACATCCCTCGCTACAAACTCGGTAAGCAGAATCCTCTCCAGCTCTTATAATCCCGATTTCAAATCAATGTACGAAAAAACTACATTCGATGTAGTTAACTACGTGTCCATTTTTGCGCAGGTCTGCCGATCCAGACCGTCAACACAGGTGCCACCCATGGATTTCAACCCGCTGGACCTAATCCTGCATCTCGATGTGTACCTCGACATGCTGGTGAACAATTACGGGCCATGGATCTACGCCATCCTGTTTCTGGTGATCTTCTGCGAGACCGGCCTGGTGGTGATGCCGTTCCTGCCCGGCGACTCGCTGCTGTTCATCGCCGGAGCCGTCGCGGCCGGCGGCGGCATGGACCCGGTGCTGCTGGGCGGGCTGCTGATGCTGGCGGCGATCCTCGGTGACAGTACCAACTACATCATCGGCCGCACGGCGGGTGAAAAGCTCTTCAGCAACCCGAACTCGAAGATCTTCCGTCGCGACTACCTGCAGAAGACCCACGACTTCTACGACCGCCACGGCGGCAAGACCGTGACCCTGGCGCGCTTCCTGCCGATCCTGCGGACCTTCGCCCCGTTCGTCGCCGGCGTCGGCAGGATGCCCTATGCGCGGTTCTTCGCCTTCAGCGTGCTGGGCACCGTGCTCTGGGTCGGTGGCCTGGTGACCCTCGGCTACTTCTTCGGCAACGTGCCGTTCATCAAGAAGAACCTGTCGCTGCTGGTGGTCTTCATCATCCTGCTGTCGCTGATACCGATGATCATCGGTGTACTGCGCAGCCGTTTTGCCGGTGTATCCAAAGCCGAGACCCACTGAGCCCGTGTGGTCGCTGAGCGCTTGGCGCCGCCGCCGAACCCTCGCCCGCCATCCCGTTGCCGACGAAACCTGGCAACGGGTGCGCGAGCACCTGAGTTTTCTCGACGGCCTGAGCGAGGCCGAGGACCGCTGGTTGCTGGAGCACAGCGTGCTGTTCCTCGCCGACAAGCACCTCAGTGCCCTGCCGGGCGTCGAGCTGGATCAGTACAGTCGACTGCTGCTGGCGGCCCAGGCGCAGTTGCCGTTGCTGCACCTGGGCGACCTGGCGTGGTATTCGGGCTTCCATGAAATCGTGCTGTACCCGGATGACTTCCTCAGCCCGCAACGCCATCGCGATGCCGCGGGCGTGGAGCACGAGTGGGACGCCGAGCACAGCGGCGAAGCCTGGCACCGTGGCCCGGTCATTCTCGCCTGGCCCGGCGTGCTCGCCAGTGGTGCCTGGGAAGGCTACAACCTGGTGATCCACGAGTTGGCGCACAAGCTCGACATGCTCAATGGCGATGCCAACGGTCTGCCGCCGTTGCACGGCGACATGCGGGTCGGCGACTGGGCCCAGGCGATGCAACACGCCTATGACGACCTCAACCGCCAGTTGGACCGCGACCCCGATGCCGAAACCGCCATCGATCCCTATGCTGCGGAAAACCCGGCGGAGTTCTTCGCGGTGACCAGCGAATACTTCTTCAGTGCCCCGGATTTACTGGACACGGCCTATCCCAAAGTCTACGAGCAACTGCGCGCGTTCTACCGCCAGGACCCGCTGGCGCGACTGCGCCACCTGCAGGCGCACGACCCACGCTACCAGGCCGCGGACTGATCCGGCATTTGCCGTTCCACCCTGTGCCAGACTCTCCGCACGTCCTGCGACACGTGGCATCCACCCCGGAATGTGCCTATAATCGCCGCCACTTTTTGGTCAATCCAACCAGGTTTCCTGGTCCACTAACGGGGGCATCGCCCAATGAGCTACAGCAAGATTCCGGCTGGTAAAGACCTGCCGAACGACATCTACGTCGCGATCGAAATCCCGGCCAACCACGCGCCGATCAAATACGAAATCGACAAAGACAGCGACTGCCTGTTCGTTGACCGTTTCATGGCCACCCCGATGTTCTACCCGGCCAACTACGGTTTCATCCCCAACACCCTGGCCGACGACGGTGATCCGCTCGACGTGCTGGTCGTGACCCCTTACCCGGTCGCTCCAGGTTCGGTGATCCGTGCCCGTCCGGTCGGCATCCTGCACATGACCGACGACGGCGGTGGCGATGCCAAGGTGATCGCGGTTCCTCACGACAAGCTGTCCCAGCTGTACGTCGACGTGAAGGAATACACCGACCTGCCAGCCCTGCTGCTGGAGCAGATCAAGCACTTCTTCGAGAACTACAAGGATCTCGAGAAAGGCAAGTGGGTCAAGATCGAAGGCTGGGGCAATGCTGACGCTGCCCGCGCCGAAATCACCAAGTCGGTTGCCGCCTTCAAGGGCTGATTCGCCCTGCTGACAAGCGCTGCTGAAGAACCCCGGTCCGCCGGGGTTTTTTTATGCCCGTTTACCCCGGGACAAACAGGGCGTTTAATGACTAAACAGTGCGAAACGGGCGCCCATGCACAAGAGTAGGAATAGTCAACAAAATCAATCACATTGTGTGATTTTGAGCGCTATTTTTGAACATCTCGTTTATTTAAACAGGTGTGGCACGCCAGTAAACTCTGTGTTCATGAATACATCAGGTGATCGCTTAAGAGCGCTCCTGCGGGAGTGCCATCTTTCCGCTTCGGACTTCGCTGCCAATCGGCAGGTGACGCCGCAGCACGTCAATAACTGGTTCAAGCGTGGCATCCCCATGGCCCGCATGGATGAGATAGCGGAGTTGTTGTGCGTCAACAGCCGTTGGCTACGAACGGGCGAGGGTCCGAAACACCCCGGTGCTTCTGCCGCTGAGGCAGAGGCCGACGCCCTGCGGCCAGGGGCCGGCGAACACTACTCGGCCCGCGACGACCTGGCCGCCACCGAACGCAACGATGTCCAGGTTCCGCTGTACAAGGAAACCCCGACGGGACCGGGTTCCAAACAGACCCAGGTCAGCGCGATCCCCGGCCGCAAGGTGCGCCTGCCGTATCGGATCCTGCAGGCCATGGGCGTCGACCCGGACAAGGCCATCTGCGCACCGATGACCGGTAACGGCATGGCCGAGAAAATCGAGGACGGCTCCACCATCGCCATCGACCGCAGCCTGACCCAGGTGGTGGACGGTGAAATCTATGCCCTGGAACACGACGGCATGCTCCGGGTGAAATACGTCTACCGCCTGCCGGCGGGCGCGTTGCGGCTACGCAGCCACAACAACGACGAATACCCCGACGAGATCTTCAGCGCCGAACAGATCGAACGCCAGGGCATTCGGATCCTCGGCTGGGTGTTCTGGTGGTCGACCTTGAACAAGCGCCGCCCACCGGTGCCCAGCAAATAGTGTCGAAATGTTGGTTTATCTGAAAACGACAGCTCTGCATGGCGGTTTTCGCTGGGCATATGTCGCAAATGTGGGTATCCTGCGCCCCACATTTTGGCAGCGTCCCCCGAAAGCGGGTCAGCCTGCCACAGACCCTGTGCAAGACTGCCGCACAGGGTCTCCCGACCAGACATCGCCTTTGCGCATGTACCTTTTGAAGGCGGGCGAGGCTTACCAAAAATGAGCCAAACCCGTCCCCGAGAAGCCGGCCACAAGCCGGCTTTTTAATGCCCGACATTTTGCGAGACCCGGCAGCGCCGTTGATCGCCTCTCATTCGCTAAACCAGCCAAAAGCCACGCCGCCCCCTCCAGAACTCGCCCGCCCAGCCGAAACAAAGGGAACAGCCGGCACAGATCGGCCTGCGGTCGCCTGAGCAACCTGACGCGGCATGTACCAGGCCGCCCTCAGGCAGAGGGAGCTGTATCGACCACGGCCACAGAGGCTCTCGAGATAATGACTGGCCTATTCAAGAAACTCCGAAAACTCATCAGCCCCCCCCTGGATAATCCAAGGCTGCTCAGGGCCCAGTACGTCGCGCTGTCGCGTCAGTTGCCGCTGATGTACTTCATCCTGATCGTGAACACCTGGGCGCTGGTCATGACCCACCTGGACAATGCGCCAGACTGGCTGGTGTTCTACATCCCGATGGCCATGACCCTGATCTGCGGCATCCGCGGCGGCATGTGGTGGCGCATGCGGCATCATCCGCCAGCGCCCGAACTGATCGCCCGTGCCCTGGTGCGGACCAATCTCCTGGCTCCGCCGATTGCCACGGCCTTCACCTTCTGGTCACTGGCGCTGTTTCCCTATGGCGACATCTACGCGCAATCCCACGTTGCCTTCTACATGGCGATCACCGTCATCGGCGTGATCTTCAGCATGATGCACTTGCGCCCGGCAGCGCAGAGCACGGCGCTGATCGTCAACCTGGTGTTCGTGGTGTTTTTCTCCAGCATGGGCAACGCCGCCTTTACAGCCACGGCGCTGAACGTGCTGCTGGTGTCCATGACCATGCTGGTGATCCTCAACAACCACTACCGGGCCTTCACCCGGCTGGTCGACGCCCAGGCCAAGGCCGAGCAGTTGAGTGACGAAAACCTCAAGCTGGCGAACGAGGACAGCCTGACCGGGCTGCCCAACCGCCGGCAGTTCTTCAGCACCCTCGACCGCGAGATGGCCAACGCCGAGGCCAGCGGCACGCGCCTGGCCGTGGGGATCATCGACCTCGACGGTTTCAAGCCGGTCAACGACCAGTTCGGCCACAGCGTCGGCGACCGCCTGCTGGCTCAGGTGGGGCAGCGCCTGAACAGCCTGCTGGAAGACAACATGCACTTGGCGCGCCTGGGCGGCGACGAGTTTGCCCTGATCCTGGCCAACGATACCAATGACCAGGCGCTGGCGGCCTTCGGCCAACGGGTCTGCGACGCTCTGGCCACACCGTTCCTGCTCACCGACCTGCCGGTGCAGATCGGCGGCTCCCTGGGCATCGCGACCTTCCCGGACATGGCGACCAATGCCATCGAGGCGTTCGAGTACGCCGACTATGCGCTCTACCACAGCAAGCGTACCAACCGCGGGGCGTTGTCGATGTTCACTGCCAGCCACCACCAGCAACTGCTGCATGAAGGCGTGACGGAGCAGGCTCTGCGCCGAGCGGACATCGAGCAGGAGTTCCACCTGGTGTATCAGCCGGTGATCGACCTGCGCACCGGGCGTACCGTGTCCTTCGAAGCACTGGCACGCTGGCACAACTCCAAGCTGGGCGACGTTTCTCCCTACCGGTTCATCCCGGTGGCCGAGCGGATCGGCCTGATCAACCGCCTGACCCCGCCCCTGTTGCGCAAGGCGCTGGCGACCGCCAAGGATTGGCCGGCCGACATTCGCCTGTCGTTCAACCTCTCGGCCCACGACTGCGCGTCGGACGAAGTGGCGCAGCAGATCGTCGAGGTGATCGTGACGAGCGGTTTCGATCCCCGGCGACTGGACCTGGAAATCACCGAGACAGCGACCATGCAGGATCTCGTCCAGGTGCAGCGGACCATCGACGGCTTCCGCCGGCTGGGCTGTGGCATCTCCCTCGACGACTTCGGCACCGGCTACTCCAGCCTCAGCCAACTGCACTCGCTGGCCTTCACCAAGATCAAGATCGACCGCAGCTTCGTCACCGGCTTGCATGAGAAACCGGCCAGCTACAAGATCGTCAAATCGCTGGTGGCGTTGAGCCTGGACATGCAGCTCGATTGCATTGTCGAAGGCGTGGAGACCCGCCACGAGCTGGACGCCCTGGCCAGCCTCGGCTGCTCGCTGGTCCAGGGCTACTTCTATTCCAAACCGATGTCGCCGGCATCGGTCCAAGCCTGGCTCGACCAGGAAAATACGACGGAACGTGCCCAGTGCTGAATCCCAACCGCAAGGCCCTGCTGGACCGACTTGCCGCCGCCCCCGACGATGTCGCACTGCGTGCCGCACTTTATCGCGACCTGCTCGACACCGCCGACGTGGCCCTGGATGGCCTGCAGGTTGCCGCCGGCCTGGGCGATCCGGCCGCTCTTGAGGTGATCGCCGAGCGGCACGCCAAACCCCACACCAACCGGCCCAGGGCCTGGCTGCCGCAACTGCGCGGTCTGCCGGTCGATCGCCTGGCGCTGAGCGATGCCGAACCGGAGTGGCTGGATGCCCTGGCCGGGCTGCCGCTGCGCACACTGGTACTCCATGCCCCGAACTTCAGTTGCGACCAGGAACTCTGGCGACGCCTGCCCGCCCTGGCCCTGGAGACCCTGGAGATCAGCGGTTTTTCCCGTACGGACAACGAGACCTGCCTGCCGTCGGCCGAGCGGCTGCGTCGGCTGAAGCTGACAACCCACGGTGATGACTTCGACGACACGTTCCTTCGGCAACTCGATAACAGCGCACTGCAGGAACTGTCGCTGAACCGTTGCGATGAAATCACCGACGACGGCCTGCTCGCACTGTCGCACCTGCAGTTGCGCTCCCTGGAACTGGAGCGCATCGAGCAACTCACTTCCCGCGGCATGGCCCTTGTGTCCAGACACCCACTCGAACACCTGTCGCTTGGCTGGGGACGTCTCGCCCTACTGCAGAACCCGGATTGGCTGCGCAGCCTGACAGCCTTGCGCTCGCTGAGCCTCGATCATTGCTACGCGAACGAGACCACCTTGCAGGCCATTCGCGGGCTGCCGCTCGAACGGCTGTCCCTGCAGTCCGCCTATGTCAGCGAGGAGGATATTGCCAAGCTGGAAGGCATGCCGCTCATCGACCTGGACCTGAAGGCTTCGCAGGCGATGATCGAGCGGCTCGATACCCTGCATGCATTCCCGCTCAAGCGGCTGGGGCTCGGCGATGTACAGGGCATCAGCGCTGATATCCTGAGCGACCTGCGTGGCCTGGCGCTGGAGTCGCTGGATCTTTCCCTGAACGACATCACCGGCAGGGAACTGAAGCAACTGGCCGGCCTGCCGCTGAAACGGCTGAACCTCAACTTCTGCAATGGCGTCGACGGCAAGGCGCTGCGGACGCTGGTCGAACTGGGCCTGCCATTGGAAGAGCTCGAGATCGGCGGCCTGGAACTGCGTGACACCGACCTGGCCTGTCTGGTCGACCTGCCCTTGCGACGTCTGGGCCTGTATGAAAGCCCCTGGCTTACCGACGCAGGCGTCGCCCAACTTGTCCATCTGCCGCTACGCAGCCTGACGCTCACGGCGAGCACGGGAGAATCGCGGATCACTTCGGCCGTGGTACCTGCGCTGGAGCGCTTGCCACTGGAGGAGCTGTCGTTGCAGAACTGCTCCGGGATCGATGCCGACGGCTGGGATCGTCTGGCCAGGCTGCCGGCGCGAGTCACCGGACCTGGCATCTGAAGCTCGGCCAGTCTCCGGCAGGCGCCGTCAAGGAGTGCGGTAAACCACGCAGCAACTGAGGTACAGTTGCCATCCTTTAGCCATAAGACCCTCTGGGCGCCAGGTAAAGGAGCTTCAGTAGATGACGCTTCACATCCCGACCCTGCTCATCGTGTCGGTGCTCATTTTCTGCGTGATGGGCCTGTTGACCCTGCACGCCTGGAGCCGTGAAACCCGCGAACGACCGCTCGCCTATCTGGCCGGCACGATGCTGCTGGCTTCGCTGGGCATGGTGCTGGTGAGCCTGCGGGGCATGGGTATCGACTTCGTGCCCCTGGTGCTGGGCAATGTCGTGCTGTTGCTGAGCGCCGCGATGAACTGGACGGCGATGCGGATACTGGCCGGACGGGCGCCGTCGCTGCCAGGCATGCTGGCCGGTGCGGGGGCCTGGCTGGCCCTGTGCCTGGTGCCCGCTTTCATGGAGTCGCTCAGCATGCGGGTCACCGCCTACTCGCTGCTGACTGCCGTCTACGGATCGGTCACGGTGCTGGAGTTCTGGCGCAGCCAGAAAAGTCTCGAAGTCTCCTACCTGCCAGCCTTTTTCCTGACTCTGCTGCACACGGTGTTCTATTACATCCGGGCGTTCTACGACACCGGCCTGGGGCTGGACCAGACACTGACCGATACCGGCAAGGGCACGTCATTTTTTTCGTTGCTGCTGTTCGAGGCCATGGTCTACGTGATCGGCATTGCCTACATGACCCTGGCGATGGTCAAGGAGCGTGCCGAGCTTCGCTTCAAGGCGGCCGCCTACAGCGATGCCCTGACCGGCGTCGGCAACCGCCGTGCATTCATGGATCGGGGAGAACGCCGACTGCAAGCCTGCAAGCGACGGAAGGCGGTGGCGGCGCTATTGCTCTGCGATCTCGACCATTTCAAACGACTGAACGATACCTTCGGCCACGCCATGGGCGATCAGGCGCTGATCGCCTTCAGCCGGGTCATGAGCCGGGCGCTGCACGAAAAGGACGTGTTCGGACGCATCGGCGGGGAGGAGTTCGCCTGCCTGCTGGAATGCGGCGAAACCGAGGCCATTGACGTGGCGCAACGCATCCGCCGCGAGTTTGCCGCGCTGACCTTGCTGGAGCCGGGCCTGCTCAGCGTGAGTATCGGGGTGGTGACGACATGCGAGAATGGGTACGAGTTGTCACGGTTGCTGTCGCTGGCGGACGAGGCGCTGTACGGAGCCAAGGACAAGGGTCGTAATCGGGTGGAAGTGGCGCAGGGCCCCCTCGTGGTGCATCGGGTTCCCGATGTTCCGCTCGACTAACCTGCGTACAGCGGCCCCCCTTCGCCCAGTCGCGAAAGTTGGCAGTGCCTGATAACGCGTCAGGGTGGCGGACATTGCGGCAGGGGACCAAAAGGTGGGCCTGACTTACGTGTTCCCGTGCGACACGGACTGTGTGGGAGAGGGTGCGCCTGCCCACGAATAGACCCTCAAGCCTTGCGCGGTGTCAGGGATAGCTGAACTTGCGCACCAGCGTCAGTTCGCCCGGCGCACGCATCGGGACGATGAACGACTCCATCTTCTCGTTCACCGTGCCCTCTTCCGTGATCAGTGTGATCTTCGCCGTGGTCAGGGCCTGTACGGCGTTTTCCTGGCCGCCGTCCTCGTCGTCATCGCTGCGGTAGCCGCCACCGTAATAGTTCACGTAGATCAGGTACTGGCCCTTGATCGGCGCCGGCATGGAGAAGATCTCCGGGCCGTAGCCGGTGGTGACGTCGACGTCCAGCGAGCCGCCGTTGGGCGCCGTGCGGTCGCCGTACCAGATGTGCGCGCCGTCCGGCGTGACCACATGCAGGTCGAGGTCGGTGTGGTCGCTGTCCCAGGACAGCAGGATGCGCAGCTTGGCCTTGGTCGCGCCGCCGGAGTTGAGGAACTGCACGCGCTTGCGCTGCTGCCCGTCGGCGCTGCGGACCTCGACGCTGTTGGTGCCGTTGGGGAAGGCGAATGGCCGGTCGAAGTTGCCAGCGGCATCGATCTTCAGCGGCATGCTCACGCCATTGACAATGAGGTTGCCCGGCTCGCGGGCATTCTTCGGCGCCCCCTTGATCTGGCCCATGATCCGCGCCGTGTCGGCCTGGCCCAGTGGCGTATTGACCGACGAGGCCGGGTAGTTGACGGTCTGGCTGTAGTTTTCGCCATCCGACGCCCCCTGGCGCCAGCCACCGCGCGGGGTGTCGAGCTTGATCTCGGCTTGAGCCGTGCTCAACGCAGCCAGGGCGGCGAGGAACAGGGCTACGGTTGGGATACGCAATGTCATGGCCTATTCCAGTAACAGGTGGCGGGCAAGCCCTTCGATGTAGTCTTCGTCCTGGCCGTTCGGGTGGGCTTCGAATGCCAGGTGCAGGTATTCATGGGTCAGGTCGAGGCGGTCCTGCTGGGTCAGCACGCCGCGCACGTAGATGCGCTGGCGCTCGCGGTCGACATACGGACGGCCGAACGACACGCGGCACACGGCGAAGCGGCTCAGTTCGTTATAGCCGACCTCGCGGTCCAGCCGCTGGCGCCAGACCCGGCGCTGCTTGAGCAGCCACTCCTGGGCCGCCGGCAAGGGGTCGCAGGAGGCCACCGGGTTGTCCCAGCGGCTCAGGCTCGCCCGTGGATAGGCGTGCTGGAGGATCTGGTCGTAGCGCGCGCCGTTGCTGGCCTGCTCCACGGCCTGCTGCCAGGACAGCTTGTCCGGGCCGGACAGGTCGGAGTGATAGGTCACCGGGCTGCCGGCCAGCACCAGGTCGCTGGTCCAGGCGGCGACGGCGCGCGCCTCGGCCGTGGCCGGTCGCGGTGCCACGCGCTGGCGACTGCTGCTGTCGTCGATGCTCAGGCAGTCACCGCTACGCCCGGCGTTCTGCAACAGGTAGCTGCGGATCGCCACGGCCAGGGCCTTGGCCGCCTCGACCGGTTCGCTCTTGGCCTCGCGCTGCAGGACCCGGGCGACGTATTCCTCGCGATCGAGCCGGGCCACCAGTTGCGGCTGGCCGGCGTTGTTCAGCAGGAACAGTTCACCGGCGCTTTCGATGTCGAGCTGGTTGCCGTTGGCGAAGTCGACCCGGTAGCGACCTTGCAGGCCACCTTCCGCAGCCACTTGGCCATCGGCACGGCTGACGCCCTTGAGCGGGTAGCGCGAGAACAGCTCAACCTGCACGCAGCGCCCGGCGTCCTCCGCCAGGGGTGCTGGCAGGAAGCTGCCGAGCACGTCCGAATAGTGCCGCAACACCATCTGGCTGGTACCGCGACCTCCGGCCCAGAGCGGCGTCCCGTCCGCCAGCCAGCCGGCGAAGCCGCCCTGGCGCGACTGCGGGTCCTGGTCGCCGAGCCAGCTCCAGGTCTTGACCCGCAGGCGCCCACCCAGCACCGCCACCGCCTGGCCGTCGGCAGCGTTGAGCACCACATCGAGCAGCAGCTTGCGCGCACTGTCCTGGGCCGGCAGCGTGCGCAACGCTTCCAGCAGTTGAACGACGGGAACGCGGGTCTGCGGCTGCAACCGGTCGAGGCCGAGCAGCCACTCCGGAGCCTGGCGCGCCTGCCAGTAGCCGCGCCACTGAACCGGATCGATGTTCAGGCGCCGGGGATCGAAGTACAGGCCACAGGAGCGGACCAGCGCCGCCTCACGGGCGATGCTGCCGCCCGGGGTGCAGCAATAGACTTCTTCGTGATCCTGGCCATGGCAGTCGTAGGCTGGCTCCTGCCGGTCGGTGTCCACCAGCCAGGCATAGACGAACAGTTTCCACAGGCTGCCCAAGGGCGTCTGCAAGTCCGCCGGCAGCGGCTCGCGACCGAGCACCTGGGTGGTGTTCAACTGCACCAGCTCGTAGCCGTCAGCGGTTTTCCAGGCCAGGCGCAGCGGCGCCTCCTCTGCCGTCGCCAGCAGAGGCAGGATGCACAGCAGGAGCCAGGTCAGCGGGCGCGTCATGTCATTGGACCGTGACTTGCCCGAGCGCCGCCTTCTGTTCCAGGACCTGGTGCTCCGGCGCGTAGACCTGACTGAAGCGTGCCGGCGGCAGCTTGAACTGGCCCTTCTGCGAGAAGCGGATCAGGTGGCGCACACGCACTTCGCCGTTGAGGCTGTTGACCGGCACGCCGTAGGCCATCTGCCCCGGCTCGAAGTGCGCTTTCTCCAGCGGCGTGGCTTCCTCGCCTGCGAGACCGGCCAGGTTGACGCCCCAGGTGGTGCGCTCGACATCGGCCCCCGGTGGCAGCGGCAGCTCGAGCATGCCGTAGCGCACCGGCTTGGTCGCCTTGCTGGTGAGGGTCACTTCGTCCAGGTACAGGCTGTCGCTGGACAGCGGCTTGTCGCCCACGGCCTTGAGGCTGAAGGTGTTGGCGTCATCGCCCGGTACCAGTTCCAGCAGGCGGCGCCTGATCTGCACCGGCAGGTCGGCGGCGGCCTTGCCCTGGCTGAGGTAGCTCAGGGTGGCGCGCAGCGGACGCTCCTGGGCGCCGCTCAGGGTCAGCACGCTCGGCACGCCCTGGCCTTGCCACTGCCAGTAGGCCTCGCCCGTGCTGCCCTGGCGGACCTGCCAGCCTTCGCCCGGGGTCAGATTGACCATTTTCGGCGTCTGCTCGACGCTGCGCTGCAGCCAGGTCAAGGCCAGGGCGCGTTCCAGGGTGGATTGCTGCGGCAGCAGGCGCTGCAGCAGATCCTGGGCCTGTTCGGCATTGAACGGCTTGAGCGACAGGTTCAGCGCCGTGGCGAACGGCTGCGCACTGGCGCCCAGGCGCTGTTCGGCCGCCGGCAGTTGCTTGCCGAACGCGTCCGGCAAGGCGACCTTGCCCTGGCGTGCCAGCGCGGCGGTCAGTACCCGCGCGCTGGCCAGGCCCAGGGCCGAGTCCGGCGCGCCCATGACCACGCTGTCCTCGCCATCATCCAGCAGGTTGGCATCGGCGCCCTCGCCGGCTTTCGCCAACTCGTCCATCAGGCCGCTGAGCAGGGTGTTGACCGGCAGTTGCATCTCCTTGGCGAACGACAGCACCAGCGCCCTTTGCAGCAATGGCGTGGCGCCAGCCTGCTTGCCATAGACGTCCAGCACCCGCTGCCAGTGCTCCGGCGGCAGGCTCACACCCAGGGCCTTGCTGGCGTACCAGTCGGCGTAATAGGCGTAGGCGGTGAGGAAGGCATCCGGCGTGACGTCCTCGCCCCACCAGGTGAACCAGGCATCGGGACCGGCCATCGATACCAGACGCAGGCGGCTGTTCTGCAGGATCAGGCGCAGGCGATCGCGGACCTGCGCGTTACCCGACAACGCCGGGTAGGCGATGCTCAGCGGCAGCAACTGACTGGCGGTCTGCTCGACGCCACCGTAGGGGTAGCCGAGCAGATCGTCGAGGCTGGCGCGGAACAGCGCCTGCGGGCTGTCGTCGAGGCGCAGGCGAATGTCGCTGGCATCGGCCGGCAGGCTCAGCGGGGTATCGCCAGTGGCAACGCTGAGGCTCTGGCTCTGGGTCACCTGCCAGCCGTCGCCCACCGCGGTGAGGCGCACGGCCAGGGTATCCTGGGCCTTGCCGTTCTGCTGCAGCTCGGCGGTCCAGTCGCCGCTGCTCAGGGCGATCGCCGGCAGCGCGACGTAGTTGATGCCCTTGTTCAGCGACAGCGGCAGGCGTTGTTCCTGGCCGGCATAGCGAACCAGCAGTTCGGCCTTGGCCGGCTTGTCGTCCTGGCTGAAGGCGAACAGGCCGAGCTTGGGCTGGTCGCCGTTGCGGAAGTGGGTCGGGCCACTCCATTTCAGGTACAGCGGCTTGTCGGAACGGATGAACTGGTTGCGCTGGCCCACCTGCCCGGCGTCGGAAATCGCCCGGGCGGTGATGCGCCAGCGGGTCAGCGAGTCGGGCATGCGGAAGGTGAAGCGCACCTTGCCATTGGCGTCGGTGACCAGTTCCGGCTGCCAGGCGGCGGTGTCGACGTCTTCGCGACGTGGCCGCTCCAGCACTTTCACCCCACGCTCGCTGCGGTTGGCCTTGCCCGGCGCACCCGGGCTGCCCGGAAGGGCGACGTCGTAGCTGATGAATGACAGGCTGGCGCTGGTGCGCACGTTGTTACGCCGCGGGTGGTAGAAGAACTGGTCGATGCTCGGCGCCACTTCCGGCTGCAGGGCATAGATCATTTCGTCCACCACGCTGACGGTCAGGTGCGCCGGGATCGGCTTGCCGGCGAACTGGGTGGTCAGGTCCACCGAGACGGTGTCGCCCGGCTGGTAGCTGTCCTTGTCGGTGGCGATGGCCACGTCGATCTGCGGCGTGGCGACCTTGAGGCCGGCGTTCTGGAAGCTGTATTCGCCGCCCTTGGTGTAGAGCACCGAGAAGGTCAGGTTGGGGGCGAAGTTGTCCTTCACCGGAATCCGTGCGCGGTACTGGTTGGCGCTGATCTTCTCCAGGCGCAGCCAGTCGGCGCCCTTGGACAGCAGCGCGGTGGCCTCGACCTTGTCGCGCTCCAGGGACAGCAGTGCGTCGTTGACCGGTTCCGGGAAGGTGATCAGTGCCAGGGCTTCGTCACCGGCGTGGTACTCGGGCTTGTCGAGCAGGATCTCGACGGTACCGGGCACGGCTTTCACACCGTCGCCGGTGACCGAGTGCCCGGTGGCGCCGAGGATGCGCTCGTGGTCATCCTTGAGCGACAGATTGTAGGTGCCGGGACGATCGAAGGTGAGGCTGAAACCCTTGTCGTTGGCCGCGAGCTTGCCGCCACCGGTGGTCTGGTCTTCCAGGCGCACCCAGCTGTAGCTGCTTGGTTTGCTGGCGTTGGCCTGCTCGACGGCGGACTCGATGGCGTAGCTGAACGCGACCTTCTCGCCACTGGCGCTGAAACGCTGCGGGGCCGACAGGCTGTAGCGCGACGCGCCACGCTCGATGAGGATTTCCTTGGTGGTCTTGACCCGGTACGCGGCGCCATCGCTGGCGAACACGGTGAGCATGTAGCGGCTGGGCTTCTCCGCGGCCGGCAGATCGAGTGCGGCCTGGCCCTTGTCGTCGGTGGTCAGCTCGGCGCTGGTCAGTTCCACCGGGAATTGCCCGAGGTACTGCAGTTCGTTGTCGACCATCGACAGTTGCTGGGCACGCAGGGTCAGTTGCACCCGTGCGTCGGCCACCGGCTTGCCGTCCGGGTAGAGCAGTTGCAGCTTGCCCTTGACCGGCTCGCCGGTGCGGAAGTCCTGCTTGGCCAGGTCCAGGGAGATTTCGAAGTGCGGTTTGATGTACTCGGCAACGCGGAAGGCGCTGCTATAGGTCTGGTCGCGGTAGGTGAAACGCAGTTCGTAGCCGCCGGCCACGGCATTGTCCGGCAGCTGGAAACGGCCCTGGGTGCCGGCCTTGCCGTCCAGGTTCAGGTCCAGGGTCTGCAGCGTGGTGCCGGTGGCATCGAGCACGCTGACCTTCACCGGCGCGCCGGTCGGATTGACCGAGTCACGGGCATTCTTGAATTCGCGGCCGACGATCTTCAGCGACACCCAGTCCCCCGGCCGGTACAGCGGCCGGTCGGTGAAGGCGTAGAGCTTGGTGTCGTAGATTTCGCTGTCGTAGTAGAAGTTCTCGGAGACGAACACCCCGCCCTCGTCATCCTCGCCGATCATGAACGAGCGCTCCGGGCTGACGTGCTTGAGGCGCAACAGGCCGTCGGCATCGGTCTCGCCGCTGCTCATCACGCCCAGGCCGTCGGTCCACAGCACCTTGACCTTGGGCACCGAGCTGCCTTCATGCTTGCGCGCGGCCCAGACCATCAGCTCGTCACCGGCGATCTTGCTCACGGCCACGGTGTTGGAGACGAACACCACGGTGGTCGCGCGGTATTTGCCGACCAGCGCCTCGACCAGGTACAGGCCCGGCTTCAGCTTGCCCAGCGGGATGTAGACGTTACCCGGAGCAACGCTGATGAACTGGCTGGAGGAGCCCGCCAGCTCGACGCCCTTGGGCGGCTGGATCGGCTTGGCGTCCCACAGCGGGTAGCGGAACTGGCTGACCAGCGGCAGGCCCGGCAGTGGCGCGTATTGCGGCGGGTTGTCATACGGGGTCGGCCGGTTGAAGCTGTCGCCCATCTTCAGTTCCGGGACCTGCTCGGTCACCTGCTTGCGCGACTCGTAGGAGAACGCCCGTTGCATCACCCGGCGGGACTTGCGGTACCAGTTATCCCACAGATAGGCCAGGGTGTTGGACAGCCCCTCGCCCTTGAACTGACCGTCGCTGACCACCCGGTGCAGGTTCTTCTGGCGCTTGAGAAACTCCAGCGGCTGGTCGATGCGGTACACGCGGATGTCCGCGCCGCCATACGGTTCCATGCGGAAGCGCCGGTAGTCGCGGCCCGGCGCTTCAAGGCGGACCAGCGCCTGCTCGTCGCTGGCGAAGCTGCTGTCGGCGAGCAGGAAGAAGCTTTCACCGGCAATCGGCGTGTAGTTGCTCGGTGCAACCGAGTCGTCGGCGGCACCTGCGGCGACCGGCAACAGCACGGCCAGGGCGAAAACCATTCGGGATAACAGACGCATCATGGAAGACCCGTTCATCGAGAGAGGAAGTTCAGCCGGTAGACGCCGATGAAGTTGGGGTTCGTTGCATCGGGTATCCATCGGGTGTCCTTCCATGTCATGAGTTGCTGCACGCTGGCGGAGCGCATGCCGTTGTCGGTGGGGGTGGTGGTGCCGGTGTGATAGGCGATGTTGCGGCCCATCCAGATCATCAGGTGCTGGTCGTCGCCCTGGTCGAAGAACAGCAGGTCACCGGGCCGCGCCTGGTTGAGGTCGCGGCTGACCAGTTGGCTGTTGAACTGGATCAGCTTGATCGCGTTGACGTAGGGCCCGACCTTGCCGCCCCCCTGCTGCCACTGCTGAGCCAGCCTGCGCTGGCTGTCGCTCAGGGTCAGCTCGGGTGGCAGGTAGCGGTTGGACAGACCATTGGCCCGCAACCACTTGTCATCGTGTGGCTTGAGCGCCTCGTTGGCGGCGAAGCGCACCAGGCCGGCACAGTCCTGCTGGTACCAGCGCGGGCTCGGGCCCTGAGTCAGTTGCTCCTGGGCGATACGCACGAACCAGGCACGGAACACCTGGGACTGCTCGACGTCCAGGGCGGGTGTTTGGACGGCGAATGCCGACGTGCTGAACAGCAGCGCCAGCACGCACAGGCGCACCCTCACGGTGGCGAGTGGGCTTGCCCACGCTCGGCTGCGCAGCGGCCGCAAAGCCAGCCACCGCGTTGCATCAGCCAGGCCCCGTTCGCAGGTTTCAGGGCTGCCATGCAGCCCAGCGTGGGCAAGCCCACTCGCCACAGCCGTGCAGCGTTGCCAGGCGGTGCTGAACATAGACGTCACATCGCCCGCCATTGCAAAGGCAGCCACTGCCAGTGGCCTTCAGGCTCGGTGCCTTCGGGCAGGGTCAGGGCGTACTTGCCGAAGCCGGCGAGCTTCTGCAGCTTGGGCAGCAGGTGGGTCTGCGCGGCGTTGCGGAACACCGGTTCCATGTCCTGGGGCAGGCTGTCGAGGGTTTCCTGCTTCATCAGTTGCGCCAGGGAATCCGGGCCTAGGTAGACCGGCATCAGCGCATCTTTCGGCGCCACGTCGGCCAGCGGCGGGAAGTGCTTGTCCAGGGTGCCGAGGGCCTTGTCCACCAGCTTGTCGTCCAGGGAGAACAGCAGGGTCGAGCCATGCCGCGCCAGGCTCACGCGGAAGAAACCGCGGCCGGTGATGGTGTCGGGGTTCTCGGCTTCCTTGGCGGCGTACTGGCCGAAGGTCGAACTGACCACGCGCTTCCACTGATGCAGGCCGTCCTTGTTCTGCTCGTCGATCGGGAACAGGCCGCCCTCGACGTTGCTTTCCTGGGTGCCGACCATGGAGCCGAACAACTTGCCGAGGTCGGCATCGAGGCTGTCGTTGTCCTTGTTCAGGTTCGCCACCAGCAGCGGCGTGTACAGGCGCGAATCGGCGTACCAGCACAGGCCGGCGGCGCCGCTCATGTGCTCGGTGAGTTTCTGTGCGGTGGCCGCATCGGCACCGAGCTTGACCAGCAGCGGCTGTTGCTGCTCGGCAGCCAGGGGCAACGCCACGCAGGCACTGGCGCCGACCGGCATGGCCTGCCAGATCGGCTTGAAGTCGTAGTCGACGGCCTTGTCCTGCTCGTCGAGCGCCAGGAAGCTGTGCCAGCCCTTGTCGTCCATGTCCAGGCGCAGGCCGGCGAAGCTCGGGATGAAGCGCTGATAACCCATGGCGAGAACGCTGGAGGCCACCGAGATGCGCTGCTTCACTGCCGCTTCGCGTGGCTTGAGGCCAAAGGCCTCGGGGAACAGTTTTTCACCACCGAGCAACGCGGCCAGGGCCTGGGTCGAGACTTCGCCCGGGGCTGCTTCACTGTCGTCACTGGATTGTTCATAGAGGCGGTCCGGGTTGGACAGCACCACCAGCTTGTCACCACGGGAAGCGAACAGCAGCGCCTTGCTGGCGTTGTAGGCCAGGCGGTAGAGCGCCACGCTGTCGCCGGCGACCTTCACTTCGCCGACCTTGCTCAACTGGGTGTCGTCGAGGGCGACGTGGGCCAGCGGTTCGAGCAGCCTGGCCAGGCCGCCGCGGTCCATCACCAGCAGGAAATCCTTGAGCCGGCCATCGGCGCCGCGCCACAGGGCGATGTCGGCGGGCTGGTCGAACAGTTGCTCGATCAGGTTGTCCTGCAGCTTGAGGTCATGCTCGTAGATGATCCGCCGCAGGCTGCCGATCAGACCCAGGCGGTCGCCGTGGCTCTCGTAGTAGAAAACGAAATCCTCGGTGAGGGTATCGCGCAGGAACGGCACGCTGAGCAGGTCCTTGGGCAACTGGCTCAGGGAGGCGGTTTCCAGCAGCGCGTCCGGGCGGCTGACGCCGAGTTTTTCCAGGGCCAGTTCCGGCAACGGAGCAACGGACTTGTGCTGGAAAAACCAGCCCAGGCCGCCGACCACCGCGCCGGTCACGCACAGCCCGAGCACCAGGCCCAGCCAGCGGCGCGAACCGGCAGGTGGAGGAGTGGCCGGCGCGGCGGCGGCCGGGGAAGCAGTGTTATCGCTCATGTTCGCAAAGCCCATTCATCCGTGGAGCGGGATGTTCAATAGTTGAAGGTCTTGACCAGCAGCAGGTCGCCGATCGCGCGCAGCGGAACGGTGAAGCTCTCGCGCTTTTCATCGACGGTGTTTTCGTTGAGCACCAGGTTGATCTGCGAGGTGATGACCTCGTTCTGGTTCGCACGCTCGGTAAAGTTATAGCCGTCGCTGGCGCTGTAGTTGCCCCAGTAGTTCACATAGACCAGGTAGGTGCCGTGCATCGGCGCGGTCATGGTGAACATTTCCGGGCCTGGGCCGTCGACGCCGTCCGGGTCGAGACCGCCGCCGTTGGTCAGGCGCGGGTTGGCGTAGAAGGCGTGCTGGCCGTCGGGGGTGATGATGTGCAGGTCGAGCTCGGCCTTGGGGTCGTCCCAGCCGAGCACCACGCGAATGCGCGCCGGGGTGATCTGTTTGTTGGCTTCGTAGAACTGCACGCGCTTGAGCGACTTGCCCTGGGCGCTGCGCACTTCGACGCTGTTGGAACCGGAACCGAAGGCGTAGGGGCGCACGAAACGGCCGTTGTCGTCGGTATAGAGATTCAGCGGGTTGCCGTTGACCGCCAGGGTATGCGGTTCACGCGGCCCGGAGGGCGGGTTGATCCGCCCTTCGATCGGCGTGCGACTGCGCTGGATGCCACGGTCGATGGGCGGGGTCGGATAGGCCACCTGCGGTGCATCGCTGCGATCGAGCAGGCCCGAGTAACGCCAGCCGCCGGTCGGCTCCTGCAGCTCGGCCGAGGGCCCGGCCCAGGCGGTCGCGGCCCAGAGAGCTATCAGCATTGGAAATAACCGGCGCATCAACAGCCTCCTTGCCATGCATCACGAAACCCTGCGCCCGGTCCATACCAGGCACACCACTGAAACACGAAAAATCAGAAAGAACCTGGCACGGCAGGTCGGGAAGTCGCAGAGGTTAGCGATTCAGATCTTGTTACACAATGGCGGAAAACGGGTATTTACGAGGGCAATCGGCAAATGAGAGGTCGTGCACACTCAACCCGCTGGAAGCCAGGCAAAACAAGGCAAAATGCCACTATTTCAAGCTGTCATATGAGCTGAAAATCCCCCACCCCACTGGGTGTAGAATGGCTCCCGATAAAAAGGCCGCAGACACACCTGAAGCCCTCATGATTGGCACCCCCTCGCATTTGCCCCGAAACCCGCTGTCTGCTAGTGTCGCGCCCGTTCAACGCCTACCGAGATCGCCGCCATGGCCCGCAAAAAAGTTTCCCTGGATTTCGAACAATCCCTCGCCGATCTGCAGACACTGGTCGAGCGCCTGGAGAACGGCGAGCTGTCGTTGGAAGATTCGTTGACCGCCTTCGAGCAAGGCATCCGCCTGACCCGCGACTGCCAGGGCGCGCTGGCCCAGGCCGAACAGAAGGTGCGGATCCTGCTGGAGCGCGATGGCGAACTGGCCGAAGAACCTTTCGACGCGGAACAGCCGGAATGATCAAGACCTATCAGGCCGCCTGTCAGGAGCGCGTCAACACCGCGCTGGATACTCTGTTCGTGCCACCCAGCGCCGGTCTCGCGCGCCTCTACGAAGCCATGCGCTACAGCGTGATGAACGGCGGCAAGCGCGTGCGCCCGCTACTGGTCTACGCGGCCTGCGAAGCCCTGGGTGGCAAGCCGGAACAGGCCAATGGCGCCGCCTGTGCGGTCGAGCTGATCCATGCCTACTCGCTGGTTCACGACGACCTGCCGGCCATGGACGACGACGATCTGCGCCGCGGCCAGCCAACCACGCACAAGGCGTTCGATGAGGCCTGCGCGATCCTGGCGGGCGACGGCCTGCAGAGCCTCGCCTTCAGCGCCCTGCTCGACCCACGCCTGAGCGACCTGAACGCCGAAACCCGCCTGTCCATGGTCAGCACCCTGGCCCACGCCGCGGGCCCGGCCGGCATGGTCGGCGGCCAGGCCATCGACCTCGGCTCGGTAGGTATCAAGCTCGACCAGAAAGCCCTGGAAACCATGCACCGGCACAAGACTGGCGCGCTGATCGAGGCCAGCGTCACCCTCGGTGCACTGGCCAGCGTCAACGTGCAGAAGGACGAACTCAAGTCGCTGCAGACCTACGCCCAGGCCATCGGCCTGGCCTTCCAGGTGCAGGACGACATCCTCGACGTCGAAAGCGATACCGCGACCCTCGGCAAGCGCCAGGGAGCCGACATCGCCCGCGACAAGCCGACCTACCCGGCCCTGCTCGGCCTGGAAGCGGCCAAGGCCTACGCCCTGGAGCTGCGCGACCAGGCGCTGCACGCGCTGCGACCGTTTGACGCGGGCGCCGAACCACTGCGCGAGCTGGCCCGCTACATCGTCGAACGCCGCAGCTGACCAGGCGGTCACGCCGGCCTTTCGCCTGATCGAAAGGCCAGCATCCGCCCCACTGATACGACATCGCGTGGGCAGCGTGCGCTCCATAAGGTAAACTGCCGCGTCTTCATACCTATAACGATTCGCCTGATGCCCACGACGTTCCATGAGATTCCCCGCAAGCGCCCGGCCACGCCCCTGCTGGACCGCGCCGACACGCCGGCCGGCCTGCGTCGGTTAGGTGAAGCCGAGCTGGAAACCCTGGCCGATGAACTGCGCCAGGAGCTGCTCTATTCGGTCGGCCAGACCGGCGGGCACTTCGGTGCCGGTCTTGGCGTCATCGAGCTGACCATCGCGCTGCACTACGTCTTCGACACTCCGGACGACCGGCTGGTGTGGGACGTGGGTCACCAGGCCTATCCGCACAAGATCCTCACCGGTCGCCGCGAGCGCATGCTCAGCCTGCGCCAGAAGGACGGCCTGGCCGCCTTCCCGCGCCGTTCGGAGAGCGAGTACGACACCTTCGGCGTCGGCCACTCCAGCACCTCCATCAGCGCCGCCCTGGGCATGGCCATCGCCGCCCGGCTGCAGAACAGCGAGCGCAAGGCGATCGCGGTGATTGGCGACGGCGCCCTGACCGCGGGCATGGCGTTCGAGGCGTTGAACCACGCGCCGGAAGTCGACGCCAACATGCTGGTGATCCTCAACGACAACGACATGTCGATCTCGCGCAATGTCGGCGGGCTGTCGAACTACCTGGCCAAGATTCTCTCCAGCCGCACCTACGCGAGCATGCGCGAAGGCAGCAAGAAAGTGCTGTCGCGCCTGCCCGGCGCCTGGGAAATCGCCCGCCGCACCGAAGAATACGCCAAGGGCATGCTGGTGCCCGGCACCCTGTTCGAAGAGCTGGGCTGGAACTACATCGGCCCGATCGACGGCCACGACCTGCCGACGCTGATCGCCACCCTGCGCAACATGCGCGACCTCAAGGGCCCGCAGTTCCTGCACGTGGTGACCAAGAAGGGCAAGGGCTTCGCCCCGGCGGAAGTCGACCCGATCGGCTACCACGCGATCACCAAGCTCGAACCGCTGGACGCTCCCGCCGCCGCGCCGAAGAAGCCCAGCGGGCCTAAGTACTCCGCGGTGTTCGGCGAATGGCTGTGCGACATGGCCGCCGCCGACCCACGCCTGGTGGGCATCACCCCGGCGATGAAGGAAGGCTCCGACCTGGTGGCCTTCAGCGAACGCTTCCCACTGCGCTACTTCGACGTGGCGATCGCCGAGCAGCACGCGGTGACCTTTGCCGCCGGCATGGCCTGCGAAGGCGCCAAGCCGGTGGTGGCGATCTATTCGACCTTCCTGCAGCGCGGCTATGACCAACTGGTGCATGACGTGGCGGTGCAGAACCTTGACGTGCTGTTCGCCATCGACCGCGCCGGCCTGGTCGGCGAAGACGGCCCGACCCACGCCGGCAGCTTCGACCTGTCGTACCTGCGCTGCATCCCCGGCATGCTGGTGATGACTCCCAGCGACGAGAACGAACTGCGCAAGATGCTCAGCACCGGCCACCTGTACAACGGCCCGGCGGCGGTGCGCTACCCACGCGGCAGCGGCCCGAACGCGACCATCGAGAAGAACCTCGAACCGATCGAGATCGGCAAGGGCGTGGTGCGCCGCCAGGGTGGCAAGGTCGCCCTGCTGGTGTTCGGCGTGCAATTGGCCGAAGCGCTGGTGGTGGCCGAAAAGCTGGACGCGACCGTGGTGGACATGCGTTTCGTCAAGCCGCTGGACGAGGCCCTGGTCCGCGAGATCGCCGGCAGCCACGAACTGCTGGTGACCATCGAGGAAAACGCCGTCATGGGTGGCGCCGGTGCGGCGGTCAGCGAGTTCCTGGCGCAGGAAAACCTGCTCAAGCCGATCCTGCACCTGGGCCTGCCGGATGCCTACGTCGAGCATGCGAAGCCGGCGCAGATGCTGGCAGAGTGCGGTTTGGACGTGGCGGGGATCGAGACTTCGGTCACCGAGCGGATGAAGCTGCTCGGCCTCTGATGTGACAGCCCGGGCACCCTGGTTGCCTGGGCTGGAGCTTTCCCGGATAAATGCTGCTCACACAATGATCGCGCCAGACACAAGGCCGCATACACGGTGAACTCAGGCGCCGCGGTCATCTGCCCACCAGGCCGCTCCCACCCTTTGCCCGGCACCTGCAACAACCGCCATTCGTGCAATGCAGCCATCCGCGGCCAGGCTTTCCCGGCATCGAGCCTGGCGTGGCTGCCAGCCCGCGCCACATCAGCCGAGTTGGCGCGGAATGCGGTAGAGGTAGAACAGCACGACGGTGGACAGGACCAGCAGGAACAGCGGCACCGCCTCCAGGCCGACGAACACCGCCAGGGTGCCGATCCAGGTCGGCAGCGCCGCGATCACCAGCGCCTTGCGCCGGACATTCGCCAGCGCGATCCAGGCCGCCGGTTCCTGTGGCGTATCCAGGGCTTTTTCAGTGGCAATCAGCGCGTGCTTGTAACCACCAAAGAACCGCAGGGTGAGGAACATCGAGGCGATGCCGGCAATGAACAATGGCATCGCCAGCACCGGCAGCACCGGTTCGGTCTGGCCGAAGGCCCAACTGGCAACGAACAGCGGCAGGACCGTCAGCAGTAACTGCTTGTACCAGCCAACCGCCAATCGACGCTTCACCTGGCCACGGGTCACGCCGGGTCGGCCTCGTTCTGGTGCTCGTTGCCCATCATATGGCCGAGCTTGCCGGCCTTGGTGGCCAGGTAGAGCCGGTTGTGCGGGTTGTGCCCGGTGTGCAGCGGCACTCGCTCGGCCACAGTAATGCCCATGTCGGTCAACGCCTTGACCTTGCGCGGGTTGTTGGTCATCAGCCGCAACGACTGGATGCCCAGGTGTTCGAGCATCGGCCGGCAGATCGCGTAGTCACGCAGGTCGGCGGCAAAACCCAGGCGCTCGTTGGCCTCGACCGTGTCGGCGCCACCATCTTGCAGCTCATAGGCGCGGATCTTGTTCATCAGGCCGATACCACGACCTTCCTGACGCAGGTACAGCAGGACGCCACGGCCTTCCCGAGCGATAGCCTGCAACGCGGCTTCCAGCTGCGAACCGCAGTCGCAACGCTGGCTGAACAAGGCATCGCCGGTCAGGCATTCAGAGTGCACACGGCCAAGCACCGGTGCGCCATCGGCCACATCCCCGAGCGTCAGCACGACATGTTCACGACCGGTGGCTTCCTCAAGAAAGCCGTTCATGGTGAAAGTCGCAAAGGGGGTAGGCAGTTTGGAGGCAGCGACAAAAACGACAGGCACCCTGTGCTCCTGATCAGTATGAAAGCTGGAAATTCGCGATTGCCACATTGTAACAGGACGTTCCTACAGACGCTTAGGCCGATTTATCCATGATAACTATCAATAAGTTTGATCGGTCACAGCCGGAAATTTTCCGCTTTCGAACGGGTAAGGCTGCTTCCAGTGCTCGAATATCTTGCGCAGGCGACCGGCCTTGACCAGCTCGCCCATGCGCTGGTCATACAGCTCGCGCAATGCCCGCCCGCGCTCGTTGTTGGCGAAGCCGAGGTACAGCGGCAACTCCGCCAGATGGGTACGGCTGAACAGGCTGGGATCTTGCGCCTGCGCCAGGACAGCGTCGACCTCGCTCAGCGCGTCGATGTAGAAGTCGGCACGGCCATGCTGCAGCATCGGCAGAATCCCGTCACGCCGCTGGATCTCGTTGAAGTCGCGCACGTTGGGCAAGTACTTCTGGTACTTGTAGCCACGCACCCAGGCCAGACGATAACTGCCGAGTCGTTCCAGGCTCGGCGCTGGCTTGCTGGCCAACCCCACGGCATAGATATGGTCGGTGTCGTAGTTCCAGCGCGGGTACAGAACTCCACTGATTTCCTTGCTGTAGGAGCCCACCCAGGCATCCGCCTCGCCACGCTCGACGAGACCGGCCGAACGGACGTAGGGCTCGCTGCGAATCTCGACCTTGACCCCACGCGGCTCGAACACCTCGCGCAGCACATCCCAGGCCAGGCCGCTGCCATCGGCGTTGGTGTAGTCGGCCCACTCCTCGCTGACCAGCCGAATCTGCACCGGCAAGCCGGCAACTTCCTCGCCCCGGGCCAACGGGCTGAGCAACAGCAGCAGGAACAGCCCCCACGAACGCAAGCCGGACATCGCCAATTCCTCAGGTGAAGAGATGCACCAGTCCCTGCATGGCCAGCCAGGCGAATACCCCGGCCAGAACGTCATCGAGCATGATCCCGACGCCGCCGTGCACATGCCGGTCGATCCAGCGAATCGGCCAGGGCTTGAGGATGTCGAAGAAGCGGAACATCAGGAACCCCGCCAGCAGCCAGTACCAGCCCTGCGGCACCAGCCACAGGGTGATCCACATGCCGACCATCTCGTCCCAGACGATGCCTTCGTGGTCATGCACCCGCAAGTCGTCGGCGACCTTGCCGCACAGCCAGAAGCCGAACAGCATGGTGATGCCGAGCATCAGCCAGTAGCCCCAGTCCGGCAGCATCTGCCACAACGGGATAAAGGGTAGCGCAACCAGCGATCCCCAGGTGCCCGGGGCCTTGGGCAGGGTTCCGGAGCCGAAGCCGAACGCCAGGAAATGCCAGGGGTTGCGCCACACCGACGGCGGCACGAACTCGGCGGGAACCTGTTTGGGATGATCTGTCACGGCGTCTCCGGAAAATGTTGATAACCGCGGATTCGCGGGGTGATGTCCTGGCCATCGACCGCCAACAGGGCAACGCCCTGCCCGGCGACCACTCGCCCGACCACCCGGATCGAGTCATGGGCGAGCAGCAGCCCGGGCAACTCGACGGATGGCAGTGTGAATGCCAGGACATAGTCGTCACCGCCACTGAGCGCCGCCTCACAGGCAGCAACCGGGCCTAGAAAGCCCAGCAAGGCGGGCGACAACGGCAGCTTTTCACGTTCGACCAGCAAACGCACGCCGGATGCCGCCGCGATATGTCCGCAATCGGCCAAAAGGCCGTCGGAAATATCCAGCGCAGCAGTGGCCTTGCCGCGCAGGGCCTGCCCCAGGGCGAACTGCGGACGGGGCGACCAGTAGTGAGCCAGCAGCGGGTCAGCCAGGGCCGACTCGGCCGTACGCTGCCCCAGCACCAGCGACAAGGCGCCGGCGGCATTGCCCAGGTCGCCCCCCACGCACAACAGGTCACCGACTTGCGCACCGCCGCGGGTCAGCGCCTGGCCGGCAGGCACCCGGCCGAACACCGTCAGCGTCAGGCTCAACGGGCCCCGGGTAGTATCGCCGCCGACCAGGCGCAAGGCGCACTGGCGGGCCATGCGGTCCAGCCCGCCGGCGAACGCCTGCAACCAATCGACATCGTTGTGCGGCAGGGTCAGGGCCAGGGTAAAGGCCACCGGCGCCGCGCCCATGGCGGCCAGGTCACTGGCCGCCACGGCCAGGGCACGTTGCCCGAGCAGGAAAGGATCGCAGGGATCGGCGAAATGCACCCCGGCCACCAGGGTGTCGGTGGAGATCGCCAACTGTTCCCCGGCGGGAACATCGAGCAGGGCACAGTCGTCGCCGATACCCAACGCAACACCTTCGCCGGCCTGCGCACAGGGCGCGGCGGCAAAGAAATTGCGGATCAGCTCGAACTCACCCATGGGAGAAACAAGCGCCGATCAGCGCTTGAATGCCTTCACTTCGGCTTCGCGCAGAACCGGTGCCAGCTTGTCGAGCACACCGTTGACGAACTTGTGACCGTCGGTGGAACCGTAGACCTTCGCCAGTTCGATGCCTTCGTTGATCACCACGCGGTACGGCACATCGACGCGCTTGAGCAGCTCCCAGGTGGACAGGCGCAGCACCGACAGCTCGACCGGATCGAGTTCTTCGATCTCGATGTCCAGGCACGGCTTGAGCGCGTTGTCGATCTCGTTCTTGAACTGCGGCACCCCGTGGAGGATTTCCCGGAAGTACGCACCGTCGACATCGCTGAAATCGTTGTCGACACGGAATTGCGCTTCGATTTCGTTCAGCGATTGCCTGGCCATGTGCCACTGATAGAGCGCCTGGGTCGCGAGCTGCCGGGCTTCGCGACGCTTGGCACTCTTGGACGGCTTGCCAGCGCCCTCGGGGCGTGGCTCGCGCGGGTTGAAACGATCGCTGTCGTCGTTAATCACTTGGCCTCCAACTGCGCCAGCAGGCTGACCATTTCCAGGGCGGACAGGGCGGCTTCGGCACCTTTGTTGCCGGCCTTGGTGCCGGAACGCTCGATGGCCTGCTCGATGGAATCGACGGTCAGCACGCCAAAGGCGACCGGTACGCCGAACTCCATGGACACCTGGGCCAGGCCCTTGGTGCACTCGCCCGCCACGTATTCGAAGTGCGGAGTACCGCCACGAATGACCGCGCCCAGGGCGATGATCGCCGCGTATTCGCTGCGCTGGGCGACTTTCTGCACCACCAGCGGAATCTCGAACGCACCGGGCGCGCGGATGATGGTGATGTCGCTTTCGCTCACGCCGTGGCGAACCAGGGCGTCAACGGCGCCGCTGACCAGGCTTTCGACGACGAAGCTGTTGAAACGGCCGACCACCAGGGCATAGCGGCCTTTGGGGGCGATGAAGGTACCTTCGATGGTCTTCAGGGTCATTCGACAATTCTCTTAAAGAGCCGGGACGCGTCTGATACGCGCCCCTCAGGGATATTTGTACCGCGAATCAAGGTCGGAACCAGCCGGCCTTTTATTCGGAGGGCACGTATTCTACTACTTCCAGGTCGAAACCGGATATCGCGTTGAACTTCATCGGCGCACTCATCAGGCGCATCTTGCGTACGCCCAGGTCGCGCAGGATCTGCGAACCGGCCCCGACAATGCTGTAGGTGGTCGGCTTTTTCACCGGTGTATGCTCGACCGTCTCGCGGATATGCGCCAGCAGCACGTCGCCATCCAACGGATGGCCGAGCAGCAGCACCACGCCGCTGCCGGCCTCGGCCACCGCCGCCATCGCGGCGCGCAGGCTCCAGCGACCGGGCTGCTTGACCATCAGCAGGTCGCGCAGCGGGTCCATGTTGTGCACCCGCACCAGGGTCGGCTCCTCGGCGCAGACCTTGCCCAGGGTCAGGGCCATGTGCACGTCGCCTTCCACCGAATCACGATAGGTCACCAGGGTGAACTGGCCCAGTTCGCTGTCCAGCGGCTGCTCGGCAATCCGCTGAACGGTACTCTCGTGGATCATCCGGTAGTGGATCAGGTCGGCGATGGTGCCGATCTTGATGTTGTGCTCGGCGGCGAAGGCTTCCAGCTCGGCACGACGGGACATGGTGCCGTCGTCGTTCATCACTTCGCAGATCACTCCGCTCGGCTCGAAACCGGCCATGCGCGCCAGGTCGCAGGCGGCCTCGGTGTGGCCGGCACGGGCCAGGGTGCCGCCAGGCTGGGCCATCAGCGGGAAGATGTGGCCGGGGCTGACGATGTCTTCGGCCTTGGCGTCCTTGGCCGCGGCCGCCTGCACGGTGCGTGCGCGGTCGGCGGCGGAGATGCCGGTGGTCACGCCTTCGGTGGCCTCGATCGACACGGTGAACTTGGTACCGAAACCGGAACCGTTGCGCGGTGCCATCAGCGGCAGCTTGAGCAGTTCGCAGCGCTCGCGGCTCATCGGCATGCAGATCAGGCCGCGGGCGTGCTTGGCCATGAAGTTGATGTGTTCGGCCTTGCAGCACTCGGCGGCCATGATCAGGTCGCCTTCGTTCTCGCGGTCTTCGTCATCCATGAGGATGACCATCTTGCCCTGGCGAATGTCTTCGACCAGTTCTTCAATCGTGTTGAGCGCCACGCGGCACCCCCTTGCGTCAGGATTTGAGGTAGCCGTTGGCGGCCAGGAAACTTTCGGTGATGCCACCGCTGGTGGGCTCCGCCGCCTTCTCGCCCAACAGCAGGCGTTCCAGGTAACGGGCCAGCAGGTCGACCTCGAGGTTGACCCGACGACCGGGGCGGTAGTCGGCCATGATGGTCTCGACCAGGGTATGCGGGACGATGGTCAGTTCGAACTCGGCGCCGTGCACCGCGTTGACCGTCAGGCTGGTGCCGTCGACGGTGATCGAGCCCTTGTGGGCGATGTACTTGGCCAGTTCCCTGGGGGCACGCACGCGGAACTGGATGGCCCGGGCGTTTTCCTCGCGGGCGACGATCTCGCCGACACCGTCGACGTGGCCGCTGACCAGGTGACCGCCCAGACGGGTGGTCGGCGTCAGGGCCTTTTCCAGGTTGACCCGGCTGCCGGTCTTTAGGTCGTTGAAGGCCGTGCAGTCCAGCGTCTCACGGCTGACGTCGGCCCAGAACCCGTCCCCCGGAAGCTCGACGGCGGTCAGGCAGACACCGTTGACCGCGATGCTGTCGCCGAGTTTGACGTCGCCCAGGTCGAGCTTGCCGGTTTCTACATAGACGCGTACGTCGCCGCCTTTCGGGCTCAGCGCACGGATGCTGCCGATGGATTCGATGATGCCGGTAAACATGAAGTACTCCTCGAAAACGAGCCAGCGCCTGGCGCTGGCCGCGAATTATACGCCGGGTGCCGGGTCAGGTATTGCGGTGACTCGCCAGTCATCGCCGACCGCGCGCATTTCGGTGATTCTCAGCCGGGGCGCCTCGCTCATGCGCTCCAGCGGCCAGTCCAGCAGGGGCCGGGCCGTGGAGCCGAGGAACCTGCCAGCGACGAAGATCTGGTACTCGTCCACCAGGGCCTGGCGGGCGAAGGCACCCGCCAGGCGTGGACCGGCCTCGACCAGCAGGTCATTGACGCCACGGGCGGCCAACTGTTTGAGCAACTGCGCCAGGTCGACCTGGCCATCGTGGCCGGGCAGGCTCAGGACTTCGTGGCCGGCGGCCTGGTAATCGGCGCTGAACGTCGTGGAACAGGTCACCACCAGGGCCGGACCGGCCTGGAAGAATGCCGCCTCCAACGGTACCCGCAGGCGCCCGTCGATCAGCACCCGCAGGGGTGGCCGGCTTTCGGCCAGGGCCGTCAGCTCAGGGCCCAGGCCCAGCTCGGCAGGGCGCACGGTCAGCCGGGCGCTGTCGGCCAGCACCGTATCGGCGCCGGTGAGCACCACGCTGGACTCGGCGCGCAGACGCTGCACGGCGGAACGCGCGGCCGGGCCGGTGATCCACTGGCTCTCGCCGCTGGCCATCGCGGTGCGGCCGTCCAGGCTCATGGCCAGCTTGACCCGCACGAACGGCAGGCCGTGTTCCATGCGCTTGAGGAAGCCGCGGTTGATCGCCCGCGCCTCGCCTTCGAGCACGCCACTGTGCACGGCGATTCCGGCATCGGCCAGGCGCTTGAGGCCGTTGCCGGCAACCTGTGGATTGGGGTCTTGCATGGCCGCGACCACCCGACCCACGCCCGCCTTGACCAGCGCCTCGGCGCAAGGCGGCGTGCGTCCGAAGTGGCTGCACGGTTCCAGGGTCACGTAGGCCGTCGCGCCACGGGCCCGCTCGCCCGCCTCGCGCAAGGCATGGACTTCGGCATGGGGCTCGCCGGCGCGCACGTGCCAACCTTCGCCAACCACCGCGCCGTCACGCACGATGACGCAACCGACCCGTGGGTTCGGATGGGTCGAGTAGCGGCCCTTGCGCGCCAGCTCCAGGGCTCGGGCCATGTAGTGGGCGTCGAGAACCGCCTGTTCGGCTGCGAGGCTCATTCCTTGGCGGGCTCCCGGGCGAGACGGTCGATTTCCTCGCGGAACTCGTCGAGGTCCTGGAAGCGGCGATAGACCGAGGCGAAGCGGATGTAGGCGACCTCGTCGAGTTTCTGCAGCTCGGTCATCACCATTTCGCCGACGACCAGCGACTTGACCTCACGCTCGCCGGTGGCGCGCAGCTTGTGCTTGATGTGCGCCAGCGCGGCTTCCAGGCGCTCGACACTCACCGGGCGCTTTTCCAGGGCCCGCTGCATGCCGGCCCGCAGTTTTTCTTCGTCGAAGGGCTGGCGGCTGCCATCCTGCTTGATCAGGCGTGGCAATACCAGTTCGGCGGTTTCGAAGGTGGTGAAACGCTCACCGCAGGCCACGCATTCGCGCCGGCGGCGCACCTGTTCGCCCTCGGCGACCAGACGCGAGTCGATGACTTTGGTGTCGTTGGCACCGCAGAAGGGACAGTGCATGGTGGCAGGCAACAAAAAAATGGAGGGCCATGGTAGCGCATCTCCGTGGCAAGACAAGCCATGGGGTTTGCGGTATACAGTCGGCGGGCTAACGTTATCCCACCACAACCGTCGATTTTCGCCTCAGTTGGAGCTGTAGATGTCAGTACGACCGCTTGTTTTGCTCAGCCTCACCGGCCTGCTGCTCGCCTGCAGCAGCGCACCCAAGCCCGTGCCGACGCCAGCGCCCCAGCCCCAGGTGAAAAAGCCGGTGAATGAATATGAAGCACTGGGCCCGCTGCCGGCTTACCAGCGCGAACTGAGCGGCACCCTGCTCGGCGTGCCGGCCAATGCCGAGGTCGAGCTGGCGCTGCTGGTGATCGACGAACGCGGCCGGCCCCAACAACTGCTCGCCAGCGGGCGGATCAACGGCTCCGGCCAGGCGTTGCCGTTCCGCCTGCGCTTCAACCCGGACGTATTTCCGGTGGGCGCACGGGTCGAACTGCGCGGGCGCGCCAGCCAGTCCGGGCAATTGATCCTGCACCTGCCTTCGGTGACGGTGACTCAGCCGACCACCCAGGCCATGGGCCAGTTGCAATTCATCAGCGCGCCATGAATGTTCCGCTCGACCTGCAGCGGGCTCTCGCCGCGCTGCTCGGCGATGCCCGGCTGACGGCCAGCGCGCTGCCTGGCACCAACCTCAGGCTGTGGTTGATCGACGCCGAGAACATGGACCGCGAGTTCACCCCGGAAGAAACCCGGCGCATCCTGCATGAACCGCCTTACTGGAGTTTCTGCTGGGCCAGTGGCCTGGCCATGGCCCGCTACCTGGCCGAGCGCCCCGAGTGGGTGGCCGGCAAACGCGTACTGGACTTCGGCGCCGGCTCCGGTATCGCGGCGATTGCCGCGGCCAGGGCCGGGGCGCTGGAGGTGGTGGCCTGCGACCTCGATCCGCTGGCGCTGGCCGCCTGCCGGGCGAATGCCGAGCTCAATGCCGTTTCGTTGAACTACAGCGAGGATTTTTTCGCCGAGAGCGACCGCTTCGACCTGATCCTGGTGGCCGATGTGCTGTACGACCGGGAAAACCTGCCGCTGCTGGACCACTTCCTCAGCCGTGGCCGCGAGGCGCTGGTGGCCGACTCGCGGGTCCGGGATTTCCGTCACCCGTTGTACCGGCGCCTGGAGATCCTGCAGGCGCTGACTTTGCCGGACCTGATGGAGCCGGAGGAGTTTCGCCAGGTCAGCCTCTACCACGCCAGCCGGCCCTGAGCGCACCCGGCCCTTGTGGGAGCGAGCTTGCCCGCGAGATAGAGGGGTGAGGCTGCGAATGCCTCGCGGGCAAGCCCGCTCCCACAAGGGCCCGCGCCACCCACCAATGTATGCCCCGCTTTCGGCCAACCCGCGCAAGCCTTATAGTTGCGTGATCCCCCGTTCTTCGAGACTCCCGATGACCCAGGACACGCCCTACATCTTCGACGCCACCGCCCTGAACTTCGACCAGACGGTGATCCAGAACTCTTTCCACAAGCCGGTGCTGGTGGACTTCTGGGCGGAATGGTGTGCGCCCTGCAAGGCGCTGATGCCGATGCTGCAGCAGATCGCCGAGAGCTATCAGGGCGAATTGCTGCTGGCCAAGGTCGATTGCGATGCCGAGCAGGACATCGTCGCCCGCTTCGGTATCCGCAGCCTGCCGACCGTGGTGCTGTTCAAGGACGGCCAGCCGGTCGACGGCTTTGCCGGTGCCCAACCGGAGTCGGCCGTGCGCGCCATGCTCGAACCCCATGTACAGATGCCGCCGCCGGCCGCTGCCGACCCACTCGAACAGGCCCAGGCGCTGTTCGGCGAAGGTCGGGTCGCCGAGGCCGAAGCGACTCTCGTGGCGCTGCTGGGCGAGGACAACGGCAACGCCAAGGCGCTGATCCTGTATGCCCGCTGCCTGGCCGAGCGCGGTGAGTTGGGTGAAGCCCAGACCGTGCTCGATGCGGTCAAGGGTGATGAGCACAAGGCCGCACTGGCCGGCGCCAGGGCGCAACTGACCTTTCTGCGCCAGGCCGCCGCCCTGCCGGATGCCGCCGAGCTGAAGGCCCGCTTGGCGCAGAATGCCCAGGACGACGAGGCGATCCATCAGTTGGCGATCCAGCAACTGGCCCGCCAGCAGTACGAGGCGGCGCTGGATGCCCTGCTCAAGCTGTTCATCCGCAACCGCGGCTACGGCGAAGGCCTGCCGCACAAGACCCTGCTGCAGGTATTCGACCTGCTGGGCAACGACCATCCGCTGGTGACCACCTACCGGCGCAAGCTGTTCGCGGCGCTCTACTGAGACTTTGTGGTGGGGCTTGAGAGCCCGTTCGCGGGCAAACCCTGCTCCTACAGCGCGGCGGCGTTCATGCTTCTTGAACTCGACTCGATCCTGTAGGGGCAGGGTTTGCCCGCGAAGAAGCCCTCAAGCCATGCGCCGCCCTACTCGATCTCGAACAGCCCGTTACCCACCGAACCGGCACTCAGGCGCTCGCGCACATCGTCATCGATGCGCGGATCGTCCGGGCGATACAGCTTGACCTGGCGGTAGGCATTGATGCGGTTGATCTCTTCCCCGAGGAACTCCCAAACCACGCGGGTACACGCCGGGTTACGCCGGTCGCCGCTGGAAACCCCGGTTTTCAGACCATTGAGACGGGTAATGCGACTCTTGAAGCTGGGAATCAGGATGGTCTGACTCATCTCGTTGAGCGTCAGCGACTCGTAGTCGATCAGGAACAGCCGGTCCTGTAGCTGGAAGGCCGCCCCGAGATAACGGCAACGCACCTCGGCATGCCCATCGTTGACGGTGCTGCGTTCCTGCCGTTCCTGGCGCTCGAACAGAAAACTGCCACGCTCCTCACGCAGGTGCACCAGTGATACCAGGATCGAGCCCGGTACCGACATGCAGTTGGAATACTCGAAGTAGTAGCCGCAATAACGTGACAGGTTGCCCGCTTCCTGATGCAGCGGCCTGAACAGCTCGCTGATCGGATCGTTCTGCTGCTCGGTGCGCAGGGCCGGATTGCGCGCACCGATCAGACGGGCGAACTGTTCCGGTGGCAGACCCAGCTCGTAATCCTCCACGCCGAAGAAATCGCCGATGCGCTTGAGGTTGTAGTTCGTCGGATGGCTCTGCCCGCTCAAGTACTTGTTGAACTGTGCACGATTGATCGACAGTTGCCGGCAAACCTCTGAAATAGAGCGGTAGTGGCTGCAAGCCAGCTTGAGATTGAGGGCGAAGTTGTCACTCATGACGATGAACCTGGATGGTGCGAGTGATGCAAGTTTAGCATCAACTCGCACCAAAGCAGAGCAACCCGCGAAATTGTCACCACTCCTGTCATGACCAACCATGCGCCCCAACGGATAGCAGTGCGCCTGCCGCCTGTTGCTCTTTTCATGCAAAGAATAAGAATCGAGGTCATTCTCCAATGCTAGAAGCACTCAATGATTTCCTCTCGGGGAAACTGCTCATCGTGCTGATCGTCGGACTCGGCAGCTACTTCACGATCCGCTCGCGGTTCGTCCAGTTCCGCCATTTCGGTCACATGTTCGGGGTGTT
>NZ_AQOH01000034.1 GCF_000364705.1 Pseudomonas fuscovaginae SE-1 | reverse complement strand
CCAGAGCCATGATGAGTTACACCACGTCCTGGGACACGATCCGTTGCATGCTTTTAAGCGCAAAGAAAGCGGCACTGAGCAAGCGGTTCAGAGTGCCGGCTCAGGCCGACTCAAAAGCAGCCTCAACTGGCAGTTCAACTGCCTCGAACAGCTCCGCTGCGACTTTATGACGACGAGCTTGCTCCAGGTGCTTGCGCATATGGTCAGCCGCCGCAAGGCGATCACCTCGCTCAAGACAGGCAAGAATCGCGAGGTGCTCGACTGCCTGCTCACGGCGTGGCGAACGCTTGCTGGCCTGCCGGTACTCCACCAAACGGCGAAGCTGGTCAAGTCGGCGAACTGTCTGTACGTGAAATCTGTTGCCAGAAAAACTGGCAAGCGTCTCGTGGAACTGAGCATTCGATTCAAACAGCTCCTGAGGCGTCATGGTCAGGTATCCGCCATCTGCAATGAATTGCTGCTGCTTCTTACAGCGAGCCAATGCTTCCGTATCGGCCATGAACGTAGGGGCAAGTAGGCCTGCCGGCTCTATGATCGCTCGGAAGGAATAGCTCTCTTCATAGGCTTCGACCGAGTCAATCATCGGCAGAAACTGCCATCCCTGACCTGCACGCTGCTCGATCCAACCTTCTTGCTGAATACGCATCAACACACCACGGAGCATGTAGCGTGAAATGTTGAATAAACGCATCAGGTCCGTCTCTGCGAACTGCTCGGGAATCTGCCCATTGAGTCGCATCACCGCGATCTGCTGATAGATCGGGTCATCGATGGAGACCGACAAATCCTGGGCAATTTCGGCCAGATCATCATATGGTTTCGCCAAGAAAAAGCCGCGATTGCGATCCTGGTTCAGCATGCCTCGCTCAGCGAGGTAGTTCAGAGCGATCTTGATAGGAGTCCGTGACGTCTTCAAAGCCTTGGCCAGCCCCAGTTCCGAGACGTGATGCCCCGCAGCCAGTTGTTCTTGGCGAACATAGGCAACGATATCGCGAGCTACGCGGGCTTGAAGTGGCGTCAGATTCATATCTTTTCCGAATTAAGGCATGAGATTGCGGGGCTCCCTCAGTGAAGCGAGCCCCACAGCGTCTACATTATGCCTTTTGCGGGCTCATTTCCAAATGGGGCTCACTCTCAACTGCCGGGGGAACCATTGGCTTACGAGTCATAGTCAGTGCAATAACCGCTCCAGCCACCAGCAAGATACCCGCAATCATGAAGGCCCAGTTGTACGAGCCGGTTGCCTGGATCACGTAGCCCGTGACAATTGGAGCGGCCATACCGAACAGGTTGCCGCCCACTACGACGAACGCCATCGCCCTACCCACATCGCCTGCGCTTGGCAACAGATCATTGAGCAGAGAGAAATTCAATGAAGTGGTGGAAGCAATGCCTGCCAACGTGAGGGAGGAAATCAGCACCAACGTCACTGTGCCGCCAGCAAACGGCACCAACAGGATGCAGCTGGCAACAACCATAGCGAATGCAATCACGTTGCGGCGCTTACCCGAGCTGGCACCACCGCCACGAGTCAGATACCAGTCGCTGAGCTTGCCAAGGGCGATGCAGAGAACGACTGCTGCAGCATAAGGAATCGCAGTCACCAGACCACTTTTCTCGAGGGTCAGGTGGCGCTCCTGCTGGAGGTAGCTTGGCAACCACGTCAGGAAGAGATATTGGGTGTACACGTTGCAACCCTGTGTCAGCGCAAGCCCCCAAAGGGTCGGGGTTTTCAACAACCGTTTCAGACCGTAAGCCGCCACTGCCGCACCACCGGCTTTGCCACCACCGGATCGCGAACCCAGGATGGTTTTACGCTCTTGGTCGCGGAGCCACTTCACCTCTTCGGGCTTGCCGTAGAACAGGTACCAGGCCAACAGCCAGACGAAGCCGACACCACCAGCAATCACGAAGGACCAGCGCCATCCGACACTGGCTACCAGCATCGCAAGAACGATCGAGCAAATCGCTGGACCGGCGTAGGAGCCGCTGTTGAAAACAGCAGTGATAGTGCCGCGCTCCTGACTCGGGATCCACTCCCGGATCACCTTGGCACCCACGGGATTGCTGACCGATTCACCCGCCCCCATGACAAGACGCGCAGCCAGGAGCGAAGCGAAACTCATCGCCGCACCGGTCAGCGCCGTAGCAGCCGACCAGACAAGAATGCCAATACCACCGATGCGCTTTGCACCATAGCGATCGATCAGCAGACCAACAGGAATCAGGAAGAGTGCGTAACTCCAGATAAATGAGGAAAAGAGGTATCCCATGCCGACTGCACTGAGATTGAATTCCTCGGCTATTGGTTTGGCAGCGATGGACAGGGCTATACGGTCCATGTAATTGATCATCGCCAGAGAGAACAGAAATACAGCAATCCAGGCTCTACGGTACGGCATGGTTACACCTTTATTTTTCTAGGCGCGGCTGCGCCGGCTACAAGCACCGGCAGCCGACCATCGACAGAGCCGACGGTCGACCATCGACTCACGAAGCTGTGTGATAGAGCGGGAACGCTCCGAACATCACGCCACCTACCAACATGGCCATGCTCACCAAGAGCGCCCACTTCAAGGCAAAGCGCTGGTGGTCACCCAGGTCGACTTTGGCCAATGCCACCAGCAGGTAGAGCGAGGGCACCAGTGGGCTGAGCAAGTGGACCGGCTGCCCGACCACCGAAGCCCGAGCGATTTCCAAAGGCGTGATGCCGTAGGTAGCTGCAGTCTGGGCAAGCACCGGCAGGATGCCGAAGTAGAAGGCATCGTTGGACATGAAGAAGGTGAACGGGATGCTGACCAGTGCGGTAAATACCGCCAGATAAGGTCCGAAGGCATCCGGAATAACAGCCAGCATTCCCTTCGCCATCGCATCGACCATCCCTGTACCGGAAAGAATGCCGGTGAAGATGCCTGCGGCGAAAATCACCGACGTCACGGCAAGAACGTTACCGGCGTGGGCGCAGATCCGCTCTTTCTGCTGCTCCAGATGTGGGTAGTTAAGCATCACCGCAATGGCGAAGCCGACCATGAACAGCACCTGAATCGGTACCGCGCCCATCACCAAAAGGCCAATCATCGTGGCGGTGAGCAGGAGGTTTGGCAGGAACATGCGCGGGCGACGGTTACGATCGCATTCTTCATGCGAACCATTACCCAAGGCGATTGCACCGTTGTGGAAATCGTCCACTGCAATCACCCCCAGCCGTGCACGCTCACGCCGTCCCAGCATGATCGCAATGAGCAGCAAGCACCCGCAGCCCAGCAACATCGACGGCACCATGGGCAGGAATATGTCCATCGCATCGACATGCAGCGCAGCTGCGGCGCGTGCGGTCGGGCCGCCCCATGGGGAGATATTCATGATGCCGTTGGCAATGTTGACCACACAGGTCAACCCGAGAACGCTCATTCCCAAACGCTGATACAGCGGAAGGAATGCGGCAATCACGATCATGTAGGTGGTGGAGCTATCGCCGTCGAGCGACACCAGCATCGTCAGGATAGTGGTCCCGACCAGCACCTTGAGGGGATCGCCTTTTACGATCTTCAGAATGCAGCGCACCAGTGAATCGAACAGACCCGCGTCGATCATGATGCCGAAGTAAAGAATCGAAAAAGTCAGCATGACGCCGGTAGGCGCCAAGGTTTTGATGCCATCGAGCATCATTGCGCCCAGGCCGGCATAGAAGCCACCCAGCAAGGCAAACACGATGGGCACCAAGATCAGGGCAACCAGCGCGGTAAGCCGCTTGGTCATGATCAGGTACATGAAACAGGTGACCATCGAAAAACCGAGTACGGTCAGCAGCATGTCGCTCTCCTTATTGTTTTAGCGCCGCAAAACAAGCTTTAGCGGTACGAAGAGGAAGAAGCGGGCTGATGCCGGACGGATTTACGGCAGGTCTGATTGCATTTCATCTTGATTTTCCTCGTTTTTATCTTTGTTCGGGACTATCTGGCTTGTGGCTGGCAGAGATACGAATGGCTTCTATTCAGGCCTAGAAACGACCACTCGGCGCATGAGAGATGCATTTCTGCTGGAGACAAATTGACTCAAGTTTAGACAAAGTTCAATATCGCCTCACAAAAAACACGCCTGTGAGGTCCCCGGCATGAGCAAGCACATTGGCCAAACCCTGGCCGTAAACGGTCGCGATTACCGCGTCTGCAATGTATCGGAAGCCGTAAAATCGGTAGGAGGCGACTTCTCCCGCCTGCCCATGAGCCTCCGGATCCTCGCTGAGAACGTACTGCGCACCGAAGCAGAGCCGACCGAGGCGCTGAAAGTTATTTGCACTCGATCTAAAAACAGCGACATCCCGTTCCGCCCCGCCCGCGTGGTTCTTCAAGACCTGCTCGGCACCCCGGCCCTGGTCGACCTGGCCGGCCTGCGTGACGCTGTTGCGAAAGCAGGCGGTGATCCACGCCAGGTCAACCCGGTGACCCCTACTCACCTCGTGGTGGACCACTCGCTGAACGTAGAGCGCTGGGGCGATGCCAGTGCCCTGGCCGATAACGAAGCGATCGAGCGCGAGCGCAATGCTGAGCGCTTCGCATTCCTCGACTGGTGCAACAAGGCCTTCAACAATCTGTCGATCGTGCCTTCCGGCAACGGCATCCTTCACCAGATCAACCTGGAGCGCCTGACCACCGTCATCGGTACTCGCGAGGTCGAAGGTGACCTCTGGGCTTTCCCTGATACGCTAGTCGGCACTGACAGCCACACCACCATGATCAACGGCATTGGTGTGCTGGGCTGGGGTGTGGGTGGTATCGAGGCCGAAGCGGCAATGCTGGGCAAAGCACTGATGATGCGGGTTCCAGAGATTGTCGGTGTCCGACTCGAAGGCGTGCCGCCACCCGGCTATATCGCTACCGACATCGCGCTCGCCTTGACCGAAAGCCTTCGCAAAGCCGGTGTAATCGGCAGCGTGCTGGAGTTTCATGGCCCAGGCGTGGCAGCCCTCTCCCTGGCAGACCGCGGCACCCTGTCCAACATGGCGCCCGAATTCGGCGCGACCGCAGCCATGTTCGCGATCGACGACCGCACCCTGCACTACCTGCGACTGAGCGGCCGCGGCGGTGAAATTGCCGAGCTGACCGAGGCTTATGCCAAGCACCAAGGCCTGTGGCATGACAGCCTGGAAACCGTCGAGTACGACCGCGTTGTCACGCTCGACCTGAGCGGCGTTGGCCGCGCGATTGCCGGCCCGAAACAACCGCACCAGCGCATCCTGCTGGGTAAAGGTGAAGCAGCGAAGGACATCCCCACAGGTCTGGACAATGGCTCGATCGTCATCGCCGCCATCACCAGTTGCACCAACACCTCGAACCCGCGCGGCGTGATCGCCGCGGCCCTGGTCGCTCGCAACGCCCTCAAGCGCGGCCTGCATCGCGCCCCATGGGTCAAGACCTCTTTCGCACCGGGCTCCAAGGTGGTCGCCGACTACCTGGATCGCGCCGGCCTCAATGTCGATCTCGACAACTTCGGATTCAATGTCGTGGGCTACGGCTGCACCACATGCAATGGCATGTCCGGCCCACTGCTGAGCAAAAAGATCGAAGACGAAATCCGTGCCCGCAAGCTGGAAACCGTTGCCGCCACCTCCGGCAACCGCAACTTCGAGGGCCGCGTGCACCCGCTGGCTCGCGAAGTCTTCATCATGTCCCCTCCCCTGATCGTGGCGTACGCCATCGCAGGTACCTATCGCGTAGACCCGCAGGTGGATGCGCTCGGTACCGACGCTGAAGGCAAGCCGGTTTACCTGAGCGAACTGTGGCCTTCGGATCAAGAGTTGGACGAGATCGATAAGAAAGCACTGTCCGCCGACCTGTTCGACAAGGCCTACAGCTCGGTACCTCGCGAGGCTGGCGTCATCGCCTCGGACCTTCGCGCCGGCGTTACCGATCAGTACGCATGGGATCAAAGCAGCACCTACATCCGCAAACCGCCGTACTGGAGCGACGAACTGACGGCGACTGACCCTCAGCGCGACCTGAAAGGCATGCGCGTGCTGGTGATGCTGTCGGACAACATCACGACCGACCACATCTCGCCGTCGGGCGCCATCCTCTCGGACAGCGACGCCGGTTCGTACCTGAAGGGCCACGGCATCGCTGTTGATGACTTCAACTCCTACGGCACTCGTCGCGGCAACCACGAAGCTGCACAACGCGCCACCTTCGCCAGCCCACGCCTGAAAAACGAACTGATGGCCGACGGCCGCGAAGGCCCCTGGACCCTGCTGCTGCCAGAGAATCGCGTGAGCACCGTATTCGAAGCCGCACAAGCCTATGCCAAGCGTAAGCAGCCGCTGATCGTCGTGGCAGGTAAAGAGTACGGCAGCGGTTCGTCGCGTGACTGGGCGGCCAAAGGCCCTCGCCTTCTGGGCGTGCGCGTGGTCGTTGCCGAGAGCTTCGAGCGCATCCACCGCACCAACCTGGCCGGCCTGGGCATTCTCCCGCTGCAGTTCCCGGAAGGCGTGACCCGCAAAACCCTCGGCCTGACGGGGCACGAGAAATTCTCGGTGGAAGGTATCAATGACGCTTTCGCTCCGGGTGACACGCTGCAACTCGTCATCGAGCGCGAAGACGGCAGTATTGAAAACGTGAGCGTCACCAGCCGGCTTGATACGCACGAAGACGTGCGCTACTTCCGCCGCGGCGGCCTGCTGCCGCAACTGCTGGTCGAGAGCATGGACAAGGTTGCACAAGCGAAACAACTGGAAGGAGCCGTGTAATGACCCAAGTTCGAATCCCTGCCGTCTTCATGCGCGGCGGTACCAGCAAAGGCGTCTTTTTCCTTGAGCAGGACGTCCCTGCCGCCGGTCCCGAGCGCGATGCGCTGATGCTGAGGGTCATTGGCAGCCCGGACCCATACGGCAAACAGATCGACGGCATGGGTGCCGCCACCTCCAGCTCCAGCAAGGTCGTCATTATCGGCAAGTCGGGACGCACCGACTGCGATGTCGACTACCTGTTCGGTGCCCCGGCCATCGAAAATCCAGTGGTCGACTGGTCCGGTAACTGCGGCAATCTGAGTGCAGCCGTCGGTCCTTTCGCCATTCGCCAAGGGCTCGTCGATGCACCTCGTGACGGCATCGCCACCATCCGCATCTGGCAGGCCAATATTCAGAAACGCATCATCGCCCATGTCCCGATGAAGGACGGCGAGGTCGTTGAAGAAGGTGATTTCGTGCTCGATGGCGTCGCCTTCCCCGCGGCCGAAATCGTCGTGGAATTCCTTCAGCCCGGCGGTTCGGGCGGCAGCATTCTGCCAACCGGCAATGTCGTGGATGAGCTGGATATTCCTGGTTTCCCGGGCTTGCCGGCAACGCTGCTCAACGCCGGCAACCCGACGATCTTCGTCGACGCCCAGCGCGTTGGCCTGACCGGGACCGAGACCCAGGATCAGGTCAACGGCAACGCCGAGCTGCTGCAGTCCCTGGAAACCATTCGTGCACACTGCACCGTGGCCATGGGCCTGGCGGCTACCGCCGAGGAAGCAACGCGCCTTCGCCCTCATACACCGAAGCTGTGCCTGGTGGCTCCACCGCAAACCTACGCCGCTGCCGGTGGCAAGACGGTCGACGCCGCCGAGATCGATGTGATCGCTCGCATCCTCTCCATGGGCAAATTGCATCACGCGATTACCGGCACTGGCGCTGTAGCCGTTGCCGTGGCAGCCGCCCTGGAAGGCACACTGGTCAACCGGATCGTCGGCGACATCGACGAACGCCAAGTCAACATGGGCCACACCGCCGGTACCGTCGCCGTTGGCGCGCAGACCACTCAAGTCGATGGCAACTGGATCGTGGACAAGGCCGTCATGAGCCGCAGTGCACGCCGCCTGATGGAAGGCTGGGTTCTCGCACCTTCGAAGTACTGATTGATCCGCTACCGCCGACCGGCGAAGGTCGGCGGTACTCATCACAACAAAAACAACGATGAGATTTTGCTATGCGCCCAACACCGCGCTCACCCGTCATTACTCGACGCACGCTGCTCTCTTCAACTTCCATCGTCGCTGCGGCAACCTTTCTGGGCCTCGGCGCGGGAGCGGCAGATGCCAAATCAGGACCTGAGAAGAACCCTATGCAGCCTGCCAACTCGAACAAAACTCAAATGGTCTATGTGGGTTCCAGAACCACTCGCGAGCGAAACGCACGCGGCGCAGGCATCACGGTTTATCGCCATGATCCACAGACAGGTCGCTGCGAACTTGTTCAAACCGTCGGCGATCTGAACAACCCCTCCTTCTTATGTCTCGACCAAACCCAGCGCTTGCTGTTCTGCGTGCATGGTGACCAGTCCATTGTCAGCTCATTCCAGATCGAACCAGGCAACGGAACGCTCACCCACGTGAGCTCGGTCAGTTGCGAAGGGAACAACCCCGTCCACCTTACCGTGGACAAGAGCAACAAATTCCTCGCGGTGGCCAACTATGCCACCGGCAGCATTGTCATTCTGCCGTTCGATACAGACGGCCGCCTGCAACCGGTCATCAGCAAATACGACCTTCCGGGCAACCCTGGCCCGCATAAGATCGAACAGACCAGCTCCCACCCGCACATGATCCCACGCGACCCATCGGGACGTTACCTGGTGGTGCCGGACAAAGGGCTAGATAAAGTCTTCGTGTTCGATTTGAAACAGCAAGGGACTGCGCTGAAGCCTGAACTGGCTCATGAAATCAAGGCACGCGAAGGTGCTGGCCCCCGGCATGTTGCGTTCTCTCCCACCGGTTCTTTTGCCTACGTGGTAAACGAGCTGGACAGCACAATCACCAGCTACCGCTACAACCAGAACGACGGCTCCCTGGTTCCATTCCAGGTGGTTTCGGCCCTCCCTCAGGACTTTGTAGGGGACAGCCGTGCAGCAGCACTGGTCATGGCACCGGACGGAGTACATTTGTTCTCCTCCAATCGCGGGCATGACAGCGTGACCATTTTTTCGGTGGATCAGCCCACCGGCAAGATCAACCCGATCGGCAACGTACCTAGCCAAGGCAAGAAGCCCCGCTTCATGACGGCCTCCCCTAACGGACGTTTCCTGTTCGTCGCTAACGAAGACAGTGACAACATCAAGACCTTCTCCATTAGCCCGAAAGGCGAACTGGCCTTGCTGGAACATCAGATCGAGACCGGCAGCCCGGTCTGCCTGGTTTTCCGCACCGTCTGAACCTCACTGTTTCCTGATCCTGGCGTGCCGGGAGACACGCCTATACCCCACATTCCAATTGATGGAGTAGCACATGCATAACAAAAACAAGATGGGTTGCGAGCTTCTTGCCGTGACTCCTTGCCTAGCCGCAGCTACGGCCTATGGGGATGGCTTTATCGACGACAGCAAGGTCACCTTGCAAACGACGAACGTTTACATCAACCGCGATTTGCGTGACGGTGCTGGCCAGTCGAAGCATCGATCGATGCTTTAGACCGCCTGATCGCGTCCTACAAACGCCCCATTTTCTAACCCTGGAGAAGGCATGAGCCCTATCACCCAGCAGGTCCTCAACGACCTGGCGCCCAATGGCATTATGCGTGCCGCGATCAACTTCGGTAATCCCGTGCTGGCTCAGCCAGGCGCTGACGGAGAGCCGCATGGAGTGTCTGTGGCTTTGGCCAAGTCGCTGGCCGATGAGCTGGGCGTAGGTCTTGAGCTGTGCACATACGACGCAGCCGGCAAAGTATTCGCTGCACTCGAGGAAAATGCGTGGACACTGGCCTTCCTGGCTATCGAGCCTGTCCGCGCCGCTCAGATCAGCTTCAGTGAGCCCTATGTTCTGATCGAGGGGACCTATCTGGTTGAAGCCGACGCCCCCTACTCCAAAATCGAGGACCTGGATCAACCTGGACTTCGACTTGCGGTAGGCAACGGCGCCGCTTACGACCTGTACCTGTCGCGCACACTGCAACATGCCGAGCTGATCAGAGCTGACACCTCGGCAGGCGCTATAGACTTCTTCATTGATCAACATCTGGATGCTGCCGCCGGCGTAAGACAACCGCTGGAGCGAGTCGCGGCCAAGCATCCGAATTATCGGGTAATACAGGGAGCCTTCACCGCCATCCGCCAAGCGGTCGCAGTTCCTCACGGCCGTGATGCTGGAGCAGCATATGTTCGGGACTTCGTCGAACGACGATTGGCCGAGGGCTTTGTCCGGGGGGCATTACTTGCCAGCGGCCAAACCGACGTCAGCGCACCTCGTTGAGGTCGATACTAGAGACAAGGCCTCATATAATCTGAGGGACTATCGCGGGTCCCGCTCTGTGATCGTGTCCCTAGAAGTGGTGTAACTGAACCAACCGAAGG
>NZ_AQOH01000033.1 GCF_000364705.1 Pseudomonas fuscovaginae SE-1 | reverse complement strand
CCGACGACCATCTCCAGGCCACGCTCGACGCAGATCGCCACCCGGCTGTCCGGTCCCACGCCCTGCTCGCGCAGGTGGTGGGCCAACTGGTTGGCGCGCTGGTTCAAGGCGCGATAGGTCAGGTGCTGCTCGCCCGCCTGCAGCGCCAACGCTTGCGGCGTCCGCTCCACCTGGTCCTGGAACAGGCCATGGAGGGTCTGCTCCAGGTCGTAGCCGATTTCGGTGGCGTTGAAATCGGCCAGCAGGTGCTCGCGTTCAGTCGCATCCAGCAGGTCGATCCGCGCCAGCAGGCGCTGGTCGTCGGCGACCATGGCCCGCAGCACGCGTTCGAAATAGCCGGCATGACGCTGCATCGTCGACTCGTCGAACAACGCCGTCGCGTACATCAGGCCACCGCTGATGCAGCCCTGCGTCTCACCCAGGTTCAGGGACAGATCGAACTTGGCGAAATGCCCCGTGGCGGCGATCCCCTCCAGTTGCAGGCCGCCCGGCAGCGCTTCGGCGCTCTCGCCCGCCTGCCAGGTCAGCAGGGTCTGGAACAACGGGCTGTGGGCCAGGCTGCGCGCCGGCCGGATCAGTTCCACCACCTGCTCGAACGGCAGGTCCTGATGCGCCTGGGCGTCAAGGACGCGCTGGCGAACCTGCGCCAGCAGCCCGGCGACGTTGCCGGCAGCGGCCGCATCGAGACGAATCGCCAGGGTGTTGACGAACAGCCCGATCAACCCCTCGATCTCCGCGCCCTGGCGGCTGGCGACCGGCGAGCCGATCACCACCTCGTCCTGCCCGGCCAGACGGCTGAGCAGCACTGCCCAGCCAGCCAACAGGATCATGTACAGCGTCAGTCCATGGCGCTGGCCGAGGGCCCTGAGCCCGGCGCTCAACGCCGCGTCGAAGTGGATCTCGACCTGGCCCCCGGCATAGTCCTGGCGCGCCGGACGCGGCCGGTCCGTGGGCAGCATCAACAGGGCCGGCGCACCGCCCAGGGCCTGTTGCCAGTAGGCGTTCTGCCGCGCCAGCACGTCACCGCTCAACCACTGCCGCTGCCAGATGGCGAAGTCGCCGTACTGCAACGCCAGCGGCGGCAGCGGGTCGCTCTCGCCGCGGCTGAAGGCGGTGTAGAGCACCACCAGCTCGCGGGTCAACACGTCCATCGACCAGCCATCGGAGATGATGTGGTGCAGGGTCAGCAGCAGCACGTGATGCTCCTCGCCGAGGATCACCAGCCGGCCACGGATCAACGGCCCCCGCGCCAGGTCGAACGGCGCGCGGGCTTCATCGTCGATCAGCCCCTCCAGGGCCATGGCGGCCCGCGGATGCTGGCGCAGGTCCTCGACCTGCAGCAGCAGGCCGGCCTCGGCGGGGGCAATCAGCACCTGGGGTGTTTCGTCGCATTCGACAAAGCGGCTGCGCAGGGTTTCGTGACGCGAGACGATGGTCGCCAGCGCCTGTTGCAGGGCCGTCACCTCCAGTCGCCCGCGCAGGCGCAGGGCGACGGGAATGTTGTAGGCGCTGCTGGCGCCTTCCAACTGGGCCAGGAACCACAGGCGCTGTTGGGCGAATGACAGCGGTAGCGCGCCATCACGGGGAGCCGCGACGATGGCCGGCAGGCTGACCTGCGCGCCGTTCTGAAGAAACCGCGCCACGGCCGCCAGCTCGGGATTGGCGAACAGCTCGCCCAACGGCAGTTCACGCTGCAGTTGCAGGCGTACCTGTGAGACCATGCGCATCGCCAGCAGCGAGTGGCCGCCCAACTCGAAAAAGTGGTCCTGGCGACCGACCCGCTCGACCTGCAGCAACTGCGCCCAGATCCGCGCCAGGGTGGTCTCCAGCTCGCCCTCGGGGGCGTGGTAGTCGCGCTGTGACAGCGCCTCCAGCGCCGGCGCCGGCAGCGCCCGGCGGTCGAGCTTGCCATTGGCGGTGAGGGGCAACGCGTCCAGCCGTACATAGGCCACCGGCACCATGTATTCCGGCAGTTGCGTGGCCAACTGCGCCCGCAGCTCACCCGGCTCGGGCAGCCCACCGGGCAGCGTCGCGGTGAGATAGGCCACCAGGCGCACCTGGCCCGGTTCGTCCTCACGGGCCACTACCACCGCTTCACGCACGCCCGCCAGGCGACCGAGGCTGGCCTCGATCTCGCCCAGTTCGATCCGTACGCCACGAATCTTCACCTGATCGTCGTTGCGCCCCAGGTACTCGATCGAGCCATCGGCGCGCCAGCGGGCCAGGTCGCCGGTACGGTACATGCGCGCCTGCGGCACCGTGCTGAACGGGTCGTCGAGAAAACGCTCGGCGGTCAGTTCCGGACGATGCAGATACCCGCGCGCCACCCCGGCGCCGCCGACATACAACTCGCCCGCCACCCCCACCGGCACCGGACGCCGTTGTTCGTCCAGCAGATAGATGCGCGCGTTGGCGATCGGCCGACCGATATGCAGCAGCCCGTTCGGCTCGACCCGCCCGGAGGTCGCCACCACCGTGGCTTCGGTCGGGCCGTAGTTGTTGATCACCGCGAAGCCCGGGTCCTCGGCGAACTGCCGCAGGCGGTCACCGCCGATCAGCAGGGTCCGCAGGGTCGGATGACCACGGCCCTGGCCGAAGGCATATTCGGCCACCGGGGTCGGCAGGAACGCCACCTGCAACGGCTGCGCCCGCCACCAGTCGAGCAGGCCATCCAGCTCGCCGTTGCCCAGGCCCGCCGGTGGCAGGTGCAGGGTCGCGCCCACGCACAGCGCCGGCCAGACCTCCCAGGCCATGGCATCGAAACCGACGCCGGCAACGCAGGCGGTGTGGCTGCCGGCATGCAGATCGAAGGCCGCACAGTGCCAATGCACCAGGTTCTCCACGGTGCCGTGCTCGACCATCACGCCCTTGGGCAGCCCGGTGGAGCCGGAGGTGTAGATCACATAGGCCAGGTGCCCGGCACCGAGCCCCGCCACCAGCGGGTCGCTGGCGGGCTGGTCGTGCCAGGTCGGCCGGTCCAGATCGACCAGCGGCACCGCCAGTTCGCCTGGCAGCTCGCGGGTACTGCCCTGGACCAGCACCGCCAGCGGTGCGCTGTCTTCGAGCAGATAGCGGATGCGCTCCGCCGGATGGGCCGGATCGACCGGGACATAGGCGCCACCGGCCTTGAGAATCGCCAGCAGGCCCACCAGCATGCGCGGCCCGCGGGGTACGCAGATCGCCACCCGTTCATCGGCCTGCACTCCCAGTGCCCGCAGATGATGAGCCAACTGGTTGGCCTGGCGGTTGAGTTCGCGGTAGCTCAGCGCCTGCCCGTCCATGCGCATCGCCACGGCATCCGGCGTGCGCTCGACCTGGGTTTCGAACAGGCCGTGCAGGGTCTGCCCGCGCGGGTACGCGACCTGGCAGGCGTTGAAGTCCTGCAGCAACTGCAGGCGCTGCGCGTCGTCCAGCAGGTTGGCCTGGCCGAGGCTGGCCTGGTCGTTATCGACCATGGCCTGCAGCACACCACGCAGATAACCGAGATAACGTTCGATGGTAGTGGCGTCGAACAGTGCCGTGGCATAGGTCAGCGAGCCCACCAGTCGCGCGCCGCCATCGCCCAGGTCGAGGGCCAGATCGAACTTGGCGAACTGGCCGCCGCCGGCCATGGCCTCCAGTTGCAGGTCACCCAGTTGCAACGTCGCCTCATCGTGGTTCTGCCAGGAGAACATGCTCTGGAACAACGGGCTGTGGGCCAGACTGCGTTCTGGCCGGGTCAGCTCCACCACCTGCTCGAACGGCAGGTCCTGGTGGGCCTGAGCCTGCAGGGTGCGCTCGCGCACCTGGGCCAGCAGCGCCTCGACCGTCTGCTGCGGGGAGACATCGAGGCGGATCGCCAGGGTGTTGACGAACAGCCCCACCAGGCCTTCCACCTCGGCTCGCTGACGGTTGGCCACCGGCGAGCCGATCACCAGGTCGTGCTGTCCGCTGAGACGTCCCAACAGCATGGCCCAGGCGGCCAGCAGGGTCATGTAGGGGGTGGTCCCGTGACGCTGGCCAAGAGCCCTGATCGCGGCGCTCAGCCGCTCGTCCAGGGTGAAACCGAGGGTGGCCCCGGCGTAGTCCTGGCGGGCCGGGCGCGGCCGGTCGGTGGGCACCATCAGCAGAGCCGGCGCACCGGCCAGGGCCTGTTGCCAGTAGCTGCCCTGGCGCTGCAACAGCTCGCCTTCGAGCCAGCGCCGTTGCCACACGGCGAAGTCGCCGTACTGCACCGCCAAAGCCGGCAACGGATCATCCTGACCGTGGCGGAAGGCCTCGTAAAGCGCCATCAGCTCGCGGGTCAGCACCCCCATCGACCAGCCATCGGAGACAATATGATGCAGGGTCAGCAGCAGCACATGGTGCCGGTCGGCCAGGCGCAGCAGGCGGCCACGGATCAGTGGCCCGTGTTGCAGATCGAACGGTTCACCGGCTTCCTCGCTCAGGCGCGCCTGGACGCAGGCCTGGGCATCGGCGGCCGTGCGCAGGTCCTCGGTGGCGAACCGCAGCCCCTGCCCGGGCGGAGCGATCTCCACCCGGGGTTCGTCGCCGTGCAGCACGAAACGGCTGCGCAGGGTCTCGTGACGCTCGACGATCCGCTCCAGCGCCCGCTGCAGCGCCTGGCTGTCCAGCGGGCCGTGCAGGCCGAGGCCGACCGGAATGTTGTAGGCGCTGCTCGCTGCGCCCATCTGCGCCAGGAACCACAGCCGCTGCTGGGCGAACGACAGCGGCAGCGCATGGTCCCGCGCCACCTCGAGAATGTCCGGCAAGGTACTGCGGGCCGCCTGGCCCAGCACCTCGGCCACCGCCGCCAGCTCGGCGTTGGCGAACAGTTGCGCCAGCGCCAGTTCCACCCCCAGGCGCTGGCGGACCTGCGCCACCATGCGCATCGCCAGCAGCGAATGCCCGCCCAGCTCGAAGAAATGATCGCGACGACCGACCCGCCCGACCTGCAGCACCTCGCTCCAGATCTGCGCCAGGCTGATTTCCAGTTCGCCCTCGGGCGCCTCGTACTCGCGGGTGAACAAGGCATCCAGCTCGGGCTTGGGCAGCGCCCGTCGATCGAGCTTGCCGTTGGCCGTGAGCGGCAGCGCGGCCAGCTTCACATAGGCGGCCGGCACCATGTAGTCCGGCAGATGGGCCTGCAGCCAGGCGCGCAGCTCGGCGGTCTCCAACGCGTCGACCCGCGCCTGCTCGGTGAAATAGGCCACCAGCCGTGGCTGCCCCGGCTGGTCCTCGCGGGCCAGCACCACCGCTTCCTGGATACCGGGAAGCTGGTTGAGCCGGCTCTCGATCTCGCCCAGCTCGATGCGCATGCCGCGGATCTTCACCTGGTCGTCGTTGCGTCCCAGATACTCGAGGGTGCCGTCGAGCTGCCAGCGGGCCAGGTCGCCGGTGCGGTACATGCGCGCCCGGGGATCATCGCTGAACGGATCGCGGAGAAAACGCTCGGCGGTCAGTTCCGGGCGGTCGAGATAACCGCGGGCGACACCGGCACCGCCGACATACAGTTCACCAGCCACACCCAGCGGTACCGGGCGCTGGCGCTCGTCCAGCAGGTAGACCCGCGCATTGGCCATCGGCTTGCCGATATGCAGCAACTGCCCGGCCTCGACCCGACCCGAGGTGGCGACCACCGTGGCTTCGGTCGGGCCATAGTTGTTGATCACCTCGAAGGTCTGGTGACGGCTGAACTGGCGCAGGCGGTCGCCACCGATCAGCAGCGTGCGCAGGGTCGGGTGTTCGAGGTTGCGGGCGAAGGCATGTTCGGCGATCGGCGTCGGCAGGAAGCTGACGTCCAGCGGCTGCGCGCACCACCAGTCGAGCAGGCCGTCGACATCCTCGCCGGCCTCGGCCGGCGGCGGCAGGTGCAGGGTCGCCCCGGCGCACAGGGCCGGCCAGACCTCCCAGGCCATGGCGTCGAAGCCGAAACCGGCGACGCTGGAGGTATGTCGTCCCGGGCACAGATCGAAGGCCGTGCAGTGCCAGTCCACCAGGTTCGACACGGTATGGTGCTCGACCATCACGCCCTTGGGCAGACCGGTGGAACCGGAGGTGTAGATCACATAGGCCAGGTGTCGGGGATCGGGGGTCGGCAACTGCCCACTGGCGACGGTGTGTTCCTGCCAGAACGGCCGGTCGAGGTTGATCACCGGCACCGCCAGCTCCGGCAGTCGGGCCAGCAGGTCGTCCTGGGTCATCACCGCCACCGGTGCGCTGTCGTCGAGCAGGTACCGCAGGCGCTCGGCGGGGTGGGCCGGGTCGATCGGCACGTAGCCGGCCCCGGACTTGAGGATCGCCAGCAGTCCCACCAGGGTATCGAGCCCGCGCCGGGCAACAATCGCCACGCGCTGGTCGGGGCGAACGCCGAGTTCGCTCAGGTGATGGGCCAGGACCTCGGCCTGCCGGTTCAACTCGGCATAGCTCAGGTGCCGCCCCTGGCACACCGCGGCCACCGCCTGCGGCTGTTCGGCGGCCCGGGCGGCGATGCGCTGATGCAGGGTCAGCCCCTGCGGGTAGTCGGCCTGGCTGGCGTTGAAGCCCTCCAGCAACAGCTCGCGCTCGTCCACCGGCAGGATCGACAGTTGCTCCAGCAACGCCTGGGGGCTCTGTTCGAGGGCCTGCACCAATTGCTCCAGGGCCGTGCGCATATAGTCGCAGACCCGCTGCCCGTCGATCTGCGAACTGGCCAGAAGGGCCAGGCGGAAGTCCTCGCCCTGATCGTCGACGCTCAGGGTCAGCGGGTAGTTGGTGCGCTCCTCGGAACTCAGCGGGGTGATGCCGTGCCAGGCCGAGGCTGCGTCGGTCGTGCTGGCCGCCACCGCCACGCCGTTGTGCCGGTAGTTGAGCAGGCTGCTGAACAGCGGCGTCGGCACCTCGACCCCGCTGCAGCGTTGGGCCAGCGCCAGCGGTGCATGCTCGTGACGCATCAGCGCGGTGAGCCGGGCCTGAGTCGCCCGGACCCCGGCCTGCACCGTCAGGCCACCGATATCGACCCGCACCGGCAGCGTGTTGATGAAGATCCCCAGCGCCCGGTCGCCATCGCCACCGCCCTGCATGCGGCCCATCAGCACCGTGCCAAAGACCACGCTGCGCCTGCCCGACAACGCCGCCAGCACCTGGCCCCAGGCCAGGTGGAACAGGCTGGCGACACTCGCCCCCTGCTGTCGGGCCAGGGCCCGCAGCCGACGGTTGAGCCGCGGCTCCAGCGCCAGGCTGAATTCGTCGATGGCCGTGCCGTCGCCCTGCACGTCCTGCAGGCCGTAGGGCAAGGTCGGCTCGTCGATCTCCGCGAGCATCTCGCGGAAGAAACTTTCATGCTCCGCCTGGCTGATCCCCAGGCGCGCCTGGGCCACATAGTTGCGAAACGGCACCGGCTGGCCCAGTTGCCCGCCCTGCCCGCGCAGGAACGCGCCCATCTCGTGGCGCACCACATCCAGTGCGCTATGGTCCAGGGCCATGTGGTGGAACAGCAGCATCGCCACCAGCCGCTGCGCGGCTTCATCGCGGGCGTACACCAGGCGGATCAGCGGCGCCCGGCTTACGTCGAGACGATAGTGGCGAGCGTCGAAACGCTCGTGCAACCGTTGCAGCGCCTCCCCCTCGCGCGGTTCGAGCAGCACCTCTTCCACCACCAGTTCAGCCTTGCGCCAGACCACCTGCACCGGGCTTTCCAGGCCCTCCCAGAGCACCGCGGTGCGCAGGATGTCGTGGCGGTCGATGACCTTCTGCAAGGCCTGCGCGAAAGCCGTCAGCCGCGCCGGGTCGGCAAAGGCGAACTGAGACTGCATGACATAGGGATCGCCCTGCGTCGCACTGACATGGTGGAACAGGATGCCTTCCTGCAACGGGGCCAGCGGATAGATATCCTGGACGTTGACGACCCCACCCGGGACCTGGGCGACGATCCGGTCGATCTGCTCCTGGTCCAGGCTGGCCAGGGGCAGCATCTGCGGGGTGATCCGGGTGGTCCCGGCGGCGATGGCGTTGGCCGGTACCGTCACCTGGCCGCTCGCCGCCGGCGTGTAGGCGCCGTCGCGGATCATCCCGATCAGCAGCGGTTTGTACTCGCGCAGGTGCGCCAGCAATTCAGGTTCGGTCAGTGCCTGCTTGTTGCCCTGTACGATCAGTTGATCGTTCCTGACAGCCAGTTGGACGCCCTTTGCCTTCAATATGGCCAACAGTTCCGTCACGTTCACAAGGCGATCTCCATTTTTTCGGTAATTGCGGCGTATCCGGCCAACGTCGGTTGTTCGAACAGCGCCCTCATGTCGGCTTCCATGCCTTCCTGGTGCAGACGGCCGATCAGGCTGACGGCCAGCAGCGAGTGCCCACCCAGCTCGAA
>NZ_AQOH01000032.1 GCF_000364705.1 Pseudomonas fuscovaginae SE-1 | reverse complement strand
CCGGTCCAGCGTCCGTACAACCCCAACGCCAAGCTGATGGCCGAGATGCTCCAGGCCGACTGGGCGAAGATCGGTCTGAAGGTGAAGATCGTCAGCTACGAATGGGGCGAATACATCAAGCGCACCAAGAACGGCGAGCACGACATCAGCCTGATCGGCTGGACCGGCGACAACGGCGACCCGGACAACTGGCTCGGCACCCTCTACAGCTGTGACGCGATTGGCGGCAACAACTACTCCATGTGGTGCGACCCGCAATACGACAAGCTGATCAAGCAGGCCAAGATCGTCACTGATCGCGACCAGCGCACCGTGCTCTACAAACAGGCCCAGCAGTTGCTCAAGCAACAGGTGCCGATCACCCCTGTCGCCCACTCGACGGTCAACCAGCCGTTAAGCGCCAAGGTTCATGACTTCAAGGTCAGTCCGTTTGGTCGCAACTCGTTCTCGGGCGTCAGTATCGAACAATAAAACCGTGCCCCACGCGCTGAGGGCGAATTTCGCTCTCACGCAAACTTGCAGCCGAAATTCGGCGAATCACTGCCAAGCAAACGTTTGCGAAAAGAAAAAAGAGTTCACCACAAAACAGCCGGCACACCCAAAAAAGCCGGTATCAAAAAAGAAAGAAAGGAGCTTTACCTTGAAACTCTCTCAGAAAGCGTTGTTAGCCTTAGCAATCAGTAGTGCCAGCCTGATGGCCCATGCGGAATCACAGAGCCAGGAGTTCATTCCGACCGGCCTCAACACCAGCAATGCCCAGAGTGAAGCCAAGGGCTTCATCGATGGCCAGAGCCTGGGCGGCACTACCCGTAACTGGTACGCCAACGAACTGAAACGCCGGGATGACCGCTTCTCCTACAAGAAAGGCGGCGACACTCCGACCCCGACACCACGTCGCATCAACTGGGTCCAGGGCACCATCCTGAACTACACCTCGGGCTTCACCCAGGGCACCGTCGGCGTCAGCACCGAAGTCGCCGCCTACAACGCCATCGCCCTGGACCGTGACCGCAAGGATATGGCCGGCGGTTCCAACCGTACCCTGACCCACAGCGACGGCGACGCCGTCGGCCAGTGGAGCAAGCTGGGCCTGGCCAACGTCAAGTTCCGTGTCTCGAACACCACCCTGACCGCCGGCCGCCAGAACTTCAGCACGCCGATCGTCGACACCATCGGCAACCGTGCGCTGCCTTCCAGCTTCGAAGGCGTGAGCCTGCACAGCGAAGAGCTGAACAACCTGTCCTTCGACGCCGGCACCTTCGATCGCGTGTCGCCACGTACCGAGCAGAGCCTGTCGAAATTCCGCAGCGAATACGGCAATGGCCAGGAAACCGATCGCGTCAACACTGCCGGCCTGAACTATCAGCCCTTCAAGAGCCTGAAAACCAGCCTGTACGCGGCCAAGGTCGAGGACTTCTGGAACCAGTACTACTTCGGCGCTACCCACGACCTGGGCGACAGCTCGATCCTGGGCCTGACCACCGGCTTCAACTACTACAAGACCGTAGACGCCGGCAAAAAGAAAATGGGCGAAATCGACAACGACACCTACTCGCTGTCGCTCGGCCTGACCCACCAGGCCCACAGCCTGACCTTCTCCTACCAGCAGGTGAACGGCAACGAATACTTCGACTACCTGCATGAAACCAACGGCATCTACCTGGCCAACTCCCTGCTGTCGGACTTCAACGGCCCGAACGAGAAATCCTTCCAGATCGCCTACGGCCTCAACATGGCCGAATACGGCGTGCCAGGCCTGAAGTTCAACATCTACAGCTCCCGTGGCTGGGGTATCGATGGTACCCATTACACCGGCACCGCCTATGGCGAAGCAGGTGTGAAACGCAGCGACCTGCGCCTGATGGACGGCGAGAAGCATCAGGAATACGGCATCGGCGCCTCCTACGCGGTGCAGAGCGGTCCGCTGAAAGCCACCGCCATCCGTGCCACCTACACCACTCACCGCGCCTCGGAGTTCCAGGCTGACGGCAACATCAACGAGTTCCGCCTGGTCACCACCATCCCGTTCAAGATTCTCTGATCCACGGTTCCAACCAGTAGGTAGCGACGCTGGGGCCAATTCGACGAATCGGCCCCAGCGACTAATCTGGCTCATTTGATTACGGAGGGTTTATATGAAGATGCTTTCCCTGCGGGCGGCCGTCGCAGCCAGCCTGCTGACCATAGCCGTTGGCGTTTCGGCCAAACCCTTGGTGGTTTGCACGGAAGCCAGCCCGGAAGGTTTCGACCCGGTGCTGTACACCACCGCCGTCACATCCGACGCCGCGGCCGAAACCCTGTTCAACCGTCTGGTGGACTTCAAGCCGGGCACCGCCGAGATCCAGCCGGCCCTGGCCGAAAGCTGGGAAATCAGCCCCGACGGCCTGCAGTACACCTTCCACCTGCGCAAGGGCGTCAAGTTCCACACCACCGATTATTTCAAGCCGACCCGCGAACTCAATGCCGACGACGTGCTCTGGAGCTTCCAGCGCCAGCTGGACCCGAACCACCCGTGGCACAAGCAATCCACCGTCGGTTTCCCGTATTTTGAGAGCATGGACTTCCAGAACCTGCTCAAGAGCGTCGAGAAAGTCGACGACATGACCGTCCGGTTCACCCTGTCCCGTCCCGAAGCGCCCTTCCTGCTCGACCTGGGCATGGCCTTCACCTCGATCCACTCCGCCGAGTACGCCAACCAGTTGCTCAAGGCCGGCAAGCTGGACGACCTGAACGCCAAGCCGATCGGTACCGGCCCGTTCGTGTTCCAGCGCTATGCCAAGGACGCCCAGGTTCGCTACAAGGCCAATCCGGACTATTTCCGTGGCAAGCCACCGGCCGAAGCCCTGATCTTCGCCATCACCCCGGACAACAACACCCGCCTGCAGAAACTGCGGGCCAACGAGTGCCAGGTGGCGCTGTATCCGAAACCGGATGACGTGCCAAGCATCCAGGCCGATCCGAACCTGCAGGTGGTCAGCATGGCGGCGATGGCCACCGGCTACACCGCCATCAACACCGAGCACAAATACCTGAGCGATGTACGCGTGCGCCAGGCCATCGAACTGGCCCTGGACAAGCAGACCTACGCCGACACCCTGTTCGGCAAGGGCAACGCCATCCCGGCAGTCAACCCCTACCCTCCGACCCTGCTGGGCTACAACGACAAGCTGAAGAACCCGCCGCTGAACCTGGACAAGGCCCGTGCCCTGCTCAAGGAAGCCGGCGTGCCCGAAGGCACGGTCTTCACCCTGTACACCCGCAACGGCGGCGGCCCGACCAACCCCAATCCGCAACTGGGTGCGCAACTGATCCAGTCGGACCTGGCCAAGATCGGTCTCAAGATCGACATCCGGGTCATGGAGTGGGCGGAAATGCTCAAGCGCGCGAAAAAGGGCGAACATGACCTGGTATCGGCCGGCTGGAGCGGTGACAACGGTGACCCGGATAACTTCCTGACGCCGCTAATGAGTTGCGAAGCCGCCAAAAACGGCGAAAACTACAGCCGCTGGTGCAACCAGCCGTTCCAGACGTTGATCGAGCAGGCCCGTGCCGAGACGGTACCTGCCGAACGTGCCGCACTCTACGAAAAAGCCCTGGAAATCCTGCACAACGACGTGCTGTGGGTCGATCAGGTTCATCCCAAGATGTTCACCGCCATGCGCAAGAACGTAGAGGGCTATCACATTAATCCGCTGTCCACCAATAACTTCGCCACGACCCAGGTGAAGTAGAAAAATACGCCGGAAGCGGCCCTACAAGGGGCCGCAACCGGCACGCCTAACCGGCTGATGAGGTACACCACAAGATGTTTAGTTTTATTGCCCGCCGACTGGGGTTACTGATCCCCACGTTTTTCGGCATCACACTGTTGACCTTCGCGCTGATTCGCATGATCCCTGGCGACCCCGTGGAAGTCATGATGGGCGAGCGTCGGGTCGACCCGCAGATGCACGCCCAGGCGATGGAACGCCTTGGCCTGAACAAGCCGCTCTACGAACAATACATCGACTACGTGGGCAAGCTGGCCCAGGGCGACCTCGGTGAATCCCTGCGCACCCGCACCGGTGTCTGGACCGAATTCACCGCGCTGTTCCCCGCCACTCTGGAACTGTCGATCTCCGCCCTGCTGTTCGCCGGCGTCTTCGGCCTGCTGGCCGGGGTGATCGCCGCCCTCAAGCGAGGATCGCTGTTCGATCACGGGGTCATGGGCATCTCCCTTGCCGGATATTCGATGCCGATCTTCTGGTGGGGCCTGATCCTGATCATGTTCTTCTCGGTCGCCCTGGGCTGGACCCCGGTTTCCGGGCGGATCGACCTGCTCTACGACATCGAGCCGAAAACCGGCTTCATGCTGATCGACACCCTGCTCAGCGACCAGCCGGACGCGTTCTGGGACGCCCTGCACCACATGATTCTGCCCTCCATCGTACTGGGCACCATCCCGCTGGCGGTGATCGCCCGGATGACCCGTTCGTCGATGCTCGAAGTGCTGCGCGAGGACTACATCCGCACGGCCCGCGCCAAGGGCATGTCGCCGGCCCGCGTGGTGTTCGTCCACGGCCTGCGCAACGCCTTGATCCCGGTGCTGACCGTGATGGGCCTGCAGGTCGGCACGCTGCTGGCCGGCGCGGTCCTGACCGAAACCATCTTCTCCTGGCCCGGCATCGGCAAGTGGCTGATCGAAGCCATCGGCGCCCGGGACTATCCGGTGGTGCAGAACGGCATCCTGCTGATCGCCTGCATCGTGATCCTGGTCAACTTCGTGGTGGACATCCTCTACGGCCTTGCCAACCCACGTATCCGTCACCAGCGCTGAGAGCCTATTCATGAGTACTCCAATCTCCTCAGCAGCAGTCGACCAGAGCCTGCTGTACCCATCGCCCTACAAGGAATTCTGGCAGGCCTTCGCCCGCAACAAGGGCGCCGTCGCCGGCCTGCTGTTCATGCTGTTGGTGATCTTCTGCGCAATCTTCGCCCCCTGGGTATCGCCACACGACCCGAGCGAGCAGTTCCGCGACTTCCTGCTCACCCCGCCGGCCTGGCTCGAAGGCGGCCAGACCCAGTTCCTGCTGGGCACCGACGAACTGGGCCGTGACCTGCTGTCGCGGCTGATCCAGGGCTCGCGCCTGTCGCTGCTGATCGGCCTCTCGTCGGTGGTGATGTCGCTGATCCCCGGGATCCTGATGGGCCTGCTGGCCGGTTTCTTCCCGCGCATCCTCGGCCCGACCATCATGCGCCTGATGGACATCATGCTCGCCCTGCCCTCGCTGCTGCTGGCCGTGGCGATCGTCGCCATCCTCGGCCCCGGCCTGATCAACACCGTGATCGCCATCGCCATCGTCTCGCTGCCGTCCTATGTGCGCCTGACCCGCGCCGCGGTGATGGGCGAACTGAACCGCGACTACGTGACCGCCGCGCGCCTGGCCGGTGCCGGCCTGCCACGCCTGATGTTCATCACCGTGCTGCCCAACTGCATGGCGCCGCTGATCGTCCAGGCCACCCTGAGTTTCTCCTCGGCCATCCTCGACGCGGCCGCCCTCGGTTTCCTCGGTCTCGGCGTACAACCGCCGACTCCGGAGTGGGGCACCATGCTGGCCTCGGCCCGCGACTACATCGAACGCGCCTGGTGGGTAGTGAGCCTGCCCGGCCTGACCATTTTGCTCAGCGTGCTGGCAATCAACCTGATGGGCGACGGCCTGCGCGACGCGCTGGACCCGAAACTCAAGAATGCCGCCTGAGGAGATTCCCATGTCACTGCTAGAAATCAAGAATCTCAACGTCCGCTTCGGCGACAAGAACGCCGTTCCGGTGGTCGACGGCCTCGACCTGAGCGTGAACAAGGGCGAGGTCCTGGCCATCGTCGGCGAGTCGGGTTCGGGTAAATCCGTGACCATGATGGCGCTGATGGGCCTGATCGAGCACCCCGGCATCGTCACTGCCGACGCCCTGCGCTTCGACGGCAAGGACATGCTCACCCTCAACGCCCGCCAGCGCCGGCAGATCGTCGGCAAGGACCTGGCGATGGTCTTCCAGGACCCGATGACCGCGTTGAACCCCAGCTACACCGTGGGCTTCCAGATCGAGGAAGTCTTGCGCCTGCACCTGAAGATGTCCGGCAAGCAGGCGCGCAAGCGGGCCATCGAGTTGCTGGAGAAAGTCGAGATCCCGGGCGCCGCGAGCCGCATGGACGCCTACCCGCACCAACTGTCCGGCGGCATGAGCCAGCGCGTGGCGATTGCCATGGCGATTGCCGGCGAGCCGAAACTGCTGATCGCCGACGAGCCGACCACCGCCCTGGACGTGACCATCCAGGCGCAGATCATGGACCTGCTGATCAGCCTGCAGCAGGAACAGAACATGGGCCTGGTGCTGATCACCCACGACCTCGCGGTGGTGGCGGAAACCGCCCAGCGGGTCTGCGTGATGTACGCCGGGCAAGCCGTGGAAGTCGGGCAGGTCCCCGGCCTGTTCGACATCCCCGCACACCCCTACAGCGAAGCGCTGCTCAAGGCGATCCCGGAGCACAGCCTGGGAGCCGAGCGCCTGTCGACCCTGCCGGGCATCGTGCCCGGCCGCTACGACCGGCCGCAGGGTTGCCTGCTGTCGCCACGCTGCCCATACGTACAGGAAAACTGCCGGCAGCAGCGTCCGGCCCTGGACCCGAAAGCCAATAGCCTTGCCCGTTGCTTCTACCCGCTGAACCAGGAGGTGGCGTAATGGCCGTCGTTCTTACCGCCCGCGACCTCACCCGTCACTACGAAGTGTCCCGTGGCCTGTTCAAGGGCCACGCCACCGTGCGTGCCCTCAACGGCGTGTCCTTCGAGCTGGAGGCCGGCAAGACCCTGGCCGTGGTCGGCGAATCGGGCTGTGGCAAGTCCACCCTGGCCCGCGCCCTGACGCTGATCGAGGAACCGTCCTCGGGCTCGCTGAAGATTGCCGGCCAGGAAGTCGCCGGGGCCGACAAGGCCCAGCGCAAGCAACTGCGCAAGGACGTGCAGATGGTGTTCCAGAGCCCGTACGCCTCGCTCAACCCTCGGCAGAAGATCGGTGACCAGCTCGGTGAGCCGTTGCTGATCAACACCAAGCTGTCGGCTGCCGAACGCCGCGAGAAAGTCCAGGCGATGATGAAGCAGGTGGGCCTGCGCCCCGAGCACTACCAGCGCTACCCGCACATGTTCTCCGGTGGCCAGCGCCAGCGCATCGCCCTGGCCCGCGCCATGATGCTGCAACCCAAGGTATTGGTGGCGGACGAGCCGACCTCGGCGCTCGACGTGTCGATCCAGGCCCAGGTGCTGAACCTGTTCATGGACCTGCAGCAGGAGTTCAACACCGCCTACGTGTTCATCTCGCACAACCTGGCGGTGGTGCGCCACGTCGCCGACCAGGTGCTGGTGATGTACCTCGGGCGCCCGGCGGAAATGGGCCCCAAGGAAGACATCTACGAGCGGCCGCTGCACCCCTACACCCAGGCGCTGCTGTCGGCGACCCCGGCCATTCACCCGGACCCGCTGAAGCCGAAGATCAAGATCGCCGGCGAGCTGCCCAACCCGCTCAACCCGCCGAGCGGCTGCGCCTTCCACAAGCGCTGCCCGTACGCCACCGAGCGCTGCGCGACCGAACTGCCGGAACTGCGCCAGGTGGATACCCGCCAGGTTGCCTGCCACTACGCCGAGCAGTTTCTGTAAGGCAACAAAAAGCGCTCTCCTGAACCAGCGAGAGCGCTGAAACCGCTGTCCCGGCCCCTTCTGTCAGGTTGCGCATCGACCTGGCAGCGGGGGCTTTCTCATTGCTCAGGTATCACTGTCACCCTCGTCGCCATCATCGGTGTCAGGTTCATCCGTGGTGGAATCGTCATCGCCCTTGCTGCCACCCTGGCCTTCGTCACCCGGCTCGGAGTCGGACTTGGCAAGCATCTGTCCAGCGCCCTGGGCGCTCTGCGCGCTCCAGAAGCCATGGGCCTGGGACGGACTCATGCTGGCCCAGGCGGCAGTCGTGCCAAGCGACAGCATCACCAGCACCTTGATCAGCAACACAATGCGTTGAAAGTATTTCATCGTCGCTCCTTCCTTTAGCAGGCAAATCGCGAACAACGGCGCACGAAAGCGGCGCCAACCCTGACTGAACCTAGCCCCAAGCTGGCGACTTCGCCATGGTGGCTACATGAAACTTGGCCCGCGCCCTTAGATCGATTACGACTACCCCCCAGAACCGAGAATATTTCCAGGGCCTCTTCGCGGATAAATCCTGCCACAAGGTACCGTGCCGACCACGAAACTTATGAACGCCACAAAACTGTGGGAGCAGGATTTATCCGCGAAGAGGGCATCAGCCATTGCGCTGAACCCGATCCAGGCGCAGCGTTGGCTCATGCAATAAAAAACCCCGCTGCCAGGCAGCGGGGTTCTCGGTGCTTCACATTCGCCGACGACGAATCAATGATGCTCACGGGTAGCGCGGAATTTCACATCCGGCCAGCGCTCTTCCATCAGCGCCAGGTTGACCCGGGTCGGGGCCAGGTAGGTCAGGTGACCGCCGCCGTCCAGCGCCAGGTTCTCCACGGCCTTGTTGCTGAATTCCTCGAGCTTCTTCTTGTCACTGCACTCGATCCAGCGGGCGGACCATACGGTGATCGGCTCGTAGGAGCACTCGACCTTGTATTCCTCCTTCAGGCGGCTGGCAACCACATCGAACTGCAGCACACCGACGGCGCCGAGAATGATGTCGTTGCTGCGCTCGGGGAAGAACACCTGGGTCGCACCCTCTTCCGCCAGTTGCTGCAGGCCCTGGCGCAATTGCTTGGACTTGAGCGGGTCACGCAGGCGCACGCGGCGGAACAGTTCCGGGGCGAAGTGCGGGATACCGGTGAAGCCCAGGGCCTCGCCTTCGGTGAAGGTGTCGCCGATCTGGATGGTGCCGTGGTTGTGCAGGCCGATGATGTCGCCGGCGTAGGCCTCTTCCAGTTGCTCACGTTCGGAGGAGAAGAAGGTCAGCGCATCGCCGATACGCACGTCCTTGCCGGTGCGCACATGGCGCATCTTCATGCCCTTTTCATACTTGCCGGAGCAGATGCGCATGAAAGCGATCCGGTCGCGGTGCTTGGGGTCCATGTTCGCCTGGATCTTGAACACGAAACCGGTGAACTTCTCCTCCACCGGCTCCACCGAACGCTCGTTGGCCACCCGGGCCAGCGGCATCGGCGCCCAGTCGACCACCGCGTCGAGCACATGGTCGACACCGAAGTTGCCCAGCGCGGTACCGAAGAACACCGGGGTCATCTGACCCGTGAGGAATTCCTCCTGGTTGAACTCATGGCAGGCGCCCTGCACCAGTTCCAGTTGTTCGAGGAAACGCTCGTACTCGTCGCCCAGGTGGGCGCGTGCTTCCGGCGAGTCGAGTTTCTCGATGATCTTCACCTCGGTGCGTTCATGGCCGTGGCCCGGGGTGTAGACGATGATGTAGTCGCCCGCCAGGTGGTACACACCCTTGAAGTCGCGGTAGCAGCCGATCGGCCAGGTGATCGGCGCGGCCTTGATCTTCAACACCGCCTCGATCTCGTCGAGCAGTTCGATCGGGTCGCGGATATCGCGGTCGAGCTTGTTGATGAAGCTGACGATCGGCGTGTCGCGCAGGCGGCAGACGTCCATCAGGGCGATGGTCCGCGGCTCTACACCCTTACCGCCGTCGAGCACCATCAGCGCCGAGTCCACGGCGGTCAGGGTCCGGTAGGTGTCTTCCGAGAAGTCTTCGTGACCGGGGGTATCGAGCAGGTTGATCATGTGCTCGCGATACGGGAACTGCATGACCGAGGTGGTAATGGAAATACCGCGCTGCTTCTCCATCTCCATCCAGTCGGAGGTGGCATGGCGGTCGGATTTACGCGACTTCACCGTACCGGCCACGGAAATCGCCTTGCCCATCAGCAAGAGCTTTTCGGTGATGGTGGTCTTACCCGCATCCGGGTGGGAAATAATGGCGAAGGTGCGGCGTTTCGCGACTTCGGCGGCCTGGTTGGTCATGGGAAATCGCCTGACAGGTGATTCAAAAAAGGGCGCAGATTATAGACCAGACTGCAGCGCAGCGGCCACCGCCAGCCCGACCGAAGCCCTGCGTCGCCCTCCCGGCGAGATGGCCAAATGCTGCCAATTGCGGAACCTTTTAAACGTCGCAGGCGTCCACTTCCCTGTCATGACCTTTCGTCAGGTGTAGAAAAATCAGTCAGTTAGCCTGACGAGGGCGGCGCTCATGGCTTTTCCCGGAGCCGTTCATCGGCCGGGACAAGGCTGCTCTTCGCGAACATCTTCTTCGGTAGCCAGGAATGGTTTTGCCTCACGGGGAAGTGTTCGCCGACCGAAAAAAAAGGAGTCCATCTGTGGCTAATCGCTATGGCAAGGGGCTTGTGGGAGGCGTGACCGTGATCGCGCTCCTGGCCCTGCTGATCCACTGGATCGGCATCAGCACGATCGAGCACTACCAGGCCGACCTGTGGTTCTACCTGCAAGCGCACCTCTACCTGGTGCTCGCCTCCATGTTCGCGGCGCTCATCGTCGGCATACCCGCCGGCATCCTGCTCAGTCGCCCGGCCATGGCCGCGCGGGCCGAGCGCTTCATGCAGGTCTTCAACATCGGCAATACCGTGCCGCCCCTGGCCGTGCTCGCCATTGCCCTGGGGATTCTCGGCATCGGCGCCGGCCCGGCCATCCTGGCCTTGTTCCTCGCCTCGCTGCTGCCGATCGTGCGCAACACCTATGAAGGCCTGAAGAACGTCGAGGCCTCGCTGAAGGAGGCCGCCACCGGCATCGGCATGACCCCGCGCCAGGTGCTGTGGAAAGTCGAATTGCCCAACGCCGTGCCGATCATCATCGGCGGCGTGCGGGTGGCCCTGGCGCTCAACGTCGGCACCGCGCCGCTGGCGTTCCTGATCGGCGCCAACAGCCTGGGCAGCCTGATCTTCCCCGGCATCGCCCTGAACAACCAGCCGCAACTGATCCTCGGTGCCGCCTGCACCGCCCTGCTGGCGCTGCTGCTCGACGCCCTGGTGACCCTGGGCAGCCGCCTCTGGCTCGAACGCGGGCTGCGCGCCTGAGCAAAGGAAACGACATGAAAAGACTCTGCATTCTCCTCGCCTGTGCCCTGCTGTTCGCGGGAGCGGCCCAGGCCGCCGACAAACCGCTGATCCGTATCGGCGCCCGGGTGTTCACCGAGCAGACCCTGCTCGCCGAGATCACCTCGCAATACCTGCGTGGCAAGGGCTACGACACCCAGGTCACCGGCGGCCTGGGCAGCAACCTGGCTCGCAGCGCCCACGAAAGCGGGCAACTGGACCTGCTCTGGGAATACACCGGCGTCTCGCTGGTGGCCTACAACCATGTGACGGAAAAGCTCGACAGCCAACAGTCCTACGCCCGGGTCAAGGAACTCGACGCGAAAAAGGGCCTGATCTGGCTCACTCCGTCGAAGTTCAGCAACACCTACGCCCTGGCCCTGCCGCAGAAAGTGGCGCAGCAGTATCCGCAGATCAACAGCATCAGCCAGTTGACCCAGGTGCTGCGCAATGAGGCCGACCAGCATCACCTGGTGGCTCTGGACACCGAGTTCGCCAACCGCTCCGACGGCCTGGAAGGCATGGTCAAGCTGTACGGCATGAACCTCGACCGCCGCACCATCCGCCAGATGGATGCCGGACTGGTCTACACCGCCCTGCGCAACAGCCAGGTGTTCGCCGGCCTGGTCTACACCACCGACGGCCGGCTGAACGCCTTCAAGCTCAAGTTGCTGGAAGACGACAAGCACTACTTCCCGGACTACACCGCCGCCCCGGTGGTGCGCAAGGCGCTCCTCGACGCCAACCCGCAACTGGCCACCGACCTCAAGCCGCTGGCCGAGCTGTTCGACGACGAAACCATGCGCCAACTCAACGCCCGGGTCGACGTCGGCCATGAGAGCCCCTCTGCCGTGGCCGCCGACTTCCTGCGCCAGCACCCCATCCACTGAGGAGAAGACATGGACTTTATCAACGCCTTTTCCCACCTGGACTGGTCCCAGGTGCTGCACCTGACCGGGCAACACATCACCCTGGTCGGCATCGCGGTGAGCCTGGCCATCGTCTTCGGCGTACCGCTGGGCGTGCTGATGACCCGCTTCCCGGCCCTGGCCGGCCCCCTGCAGGCCAGCGCCACGGTGCTGCTGACCATTCCGTCGATCGCGCTGTTCGGCCTGCTGCTGCCGTTCTACTCGAAATTCGGCCAGGGCCTCGGCCCGCTGCCGGCGATCACCGCGGTGTTCCTCTATTCACTGCTGCCGATCATGCGCAACACCTACCTGGCGCTGACCGGCGTCGAGCCGGGCATCCGCGAAGCGGCCCGGGGCATCGGCATGACCTTCGGCCAGCGCCTGCGCATGGTCGAGCTGCCGATCGCGGTACCGGTGATTCTCGCCGGCGTGCGTACCGCCGTGGTGATGAACATCGGCGTCATGACCATCGCCGCCACCATCGGCGCCGGCGGCCTGGGCGTGCTCATCCTGGCCGCCATCAGCCGCAGCGACATGTCGATGCTGCTGGTCGGCGCGGTGCTGGTCAGTGTCCTGGCCATCGTCGCCGACCTGCTGCTGCAGCGCCTGCAACGCACATTGACTCCAAAAGGACTCCTGAAATGATCGAACTGCAAAACCTCAGCAAGACCTTTCAAAGCAATGGCAAGGCGGTCAAGGCCGTCGACTCCGTCAGCCTGACCGTCAACGAAGGCGAGATCTGCGTGTTTCTCGGCCCGTCCGGTTGCGGCAAGAGCACCACGCTGAAAATGATCAATCGGCTGATCGTGCCGACCTCGGGCAAGGTACTGATCAACGGCGAAGACACCACCGAACTGGACGAAGTGACCCTGCGCCGCAACATCGGCTACGTGATCCAGCAGATCGGTCTGTTCCCGAACATGACCATCGAGGAAAACATCACCGTGGTCCCGCGCCTGCTCGGCTGGGACAAGCACAAATGCCACGAGCGGGCCCGCGAGCTGATGAATATGATCAAGCTCGAGCCCAAGCAGTACCTGCACCGTTATCCACGGGAGCTGTCCGGCGGCCAGCAACAGCGGATCGGGGTGATCCGCGCCCTGGCGGCGGAGGCTCCGCTGTTGCTGATGGACGAACCGTTCGGCGCGGTCGACCCGATCAACCGGGAAATGATCCAGAACGAGTTCTTCGAAATGCAGCGGGCGCTGAACAAGACCGTGATCATGGTCAGCCACGACATCGACGAAGCCCTCAAGCTCGGCGACAAGATCGCCATCTTCCGTGGCGGCAAGCTGATCCAGATCGACCACCCGGACACCCTGCTCGCCCATCCGGCAGACGAGTTCGTCAGCCACTTCGTCGGCCAGGACAGCACGCTCAAGCGCCTGCTGCTGGTCAAGGCCGAGGATGCCGCGGACAACGCGCCGTCGGTCAGCCCGCAGACGCCGGTGGCCGAAGCCCTGGATCTGATGGACGAACATGACCGTCGCTACGTGGTGGTCACCGACGCCGACAACAAGGCTCTGGGCTACGTGCGCCGCCGCGACCTGCACCGCCAGAGTGGCGACTGTGGGCAGTTCCTGCGCGAATTCAACGCCACCGCCGCCTACGACGAACACTTGCGCATCCTGCTGTCGCGGATGTACGAGTTCAACCGGGCGTGGCTGCCGGTGATGGACGCCGAGCGGGTGTTCCTCGGCGAAGTGACCCAGGAGTCGATTGCCGCCTACCTGAGTTCGGGGCGTTCGCGCGGGGCCAAGACCAGCATCGTCTCGCCGGCGGAACTGGTCGAGGCCTGAACCCGACGGTGTAACGGGGCCTCATTGCAGGAGCCGGCGGTGCGGCGATCCGACTTGCCCGAGAATGGGCCCTCAAGATCACCAAAAGCTTCGCGGCGGGT
>NZ_AQOH01000031.1 GCF_000364705.1 Pseudomonas fuscovaginae SE-1 | reverse complement strand
ACCGCCAGCAGCGAGTGACCGCCGAGTTCGAAGAAGTGGTCGTGACGACCGACCTGCCCGACCTTGAGCACATCCGCCCAGATCGACGCCAGCAGCACTTCCACCTCGCCTTGCGGCGCCTCGTAGCCCCGGCTGATCAGCGCCTGGGCATCCGGTACCGGCAGCGCCTTGCGATCCAGCTTGCCGTTGGCGGTCAAGGGCAGCCCGCCGAGTTGCACATAGGCCGCCGGGACCATGTACTCCGGCAACGCCCCTTGCAGATGGTCGCGCAGTTCTTCGATCACCAACTGCGCTTGCGCTTGCCGTGCAGTGAAATAGGCCACCAGACGCTTGTCGCCCGGAACATCCTCGCGGCACAGCACCACCGCCTCACGGACCTCCGGATGCTCGGCCAGGCGCGCCTCGATCTCGCCCAGTTCCACCCGGAAACCGCGGATCTTCACCTGGGCGTCGTTACGGCCCAGGTACTCCAGGTTGCCATCGGCGCGCCAGCGCACCAGGTCCCCGGTGCGGTACAGACGGGCGTTCGGCTCGCTGCCGAATGGGTCGGCGACGAATTTTTCCGCGGTCAGATCGTCCCGGTTCAGGTAACCCAGGGCCACGCCCTGCCCGCCGATGTACAGCTCACCTTCTACACCCACCGGCACGGGTTGGCCCTGGGCATCGAGCACGTACAGGCGGGTGTTGCCCACCGGACGACCAATCGGAATGCCGCCGTTGCCGACCGAGGTGATTTCGTAGGTCGCGGAGAAGGTCGTGGCTTCGGTCGGACCGTAGCCGTTGAGCAGGTGCTCGGGAGCATTGTTTTCCAGTACCCGGGCGATCACCGCCGGGTCCAGCACATCGCCGCCGACGATCAGGTAGCGCAGACGGGAGAATGCCTCACCCAGGCCGGCAGCATATTGATGGAACAACCCGGCGGTCATCCACAACACCGTCACCGACTGTTCCAGCAGCAGGCGCTGGAAGTTCGCCGGCGACAGCAGGTCGTCCTGGCCGATCACCACCACGCAACCGCCATTGAGCAGCGGCGCCCAGACGTCCAGGGTACTGGCGTCGAAGGCCGGGTTGGAGGCGAAGGCCACTCGATCCCGTTCGTTGAACTCGGCGTAACCGTTGTTGATCACCAGCCGGCTGATGGCCCGGTGCGGCACCCGCACCCCTTTCGGGGTGCCGGTGGAGCCGGAGGTGTACATGATGTACGCCACGCTTTCGCTGGA
>NZ_AQOH01000030.1 GCF_000364705.1 Pseudomonas fuscovaginae SE-1 | reverse complement strand
TGGCGGCGACCGGTGCGGCGGCGGTCGCCGCCACATCGGTGAACTTGCCCTTGCCATGCAGTTCGTCGAGCAGGGACTCGAACTCCTGGTCGGTGATCAGGTCGCTGCCGGAGGCGCCGGTCACTTCCGAGGCCTGGGCCGCCGCCGCAGCGGTATCGATCCCCTCGACCTTGAACGTTCCCTTGCCGTGCAACTGATCGAGCAGGGCTTCGAATTCGTCGTCGGTAATGTCGCCGCTATCGGGCTGTGCACCGGCTGCCTCGGCGGCCGGTTCCTGGGCCGGGGCCGTCACGGCGTCGGGCGCGAACTGGCCCTTACCATGCAACTGGTCGAGCAGCGACTCGAACTCGGCGTCGGTGATTTCATCGCTCTCGACCTCGCCTTCGCTGGCGGCGTGTGGCGCATCGGCCTTGCCACCGTCGAGCGAGTCGAGCAGTTGTTCGAATTCATTGTCGGTGATGTCACCGGATGGGCTTTCGGCAACCGGTTCGGCCACAGGCTCCGGTTCCGGCTCGGGTACCGCGACCTCGGCCACGGGTTCCGGTGCGGGTTCGGCTCCGGCCGGTTCCGCCAGGCGCGACAGGGCCGCCAGCAGTTCCGGGGTAGCCGGGGTGATCGACGTGCGCTCGCGCACCTGGCCGAACATGCTGTTGACCGTGTCCAGCGCTTCCAGGACAACGTCCATCAACTCCGAGTCGACTCGACGCTCACCCTTGCGCAGGATGTCGAACACGTTCTCGGCGATGTGACAGCACTCCACCAGCTCATTGAGCTGGAGGAAGCCGGCGCCCCCTTTTACAGTGTGAAAACCGCGAAAAATGGCATTGAGCAGGTCGGCATCGTCCGGTCGGCTTTCCAGCTCGACCAGTTGTTCGGACAGTTGCTCAAGAATTTCGCCGGCCTCAACCAGGAAATCCTGAAGGATCTCTTCATCGGCGCCGAAGCTCATGTGTATGGGTGCTCCTAGAATCCAAGGCTGGAAAGCAAATCGTCGACATCGTCCTGGCCAGACACAACGTCTTCACGTTTATCGGCATGAATCTGCGGACCTTCACCCTTTGCCATTTGTTTTTGTGGATCTTTTTGCGCAAGGATCGCTTCGCGGTCATGCTCGATGCCGGCAAAGCGATCCACATGGCTGGCCATCAGCACCAGCTTGAGCAGATTGCTCTCGACCTCGGTGACCATCTGCGTGACACGCTTGATCACCTGGCCGGTCAGATCCTGATAATCCTGGGCCAGCAGGATATCGTTGAGTTCGCTCGACACGGCCTGGGTTTCCTGCTCGCTGCGCGTCAGAAAACTGTCGACCCGCCGGGCCAGCGCACGGAATTCCTCGGCGCCGACCTCGCGCCGCATGAACCGGCCCCAATCGGCGCTCAGTTGCTTGGCTTCGTCATTCAGGCCATTGATCCGAGGGGTCGCGCTTTCCACCAGGTCCATGGTGCGGTTGGCCGCGGCCTCGGTGAGCCTGACCACATAGGACAGGCGCTCGGTGGCATCAGTGATCTGCGAGACTTCCTCGGCCTGCGGCATGGTGGGATCGATCTGGAAATTGACGATCGCACTGTGCAACTCGCGAGTCAGCTTGCCGACTTCCAGGTACAAGCCGCGGTCACGGGCCTGGTTCAGCTCATGGATCATCTGCACGGCGTCGCCGAAGCGGCCTTTTTCAAGGCTTTCGACCAGCTCACGAGCATGTTTTTTCAGGGTCGATTCAAAATCGCCCAGAGAGGATTCGTAGTGCTCCATAGCGCCCCCGTGGCGGACTTCATCAACCGATGCGTTCGAAGATCTTCTCGATCTTCTCTTTCAACGCCTGGGCCGTGAATGGTTTGACCACATAGCCGTTCACGCCGGCCTGAGCGGCCTCGATGATCTGCTCGCGCTTGGCCTCGGCCGTTACCATCAGAACAGGCAGATGCTTGAGCTTCTCGTCGGCACGCACGTGGCGCAACAGATCGATGCCGGTCATGCCGGGCATGTTCCAGTCGGTGACCAGAAAGTCGATGCTGCCACTGTTCAGGACCGGAATGGCGGTAATACCGTCATCGGCCTCGACAGTGTTGGTGAACCCGAGATCACGCAACAGGTTCTTGATGATCCGCCGCATCGTTGAAAAGTCATCAACAATGAGGATTTTCATGTTCTTGTTCAATTCGACCTCCAAGCAGTCTTAAACGCGTTTCAGCACCTGGACGCGCTGTTAAATCAATTCGGCACAACACTCGACAAGGCTCTGTACCCTGCTGCATGGAAACCACCATCGGCCGAGCCGCCGATACACCGTCACACGCTGCATCGGTCTCGTTCGCAGTGCCCCCACGCACTGCCCCGTCAACGCGCTCGCCATTCCCCCAAACGCCCCCGCAAGCGGGCTGCGCACTGGCTATGCAACTGGCTGACCCGTGACTCGCTGACCCCCAGGACCTCGCCGATTTCCTTGAGGTTCAGCTCCTCGTCGTAGTACAGCGACAACACCAGCCGCTCACGCTCCGGCAAATTGGCGATCGCATCCGCCAGCGCGGTCTGGAAACGTTCATCCTCCAGATCGCGCGACGGTTCGAGATGAGCACTCGCGCCATCCTCGTGCAGCCCTTCATGCTCGCCGTCCTGTAACAGGTCGTCGAAACTGAACAGGCGACTGCCCAAGGTATCATTCAAAATCCCGTAATAATCATCGAGACTCAACTGGAGTTCGGCTGCAACTTCATGATCTTTAGCGTCGCGACCGGTTTTCGCTTCAATTGCGCGGATTGCGTCACTGACCATGCGGGTGTTGCGGTGTACCGAACGGGGTGCCCAGTCACCCTTGCGCACCTCGTCGAGCATCGCGCCACGAATGCGGATACCGGCATAGGTCTCGAAACTGGCGCCCTTGCCCGAATCGTATTTGGTCGAGACCTCGAGCAGGCCGATCATCCCGGCCTGGATCAGATCCTCGACCTGGACGCTGGCCGGCAACCGCGCCAGCAGGTGATAGGCAATGCGCTTGACCAGCGGCGCGTAGCGCTCGATCAATTCATACTGGCTGTCACGCGACGACTTGGAATACATGCGATAGCCACTTGCAGTCATAGTACCGGTCCCGCACTCGTTTGAAGTACCAGACGTTCGACGAAGAATTCCAGGTGCCCACGCGGGTTGGCGGGCAACGGCCAGGTGTCGACCTTCTGCGCGATGGCCTTGAACGCCAGGGCGCATTTCGAACGAGGGAAAGCTTCATAGACCGCACGCTGCTTTTGCACGGCCTTGCGAACGCATTCGTCGTAGGGAACGGCGCCAACGTATTGTAGGGCCACGTCGAGGAAACGGTCCGTGACCTTGGTCAACTTGGCGAACAGGTTGCGCCCTTCCTGCGGGCTCTGGGCCATGTTGGCCAGGACCCGGAAACGATTCATGCCATAGTCGCGATTGAGCAGCTTGATCAATGCGTAGGCGTCGGTGATCGAGGTCGGCTCATCGCAGACCACCAGCAGCACTTCCTGGGCCGCGCGGACAAAACTGACCACCGAGTCACCAATACCCGCAGCGGTGTCGATCACCAGCACGTCGAGATTGTCGCCGATGTCGCTGAACGCCTGGATCAGGCCGGCATGCTGGGCCGGATTGAGGTTGACCATGCTCTGGGTACCGGAAGCCGCCGGCACGATACGGATCCCGCCGGGCCCCTGCAGCAGCACATCGCGCAATTCGCAGCGACCCTCGATCACATCGGCCAGGGTCCGTTTCGGGGTCAGCCCCAGCAGAACGTCGACATTCGCCAGGCCCAGGTCGGCATCCAGCAGCATGACACGCCGGCCAAGCTCAGCCAGCGCCAGGGACAAGTTCACTGACACGTTAGTCTTCCCGACGCCACCCTTGCCGCCGGTCACCGCAATCACCTGTACGGGATGCATGCTGCCCATGTTCTCTTCTTACCTTGTCTTGCGTAGACGGAAGGCCACATAACTGGCTGCGCGCTCCCGAGGGAGACTAATGCCTGGCAGACCATCGATGTAGATGCGTTGCAACGTCTTCATGGTTACCTCACCCCACTCGCTTGGAGGGGCTGTGGTAGATGTCAGCGAACATATCGGCCATGGCCTCTTCGCTGGGTTCTTCCTGCATCTGCACACTCACTGCACGACTCACCAACTGGTGACGGCGAGGCAGATGCAGATCGTCCGGGATCCTCGGTCCATCGGTCAGATAGGCCACCGGCAATTCATGGCTGATGGCCAGGCTCAGCACTTCGCCGAGGCTCGCCGTCTCGTCCAGCTTGGTCAGGATGCAACCGGCCAGGCCACAGCGCTTGTAGCTGTGGTAGGCGGCGGTGAGCACCTGCTTCTGGCTGGTGGTGGCCAGGACCAGATAGTTCTTTGCCTTGATCCCGCGACCGGCCAGGCTTTCCAGTTGCATGCGCAAGGCCGGGTCGCTGGCCTGCAGGCCGGCGGTGTCGATCAGCACCACGCGCTTGCGCAACAGCGGATCGAGGGCCTGAGCCAGGGACTGGCCGGGGTCGACATGGGTCACGGAGACATTGAGAATCCGCCCCAGCGTCTTGAGCTGCTCCTGGGCGCCAATGCGGAAGCTGTCCATGCTGACCAGCGCGATATTCTGTGCACCGTACTTGAGTACGTAGCGTGCGGCCAGTTTGGCCAGCGTAGTGGTCTTGCCCATGCCGGCCGGGCCGACCATGGCGATCACCCCACCCTCTTCCAGCGGCTCGATTTCGGGCGTGACGATCATCCGTGCCAGGTGCGCCAGCAACATGCGCCAGGCCTGGCGTGGATCCTGAATCTCGGTGATCAGCGCCAGCAGGTCACGCGACAGCGGGCCGGACAGGCCGATGCGCTGCAGGCGCCGCCAGAGGTTGGCCTGTTCCGGCTGACGGCCTTGCAACTGGTTCCAGGCCAGCGAGCCGAGCTGGACTTCCAGCAGCTCGCGCAAGCCATTGAGTTCCGAGCGCATCGACTCGAACACCCGCTGATCCACCGCCGGGGCCGCCGCAGCCGGGGCCGCGGCCGGAGCCGGGCGGCGCGGCTCATCGAAGGTCGGCTCGATCAGCGGCTCGGCCGCGGTCAACGGCAGGCCGGCGAACAGTTGGCGATTGGTGCCGGCGTCGCTCTCACCTTCGCTGCGCAGGCTCAGCTCGGCCTGGGCGTTGACGATCCGCGACTGGGTCTTGCGCAGCTCGTCCTCAAGCTCCATGTTCGGAACCCGTGGAGCCAGGGCCGAGAGCTTGTAGTCGAGCGCAGCCGTCAGCTCGACACCGCCGGCGATCCGGCGGTTGCCGATGATGGCCGCGTCCGAGCCCAATTCGTCACGAACCAGCTTCATGGCCTGACGCATATCGGCGGCGAAAAAACGCTTAACTTGCATAACCCACTACCTCAGCCGTTGGGCCCTACTGTCGCAACGATGGTGACTTGCTTGTTGTCCGGAATTTCCTGGTAGGCCAGCACATGCAGACTGGGTACCGCCAGGCGTCCGAACCGCGAAAGCATCGCGCGAACCGGACCGGCCACCAGCAGGATCACCGGCTGCCCCTGCATCTCTTGACGCTGGGCGGCTTCAATCAGTGAACGCTGGAGCTTTTCAGCCATGCTCGGCTCGAGGAGAACGCCCTCTTCCGAGCCCTGTCCGGCCTTCTGCAGACTATTGAGCAATATTTGTTCCAACCTTGGCTCCAAGGTGATCACAGGCAGCTCGGAGTCAAGCCCTACAATGCTTTGGACGATTGCACGGGATAATCCGACACGCACGGCGGCGACCAAAGCGGCAGTATCTTGACTCTTGGAGGCATTGTTGGCGATGGCTTCGGCAATGGTGCGGATATCGCGCACCGGTACGTGTTCGGCAAGCAATGCCTGCAGCACCTTGAGCAGATGTGACAGGGAAATGATCCCCGGCACCAGCTCCTCGGCCAGTTTTGGCGAGTTCTTGGCCAGCAGTTGCATGAGCTGCTGGACCTCCTCGTGGCCGATCAGTTCGCTGGAGTGCTTGTACAGGATCTGGTTGAGGTGGGTCGCGACCACGGTACTGGCATCGACCACGGTGTAGCCCAGCGACTGCGCCTGGGCACGCTGGCTGACCTCGATCCAGACCGCATCCAGCCCGAAGGCCGGGTCCTTGGCGGTGATCCCGTTGAGGGTGCCGTAGACCTGCCCCGGGTTGATCGCCAGTTCGCGCTCGGGGTAGATCTCGGCCTCGGCCAGGATCACCCCCATCAGGGTCAGGCGATAGGCGCTGGGAGCCAGGTCGAGGTTGTCACGAATATGCACGGTGGGCATCAGGAAGCCCAGATCCTGGGACAGTTTCTTGCGCACGCCCTTGATCCGCGCCAGCAACTGCCCGCCCTGGTTGCGGTCCACCAGCGGAATCAGGCGATAGCCCACTTCCAGGCCGATCATGTCGATCGGCGTCACGTCATCCCAGCCCAGCTCCTTGGTTTCCATGGCGCGAGCCGGCGACGGCAACAGTTCCTGCTGGCGCTGGACCTCGGCCAGGGCCAGGACCTTGTCGGCATTCTGCTTTTTCCAGAGCAGGTAGGCTGCACCGCCGGCCAGCAGTGCCAGGCTGAGGAAGGAGATGTGCGGCATGCCCGGCACCAGCCCCATGATCGCCATCAGGGCGGCGGCGACGGCCAGGGCCTTGGGCGAGGCGAACATCTGCCGGTTGATCTGCTTGCCCATGTCCTCCGAACCGGAGGCACGGGTCACCATGATGGCCGCTGCTGTGGATAACAACAGTGATGGCAATTGCGCCACTAAACCGTCACCGATGGTCAGCAGGGCGTAGACCCTGCCGGCATCGACGAACGTCATGTTGTGCTGGAGGATCCCGACCAACATGCCGCCGATCAGGTTGATGAACAGGATCAGCAGACCGGCGATGGCGTCACCGCGGACGAATTTGCTGGCACCGTCCATCGAGCCGTAGAACTCGGCTTCCTGGGCCACCTCCGAACGGCGCGCCTTGGCCTGGGCCTGATCGATCAGGCCGGCGTTGAGGTCGGCGTCGATCGCCATCTGCTTGCCGGGCATCGCGTCGAGGGTGAAACGCGCGCTCACCTCGGAAATCCGCCCGGCACCCTTGGTCACCACGACGAAGTTGATGATCATCAGGATCGCGAAGACCACGATACCGACCACGTAGTTACCGCCGATCACCACCTCGCCGAAGGCCTGGATCACCTTGCCGGCAGCGGCATGACCCTCCTGGCCGTGAAGCATGACCACCCGGGTCGAGGCCACGTTCAGCGACAGGCGCAACAGCGTTGCCACCAGCAGGATGGTCGGGAAAACGGCAAAGTCCAACGGCCGCAGCGCGTACACACAGACCAGCAGGACCACGATCGACAGGGCGATGTTGAAGGTGAAGAACACGTCGAGCAGAAAGGCCGGCATCGGCAACATCATCATCGCCAACATGATCAGCAGTAGCAGCGGCACACCCAGGTTGCCCCGGCCAAGGCTGACCAGGTTACTGCGAGCCGTGTTGATGAGTTGAGTGCGATCCACCGGTATTCCTCGTCACCTTGAAGCAAACTTTTGACGCCCGCGGGCGTCGTGGAGCTGCTTCTGCAAGAAGCTCTCCAACTATGACGAAGATCCAGAAAATGCTCAGAGGCGCACGGATTGCGGACCTATTCGCGGGCAAGCCCTGCCCAGGCCACCCGCACAAGAGCGACCGCCATCAGGAATCGCGGCGCAGATCCGGCGGAATCGGCAGGTCGTCCTTGAGCGGGTCCGGCCGGCGCCCCTTGCCCGCGCGGAACTGGCGAATCTGATAGACATACGCCAGCACCTGCGCAACCGCCAGGTAAAGCCCCGACGGGATTTCCTGCTCCAGCTCGGTGGAGTAATAGATCGACCGCGCCAGGGCCGGTGACTCGAGCAGCATGATCTCGTGCTCGACGGCGATCTCGCGGATCTTCAGGGCAATGAAGTCGTTGCCCTTGGCCAGCAGGATCGGCGCCCCGCCCTTTTCCGAGTCATATTTGAGCGCGACCGCATAGTGTGTGGGGTTGGTGATGACCACGTCCGCCTCGGGAATCGCCGCCATCATCCGATGCTGGGACATCTCCCGCTGCAACTGACGAATCCGCTGCTTGATCTCGGGACGCCCCTCCTGATCCTTGAACTCGTCGCGCACTTCCTGCTTGGTCATCAGCAGCTTCTTGTGGCTTTCCCACAACTGCAACGGCACGTCCACCGCCGCGATCAGCAGCAGGCCGAGGGACATCCACCAGGCACTCCACCCCACCAGTTGCAGGCTGTGGATAATCGCCATTTCCAGAGGTTCATGAGCGATGCTCAGCAGGTCGTCGATATCCGACGACAGCACCGCCAGCGCGACCATCAGGACGATAGTGAATTTCGCCAGGGCCTTGAGCAGTTCCACCAGAGACTTGGGCGCGAACATGCGCTTGAGACCGGATAGCGGGTTCATCCGGCTGAACTTGGGCGCCATGCTGCCGGCGGCGAACAACCAGCCCCCCAGGGAAACCGGCCCGATGAGGGCGGCAGCCAACAGGGTCAGCAGCAGCGGCTGAACCGCCAGGAGCGCCGCCTTGCCCGACTGCAGCAGGAAGATCGCCATGTAGCGCTGGTCGAGCACCACCTCGCGCGACAGGGTGAAGTTCAGCCGCATCAGTTCGGCCATGTGCTGGGCCAGCGTACCGCCGAACATCAGCACCCCGCCCGTGCCGGCCATCATCACCACCAATGTATTGAGTTCCTTGGAACGGGCAATTTCGCCCTTTTCCCGGGACTCCCTCTTGCGCTTCTCGGTGGGTTGTTCTGTCTTGTCCTGACCGCTCTCGCTCTCTGCCATGCTCAGCGCGCCCGTGCCAATTCACGTAAAAACTGCAAGGCCTCGGCGACCAGCGGTTGATACTGATTGAGAAGGTCCCCGAGGCTGACCCAGAGGATCAGCATCCCCAGGGCCAGCGTCAGCGGGAAGCCGATGGAAAAAATGTTCAGTTGCGGCGCCGCACGGGTCATGATGCCGAAGGCGACGTTCACTACCAGCAGTGCGGTGATCGCCGGCAGAACCAGCATCAGCGCGGCCGCGAGCACCCAGCCGAGCTTGCCAGCGATCTGCCAGAAATCCGTAGCCGCCAGGCCGCTGCCCACCGGCAGGGTGGTAAAACTCTCGGTCAGCACCTCGAACACCACCAGGTGGCCGTTCATCGCGAGGAACATCAGCGTCACCAGCATGGTCAAGAACTGCCCGATCATCGCGGTCGAGACTCCGTTGACCGGGTCGACCATCGAGGCGAAGCCCATGCCCATCTGGATCGCGACGATCTGCCCGGCCACCACGAAGGCCTGAAACAGCATCTGCAGGGAGAAACCGAGCAAGGCGCCGATGATGATCTGCTCGGCGATCAGCATCAGCCCGCTGAGGTCGAGCGGATGAACCTCGGGCATCGGCGGCAACCCCGGGGTGATCACCACGGTAATGGCCAGGGTGAAATACATTCGTATCCGTCGCGAAACCAGGGCCGTACCGAAGATCGGCATGGTCATCAGCATCGCGCCGACCCGGAACAGCGGCAGCATGAAGCTCGCGACCCAGGTACTGATCTGCGTATCGGTCAGCGCGAGCAGCGACATGTCAGCCAATGACCTGCGGAATGCTGGCGTAGAGCGTCTGGATGTACTCCATGAATTTCTGCACCATCCACGGACCGACGACGATCAGGGTGATCAGCATCACCAGCAGTCGCGGCAGAAAGCCCAGGGTCTGTTCGTTGATCTGCGTGGCGGCCTGGAACATCGACACGATCAGACCGATCACCAGGCTCGGCACCACCAGCACAGAAACCATCAGCGTGGTCAGCCAGAGGGCATCGCGGAAAATATCAAGGGCTACTTCAGGCGTCATGGCACGTTACTCGTATAGATCTAGACACCACCGAAACTGCCGGCCAAGGTACCGATGATCAGCGCCCATCCATCCACCAACACGAACAGCATGATCTTGAACGGCAGGGAGATGATCAGCGGCGACAGCATCATCATACCCATCGCCATCAACACACTGGCAACCACCAGGTCGATGATCAGGAACGGGATGAAGATCATGAAACCGATCTGGAACGCGGTCTTCAGCTCGGAAGTGACGAAGGCCGGCACGATGATGGTCAGCGGCGCCTGGTCGGGCGAGGCGATGTCGGTGCGCTTGGACAAGCGCATGAACAGCTCCAGGTCACTGCTGCGGGTCTGTGCCAGCATGAAGTCCTTGACCGGCCCCTGAGCCTTGAGCACCGCATCCTGGGCCGTGAGCTTTTCGGCGAGATAAGGCTGCAGGGCCTGCTGATTGACCTTGTCGAACACTGGCGCCATGACGAACATCGTCAGGAACAGCGCCATGCCGGTAAGGATCTGGTTCGACGGCGTCTGCTGCAAGCCCAGAGCCTGGCGCAGGATCGAGAAGACGATGATGATCCGGGTGAAGCTGGTCATCAGGATGACGAACGCCGGAATGAAGCTCAGCGCCGTCATGATCAGCAGGATCTGCAGGCTGACCGAGTACTCCTGCTGGCCGTTGGCGCCCGTGCCGAGGGTGATCGCCGGGATCGACAACGGATCGGCAGCGAACGCCAGCGGTGCGGCCAGTACCAGCACCAGGGTCAGGATGAAACGCAACGCAACCATCACTTCTTGTCCTTACCCAGCAATTCCATCAGGCGTTGGGCGAACTCCGGCGCCGCCGGCTCGCCATTCGACACCTGCACCGGCTCCTTGAGCACGTGCAACGGGGTAATCGTGCCCGGTGTCAGGCCGAGCAGGATCTGTTCCTTGCCGACCTGTACCAGCACCAGCCGGTCACGCGGTCCGAGCGCGCGTGAACCGATCAGCTCGATCACCTGCGCCTTGCCCGCCGGCCCCGCCTGCTGCACGCGACGCACCATCCAGGCGAGAGCGAAGATCACCACCAGCACCAGCAGCAGGCCCAGTACCAACTGCGCCAACTGCCCGGCCATGCCGCCACCGACCGTCGGCGCAGCCGCCGCCGTGGCCGCGGGCTCGGCAGCCAACGCAGAGAGCGGCAAGCACAGGAGCGCGCCGAGAAGCCTGCTCATTCAGCGCAACTTCTTGATACGTTCGCTCGGACTGATCACGTCGGTCAGACGGATACCGAACTTTTCGTTCACCACCACCACTTCACCATGAGCGATCAGCGTACCGTTGACCAGCACGTCCAGTGGCTCGCCGGCCAGACGGTCGAGTTCGATCACCGACCCCTGGTTCAACTGCAGCAGGTTGCGGATGTTGATATCGGTGCTGCCGACTTCCATGGAAATCGACACCGGGATGTCCAGGATCACGTCCAGGTTCGGTCCATCGAGGGTGACCGGGTCCTGGCTCCTCGGCACACTGCCGAACTCTTCCATCGGCAGGCGGTTGGAGCCTGGCGCGGTGGCCGCATCGGCCGCCAGCAGGGCGTCGATATCGGCCTGGCCGGATTCACCGGACTCTTCCAGGGCGGCCGCCCATTCGTCAGCCAGGGCCTGGTCGTTCATATCGTGTTCATCAGCCATGAGTCATCCTCGGCAGGCAGAAATTCAGTTAACGGTACATGCCTGGTCGAGCGCTCAACGGCGCTCGATCGGCGAAATCACTTGCAGCGCCAGGTTGCCCTTGTGGGAACCGAGCTTGACCTTGAACGACGGCACGCCGTTGGCGCGCATGATCATGTCCTCGGGCAACTCCACCGGAATCACGTCGCCCGGCTGCATGTGCAGGATGTCCCGCAGGCGCAGTTGTCGACGGGCCACGGTGGCACTGAGTGGCACGGCCACATCCAGCACGTCTTCGCGCAGGGCCTTGACCCAGCGTTCATCCTGGTCGTCGAGATCCGACTGGAAGCCGGCATCGAGCATTTCGCGCACCGGCTCGATCATCGAATACGGCATGGTCACGTGCAGGTCGCCCCCCCCACCGTCGAGCTCGATATGGAAAGTGGACACCACCACCGCCTCGCTCGGGCCGACGATGTTGGCCATGGCCGGGTTCACTTCCGAGTTGATGTACTCGAAATTGACTTCCATGATCGCCTGCCAGGCCTCCTTCAGGTCGATGAAGGCCTGCTCCAGCACCATGCGCACCACCCGCAGTTCGGTCGGGGTGAACTCGCGACCCTCGATCTTGGCGTGACGACCATCGCCGCCGAAGAAGTTGTCCACCAGCTTGAACACCAGCTTGGCGTCGAGAATGAACAGCGCAGTACCGCGCAATGGCTTGATCTTGACCAGGTTGAGACTGGTCGGCACGTACAGCGAGTGCACGTATTCGCCGAATTTCATCACTTGCACCCCACCTACCGCCACGTCGGCGGAACGGCGCAGCATGTTGAACATGCTGATACGGGTGTAGCGGGCAAAACGCTCGTTGATCATCTCCAGGGTCGGCATGCGTCCACGGACGATGCGATCCTGGCTGGTCAGGTCGTAACTTTTGACGCTGCCGGGGTCGGCAACGTTTTCGGTCTGCACCAGGCCGTCGTCGACGCCATGCAAGAGGGCATCGATCTCATCCTGGGACAGCAGGTCCTGCACGGCCATGTCGTGATCCTACTGCAGTACGTAGTTAGTGAAGAGCAACTGTTCGACCACCGGCTTGCCCACCTCTTTCTGGGCCACTTCCTGCACGCTGGCAGTGGCCTTCTGGCGCAGCAGTTCCTGGCCGACCGGTGTCGCGAGGGTTTCGTAGGCCTGCCCGGAGAACAGCATGACCAGGTTGTTGCGGATCACCGGCATATGGACTCTCAAGGCTTCCAGGTCAGCCTGGTTGCGCGCCAGCAGGGTGATGCTCACCTGCATGTAGCGCTGGCGGCCGCTGGCATCCTTGAAGTTGGTGACAAAGGCTGGCGCCATCGGCTCGTAGATCGCCGGCTGCTTGCCGGTCGGGGCCGCCTCGGCATGCGCTTCGGAGGCGGGCTTGCTCTGGGCACTGTGCATGAAGTACCAGGTCGCGCCCACGGAAAGACCGATGGCCAATAACAGGGCCACCACGATCACGATAATCAGCTTGAGTTTGCTTTTCCCGCCTGGTTCCTTTACCGCTGCCGCTTCGCTCTTCGCCATGCCAATAATCCGTCACTATTCGATTTTTCACAGTCGCACGGCAAGGCTGAGGCAAGTGTTATGCCAGAGTTGAGACAAACTCAAAGGAGAGAGGCATTGAGCCGCGAAAGGAACTCGACTGACGCCTTGACGATGGGAGACTCTATGGTTGTGCGCAAGGTTTGAGGGCTTCTTCGCGGCGGTCCGACGCTTCGCTGAAGCCTGTGGGAGCCGGCCGGGCGGCGCTCCGCTTGCTGGCGATAGCGATTTGACAGTCGATGGTTGCGCTGACTGAAACATCGCAATCGCCAGCAACCCGGCTCCTGCAAAAGCTTCCCGACCACACGGCGGGAAGGATCAGGCGTAGTAGTCGACCGCGCTGGAACCGACCACCACACTGGTGCCGGCCGCCGCCGCAGCCGCCTCACCGACAGCCGCGACGGACAGGTCATCATCACCACCGTCGACGCGGGTGCCGCCGTTGTTGCTCCCCTTCTGGGCCTGCTGTTGCTGCTGTTGCGGGTCCTGCCCCTGACCGGCCCAGCCACGCGCCTGGTCAGACACGCTGACATCGGCCTGGCCCAGGCCCTGCTGCTGAAGCATCTCGCGCAGACGGAACATGTTGCCTTCCAGCGCATCGCGAACAGCGGCATGACCGCTGATGAAATTGATCTGCGTGGTCTGGTCGGCCGACATGTTGACCTTGATGTCCAGTCGCCCCAGTTCCGCCGGTTCCAGTTGAATGTCAGCGGATTTGAGGTTGGCACTCGACAGATACATGACCCGGTTGACCACTTCCTCGGTCCAGCCGCTCTGGTGCATGGCCAGCGGCTGGTTGACCGGCAGCGCATTGGCAGTCTTGGGCACCACCGCCTGAGTCAGGGCCGCCAGGCGATTGGCGAAATCATCCACACGGGTGTCGCTCGAAGCGCTTTTCAGATCCTTCAGGCCATCCTCGATCAGGCCCTTGAAGGACTTCTCGCCCCCCTGCTCGGTGGTGCCCGCGTCGGTTTTCTGAGCGACCAGCAGGCCCAGATTGCCAGCCAGGTTCTGCGCCTGAGTCGGATCCTGATCAGCGTTGCCGGCAGTCTTGGCGGTGGCCGACTGACTGGCGGTCGACACGTGCCCGCTCTGCTCCATCGCCAGGCGCACGACCGGCAGGTTGTCCAACGGATCGGCGTTCGGATCGAAGTCATCGGTGCCCGTCGGGATCGCAGCCGCCTGCACCGGTGTCACGGTCGCGGTTGTCGCCAGTGGTGTCTCCACCACCGGTTCCGGCTGCACCGGCGCGGGCGGCGTCTCAGCGACCGGCGGTGTGACGACAGCCTGGATCAGCGCCGGATCGACCGGCACGGCATCCGCCACCGGGGCGCTGCCGGCCGTGTCCTTGCCGCTGTCGTCGGCATTCGCCTGCCCCTCGCCGCCAGCCTGCGCGCTATCGCTGCTGGTGGTGGTCTTGTCATCGGCCTTGCTGGCAGGCAAGGAATTGCCGCTATCGGCAACCGCCGGCTTTGCCACGTCGTCCTTCTTGCTGGCGATGGTGTCTTTTTTTGCCGGTGCCACCGCACTGGTGTCGCGGGTCGACTTGAGCGGTGCATCCGCCTGCTTGACCGGTTTGCTCTGGGTGTCCTTGTAGACCTGGGCAAAGCTGGAAGCATTGTCCTTGGGCTCCGCAGCCGGGGTTGGCTGACTGCTCGCCAGGTCAACCTTGGACTTGGCCGCAGCGGTGGCCTGCAGGAAAGGATTGGGAGCGAGGGGCATAAAACAGTCTCCGCTGCACAGGGATCGTAGATTCAATACAGGGAGTGCAAGCAAGGTTCGGGCCAGCTTATCCGACAGCGTCGTCAACTAATGCTTGACCGGGAACCGCTCGCGTTCGCGCGCATACAGAAAGCGCACCTGCTCGTACTCGCGATCGATCCGCCCGAGCAGAGCCTCGATCTCCGGTAGCGGCAACTGCGCGGCCTGTTCTTCCAACTGCCGGCAAAGGTCGGCCAGATGGAAAGCGCCCATGTTGCTGCTGCTGCCCTTGAAGCTATGGGCGACCAGCCCCAGCTCGGCCGGGTTGTTGGCCTGATGCAACTGGCCCAGGCGTTTTTCCGAATCGTCGAGGAAGGTGTCCAGCAATACCGGATACTCGTCCTCCATGACTTCCTGCAATGCATTGAGCACGTCGTAGTCGAGGTGTTCTTCCTGATTGACGCTCACTGATTCGCTCCCTGATCAACACCCGTGAATTATGCCTGAGGCCCCCACGAAAACTCCACGTGGGCACACCGGCCGCCCTTGGACCAGCGGGCGCGGTGACCAAGCTGGCGGACCAGGCCGATACCACGCCCCGACAACCGTCCAACCTCCGGCGGGCACTCCATGACCCGCTCGAAATCGAAACCGGCACCGCTGTCCTCGACCTCGATGGACAGTCGCCCACCCTCGCCTTCCGGGGTCACCCGCAGGCTGACGCGGACAAATCCCTCGCTCAGGTCGAGCAGACGCCGGTTGCGCTGCTCATAGTATTGCGCGAAGCCGCGCACATCGCGTTTGAGGTTGGAATCCAGGCCCAGCACGCCATGTTCCAGGGCATTGGAATACAGCTCGGCGAGCACGCTGTACAAGGCGCCGCCGAGGGCCCGCAAGCCATGCACCTCCGTCAGCAGTTGCAACAGGTAGGGCAATGGGTTGAAGCGCCGCAGCGTCGCGGCGCGGAATTCGAAATTGACCGACCAGTCCAGCGGACAGGACTCACCGCTGTCGGAATAGACCACCGCCGTCGGCAACTGCGCGCCGATCTCGGGCAGGCCGATCTCCACCAGGCTGATATCGTCGCGGGCCACGCCACCGAACCGCCTGAGCGCCTCCTGGACCTCCTCGAACAGCAGATCCGCATCCCGGTTGCGCTCGAACACCTGGTGCAGGCGCTCCACACCGAACAATTGCTCATCACCGTTACAGGTATCGATGACGCCGTCCGACAGCAGGATGATCCGATCGCCCCGGGCCATGGGATAGACCTCGGTGCGGTCGTCGAAGGCCTTGGCCCCCAGCACCCCCAGCGGCAGATGCCGGGCCACCAGCGGCCGGCGCTCGCCCGAGGCGACATCGTACAGATAGCCGTCGGGCATGCCGCCGTTCCACACCTCGACCGCCCGCCGATGCGGGCTCAGACGCAGAAAGGTGGCGCAGCAGAACATGTCCACCGGCAGGATACGCTTGAGCTTGGCGTTCATCTCACGCAGGGTTTCCGCCGGCCCGTAGCCCTTGGCGGTCATGCCATAGAAGACTTCCGCCAGCGGCATCGCGCCGACGGCGGCCGGCAGGCCATGACCGGTGAAATCGCCAAGCAGGATGTGCATGTCGCCACCCGGCGTATAAGCCGCCAGCAACAGGTCGCCATTGAACAGCGCGTAGGGCGATTGCAGGTAACGGATGTTCGGGGCCCGCAGGCAGCCGGAGTGGGCGACCTTGTCGAACACCGCCTTGGCCACCCGCTGCTCGTTGAGCAGGTAGTCATGGTGCCGGGCGATCAGGTCACGCTGCTGCAGTACGGTCGCCTGCAAGCGGCGCAGGCGATCCATCGCCTTGATCTTGGCCGCGAGAATGACCTGGTTGTAGGGTTTTGCCAGGAAGTCGTCACCGCCCGCCTCCAGGCAACGAACCAGCGCGCTGCTTTCGGTCAGGGAGGTGAGAAAGATGATCGGCACCAGCGACTCGCCAGCCAGCCGCTTGATCCGCCGCGCGGCCTCGAAGCCGTCCATCACCGGCATCAGCGCATCCATCAGCACCAGTTGCGGCCCCTGCGCCTGGAACACCTCGACCGCCTCGGCGCCATTGCTGGCAGTGAGCACCGTGTGCCCCTGACGTCGCACGATACTCGACAGCAGCAAGCGGTCGGCCGCACCATCCTCGGCAATCAGTACCGTCAGCGGCTCCTCATCGGACTGCATGATCGTCAGGCGATATCGAAGAGCTTGTCGAAATTGGAGATGGCGAGGATCTTGCGCACGTCCGAGTTGCTGTTGATCACGCGGATATCGGCACTGTCGCCGCCCGCATGGTCACGCAACAGGAGCAGCATCCCCAGGGCCGAACTGTCGAGGTAGGTGGCATCCTTCAGATCGACGACCACCGAGTCGGGCCTGGTGTCGACCCGCTCGTAGGAATCGCGAAACTCCTGATGCTTGCCGAAATCGAAGCGCCCCTTGATGGAGATCGTCAATTTCCTGCCGTTGTCACTTACTGCAGACTCTACAGCCATGATCCAGCTTCCTTGTCAGTGGCAATGTGTACAAGGTTTAGCACCCCGCTGACGGCAGGGCAACCAAGACCGTCAAAATACCTGCGGTCGACCCGCGCCCCGCCTGGAACGCGGGACCTGTCCGCCGGGCACTCAGTAGGCGTTCTGGCGCGGCAGGCGCTGGGACAACTCGTCCAGCAGTTTCTGCTCGCGCTTGTCCTCCAGCATCCGGGCCTCTTCGATGTAGCGCTGAACCAGCTTGCGCAGGCCTTCGACACGGGCATAGGCCTCCTGCCAGACTACCCGGCCCTTGTCGAGATTGTTCTGGTGCCAGGCCAGGCTCTGGCGCTGCTGGGCCACCGCGGTATCCAACTGGCTGAGAAACTGCTGGTAGCCCAGCAGCCACTGACTGGAAACGCCGTGCCGGCCACGCTCGATCCATTGTTCCTGATACTGCAGGCGAAACCCTTCGAGGTCGGCCAGCTTGTTCTGCGCCAGTTGCACCTGCCCCTGGAAATAACCCAGGCGCTGGGCAGCCGTGCGCTCCTTGCTCTCGGCCATCTCGACCACCGGCGCCAGGCGCGCGGCTCGACTCTGGGCCATGGCCGGATCAGCCGCCCGCCGCCGGGGCGAAGATCGTCGACAGGTGCGCGTCGCTCTCGCCGAGGCTGACGTTGTCGTTCAGGCTTTGGCGCAGGTACTGAACCATCGCCGGCTGCAGCGAGATCGCCGTGTCGGTCTCGCGATCGCCGCCAGCCACATAGGCACCGACGCTGATCAGGTCACGTGCCTGTTGATAACGCGACCAGAGCTGCTTGAAGTATTGCGCGCGCTTCATGTGGTCGGGACTGACTACCGCTGGCATCACCCGACTGATGGATGCCTCGATGTCGATGGCCGGGTAATGCCCCTCCTCGGCCAGACGCCGGGACAGCACGATGTGCCCGTCCAACACACCCCGCGCCGAGTCGGCGATCGGGTCCTGCTGGTCGTCGCCTTCCGACAGCACGGTATAGAAGGCGGTGATCGAGCCGCCGCCGGCCTCGGCATTACCGGCCCGCTCCACCAGTTTCGGCAACCTGGCGAATACCGAAGGCGGATAACCCTTGGTCGCCGGCGGCTCACCGATGGCCAGGGCGATTTCCCGCTGAGCCTGGGCGAAGCGGGTCAGCGAATCCATCAGCAGCAGGACATTTTTGCCCTTGTCGCGGAAATACTCGGCGATCCGCGTACAGTACATCGCCGCACGCAAACGCATCAGTGGTGCATCGTCGGCAGGGGATGCAACCACCACCGAACGCTTGAGCCCCTCCTCACCCAGGATGTGCTCGATGAACTCCTTCACCTCACGACCCCGCTCGCCGATCAGCCCGACCACGATGATGTCGGCCTCGGTGAAACGGGTCATCATGCCCAACAGCACACTCTTGCCGACGCCGGTACCGGCGAACAGCCCGAGACGCTGACCACGGCCCACCGTCAACAATCCGTTGATGCAGCGGATACCGACATCCAGCGGCTGGTGGATGGGGTCACGATTGAGCGGATTGATGGTCGGACCGTCCAGCGGCACCCAGTCCTCGGCCTTCATCCCGCCCTTGCCGTCCAGCGCCCGCCCGGCCCCGTCCAACACCCGGCCGAGCATGCCCATGCCCATCGGCAGGCGGCCGGTATCGGCCAGCGGCACGACCCGGGCCCCCGGCGCGATACCGGCGACGCTGCCCACCGGCATCAGGAACACCTTGTTGCCGGAGAAGCCCATGACCTCGGCTTCGACCTGCACTGGATGGTAACTGTCGTCGTTGATCACCACGCAGCGCGCGCCCATGGCCGCGCGCAAGCCCTCGGCTTCGAGGGTGAGGCCGACCATGCGCAACAGGCGCCCTTCGAGAATCGGTTGTCCCGGCAGATTGATCGCGTCGGCGTAAGAGCTCAAGCGCTTGCCGAAGCTGGTCCGTTCAAGACGCATCGGCGGGTTCCGGGGTGCCTAGCGGCACGTGGAATTCACCCAGGTCGACCTGGAGGTCGGGCTGGGCCGGATGCAGCGACTGCTCGTGCATCTGATCGAACAGTTGGGCGATCGCCTGTTCGATCCGCGTTTCGACGCTGGCATCGATCCGGCTGTGCTCGGTCTCGACCCGACAACCGCCAGGCAGCAGCGCCTCGTCCTCGACGATGCGCCAGGACGCCTCGTGGCGCTCGCGCAAGGCCTTGACCTGCTCGAAATCCTGCGGATTGATGTACAGCCGCACATTGTCGACTTCCAGCGGCAACAGCTTGAGCGCTTCGCGCAGCACGTGTTCGATCTGGCTGGAATCGGTCTTGAGTTCGCGCTGGATGACCTGCCGGGTGATATGCCCGACCAGTCGCACCAGGGTCTTCTCGATCTGCTGGTCCTGCTCGGCGATGGGCTGGAACAGGTTGCCCATAAGCCGCTCGAGGTTGGCCAGCTTGACCCCCAGGGCCACTTCGGCCTCCTGGCGGACCTTGATCTGGGTACTGTGGAAGCCTTCCCGCTCACCTACCGCGAAGCCTTCGTTGTAGGCTTCCTGGCGAATGGTCTCGAGCTCCTCGAGGGTCAGTGGCTGGACCTCCTCCAGCGGCACTTCCTCGATCTCGGCCTGCGGCTCTTCCTCCGGCTCCGGCTCGGGTTCTTCCACCTGCGGGTCGAAACTGGGCAGCGACCACAGGTCGAAGCCGCTGACGTCTCGCGCGCGGATCAGATCGGTTGGATCAGTCATGGCTCGATCCTTAGATCATCTCTTCGCCGCCCTTGCCACCGAGCACGATTTCTCCGGCTTCGGCCATACGGCGGGCGATGGTGAGGATTTCCTTCTGCGCGGTCTCCACGTCGCTGACGCGGACCGGGCCCTTGGCCTCGAGGTCGTCGCGCAGCAATTCCGCCGCACGCTTGGACATGTTCTTGAAGATCTTTTCCTTGACGTTCTCGTCGGAGCCCTTGAGCGCCAGTACCAGCACGTCCGAGGAGACTTCGCGCAGCAGCGCCTGGATACCGCGGTCGTCGACATCGGACAGGTTGTTGAAGACGAACATGAGGTCTTCGATCTGGGTCGACAGATCCTCGTCCACTTCGCGGATCGAATCCATGAGCTGGCCTTCGATCGAGCTGTCGAGGAAGTTCATGATGTCCGCGGCACGCTTGATACCGCCCAGGGTGGTACGGGCGGCGTTGGAGTTGCCGGAGAACTGCTTCTCGAGAATCTGGTTGAGCTCCTTGAGGGCCGCCGGCTGCACGGTGTTCAGCGAGGAAACCCGCAGGATGATGTCCAGGCGCACCTTGTGGTCGAAGTTGTTCAGCACTTCGCCGGCCTGGTCGGGGTCGAGATAGGCCACGACGATCGCCTGGATCTGCGGGTGCTCGTAGCGGATGACATCGGCCACGGCGCGTGGCTCCATCCACTTGAGGCTGTCCAGGCCGCTGGTGTTGCCACCGAGCAGGATACGGTCGATCAGGCCGTTGGCCTTGTCCTCGCCCAGGGCCTGGGTGAGCATCTTGCGCACGTAGTCGTCGGAGCCGACGCCCAGGCTGGTCTGGTCGCCGACGATGTCGACGAACTCGCTCATGACCTGCTCGACCTGCTCGCGATGCACGTTGCGCATCTGTGCCATGGCCACGCCGACACGCTGGACCTCCTTGGGCCCCATGTGACGCAACACCTGCGCGGCATCGGCAGAGCCCAGCGACAGCAGCAGGATCGCGGCTTTATCCACCCGGGTCAGCTTCTGGGTGACGGCGGCGTTATTACTCATCGGCGTTAATCCACTCTTTGACGACCTGTGCCACACGGCCCGGATCTTCGGCTACCAGACTCTTGATGGCGTTCAACTGCGCGTCATAGCCTTCACTTGGGCTTGGCAGGAGGATGCTCTGCGGACCGCCGAGGCTCACGCGGTCGTTGGCCAGCTCGCCATCCAGGCCGCCCATGCCACCGAGTTCGACGTCGCCGAGACCGGCCAACTGCTTGCTCTTGCCACCGTTGGTGATGTTGTTCAGCACCGGACGCAGCACGCCGAACACCAGCACCAGGATGAACAGCACGCCCAGTACCTGTTTGACCACATCCCAGAACCAGGGTTGCGAATAGAACGGAATATCGGCGATCACTTCTCCACGCTCGGCGGAGAACGGTACGTTGATCACGCTCACGCTGTCGCCGCGGCTGGCATCGAAACCGACGGCATCCTGCACCAGGCGGGTGAAGCGCGCCAATTCGTCGGCGCTCCACGGGTTGCGGGTGGTTTCGCCGTTGGCCGGGTTGACCTTGACCTGGTCATCGACCACCACCGCCACCGACAGGCGGGTCAGGCGACCCTGCTGCTGCTTGGTATGGCTGATGGAGCGATCCAGCTCGAAGTTCTTGGTGGATTGTTGACGCTTGTCCGACGGATACGGCGCCAGCATCGGCTGACCGGTCGCCGGGTCCATGATCTGCTGGCCGTTGGCATCGAGCAGCGGCTGGCCAGGTTGCACCGCACCGGCCGAAGCGGTGGCACCACCGGTGGTCTGCGGCGCCGAAGCCGGTGCCGGCGGCTGGTTGCTCAAGGCTCCCGGAACACCCTGCGGGCCGTTGCTGGCGGTGCGCTGTTCACTGGTCGACTGCTCGCTGCGCAGCGCCGGCTGGTCCGGATTGAACTGCTCGGAGGTCGATTCGACCGAACTGAAGTCGACATCCGCCGAAACCTCGGCCTTGTAGCGATCATTGCCGAGGATCGGTTGCAGGATGTTATGCACGCGCTGAGTCAGCATGCTTTCCATGCGGCGGCTGTAGTCGAACTGCTTGCCGGCCATGGTCAGTTCGGAGTTCTGCGCCTGGTCGGAGAGCAGGTTGCCCTTCTGGTCGACCACGGTGATCTGCGATTTGTTCAGCTCGGGGACGCTGGTTGCCACCAGGTTGATGATCGCCACCACCTGGCCCGGTTCCAGGGAACGGCCAGGGTACAGCTCGACCAGCACCGAGGCGCTTGGCTTGCGCTCGTCACGGACGAACACCGAGCTTTTCGGAATCGCCAGGTGCACACGGGCCGCCTTGACGTTGTTCAGGCTGGAGATGGTCCGCGCCAGTTCGCCTTCAAGGCCGCGCCGGTAACGGGTCGCCTCCATGAACTGGCTGGTGCCCAGGCCCTGTTCCTTGTCGAGGATCTCGAAGCCGATGTTGCCATCGGTCGGCGCCACACCGGCGGCGGCCAGTTTCAGACGGGCACGGGACACATCCTCGGCCTTGACCAGCAGCGCACCGGAATTCGGTTCGACGGTGTAGGGAATGTCCGCCGCCGTCAGGGTTTCGGTGACCTGCTTGGCATCCATACCGGCCAGGCTGCCGTAAAGCGGCCGGTAGTCAGGTTGCTGGGACCACAACACCACGGCAAAACCAATCGCCACGCTGGCAGCCAGGCCGACCATCAGGCCGACCTGACGCAGCATGGTCATCTCGGAAAGGTTTTCCAGAAAGGACAAACCGAACAGCGGCTTGCTCTCTGTCGCACCGGCCTTGGCCGGTACGTTCTCGGCGACTGCTTCTGCCATGACTCAATCTCGCCCTTAAACCGGCATCTGCATGATGTCTTGATACGCCTGGACCAGCTTGTTGCGGACCTGGGTCAAGGCCTGGAACGAAACGCTGGCCTTTTGCGAGGCAATCATCACGTCCGTCAGGTCGACGCCGCTCTTGCCGATTTCGAAGGCATTGGCCAACTGGCTCGAAGCCTGCTGGGTATCGCTGACCTTGTTGACGGCCTGGCCGAGCAGGTCGGCAAAGCTGCTGCCGGCAACCTCTGGCGCGGCCACAGCCGACTTCGGCTGAGCCATGGCATCCATTTGCATGGCGCGCATGTCCAACATCAACCGATTGAATTCAATACCCTGGCTCATGAACTACTCTCTCCGGCAACCTGCAATTTTTTGACACTCGTGCAGCGGTTAACACTGGTGTTAGCAACAAGGGTGCCATCTCCTTGTCGCCTCCGAATAAAAACCGATACATGACCGTATAACGGGTGAAGCGACTCAAGTGGCGAACAGATAGGCTTCCACGTCCATGCCGGCATCGCGCATCTGCGCCAATTTGTAGCGCAGCGTACGCGGACTGATACCCAGGCGCTCGGCCGCCTCCTTGCGACGCCCGCGCTCGGCGCGCAAGGTGTCGATGATCATCTGGAACTCACGCCGACGCAGGTCGTCACCGAGCGCCCCGGCGGACTCCGCCACCGCCATTTCGCTGGCGTCCGCCTCCCCCGATGGCGCCCGCGTCGCCGGCAACGGTGCACAGCCGATCGGCCCGGCGAGGCAGAAATCCTCGGCCTGGATGACTCCGCCCTGCTGCAGAATCAACGCGCGCTGGATCGCATTGTCGAGTTCGCGAACATTGCCAGGCCACGCATGAGCGACCAGGCAAGCCTGGGCCCCAGGCGACAATCTGACGGCAGCGTGCTTCATTTTCGCGCTGTGCTTGACCAACAGGCGCTCGGCCAGTGGCAGGATATCGGCAGTCCGCTCGCGCAATGGACGCCAGGCCAGCGGAAAAACCGACAGCCGGTAAAAGAGGTCCTCACGGAAGCGCCCCGCCGCCACCTCGGCAGCCAGATCACGGTTGGTGGTCGCCACCACCCGGATATCCAGGGCAATCGGCTTGCGCGCCCCGACCCGCTCGACCTCACGCTCCTGCAATACCCTCAGCAGCTTTGCCTGCAGCCCGAGGGGCATCTCGGAAATCTCGTCGAGCAGGAGAGTGCCGCCATCGGCCTGCTCGAACTTGCCCGCCTGGGATGCGATCGCGCCGGTGAAGGCCCCCTTCTCATGACCAAATAGCGTAGCTTCGAGCATGTTGTCCGGGATGGCCGCGCAGTTGATCGCGACAAACGGTTGTCCTGCACGCTGGGATTGCTGATGGATGTAACGCGCCAGCACTTCCTTGCCGGTACCCGACTCACCGGAGATCAGCACCGTCGAATCGCTGCGGGCCACCCGCGAAGCCAGTTCGAGCAACTGCGCGCTGGCCGGCTCGGCGGCGATCGGCCCCTCGCTCTCCAGCGCACCGGACAACCCCAGCGCATGACGCTCCACCAACTCCAACAGCGCCCTGGGTTCGAAGGGCTTGACCAGATAGTCGGCGGCGCCCTGGCGCATCGCTTCCACGGCGCGCTCGACCGCGCCATGGGCAGTCATCAGCAGCACCGGCAGCAGCGGCTGGCGGGCCCGCAGCAGGCCGAGCAGTTGATGCCCGTCCATGCCCGGCATGTTCACGTCGCTGACCACCAGGCTGAAGGATTCCTGCGCCACGGCCTCCAGTGCAGCCTCGGCGCAGGGCACCGCGCGAAAATCATGCCCGGCCAGCAGCAAGGTGTCCGCCAGGGCCTCGCGCAGCGCCCGATCATCCTCGACCAACAGAACCCTGATCCGTGCCGCCATCGCTATGCCTCCGTGGCGCCGGGAATCAGCGGCAGGCACAACATCGCGCAGGTGCCGCGCCCCGGACGTGAACGTAATTGCATGTCGCCCTGGTGCGCCCGGGCGACGGCCTTGACCACCGCCAGGCCGAGCCCGGTTCCGGTGGTCTTGGTGGTGAAGAAAGGCTCGCCCAGGCGCGCCAGCACCTGCGGCTCGATCCCGCTGCCGTTGTCACTGATACTCAGGCGCAAGGTATTGCCGCGACTGTACAGATGCACCTTGAGGAGCACATCGGCCCCGCTGGCCTGCATGGCGTTCTCGAGCAGATTGAGCAGCGCGCCGACCAGGGTGTCACGATTGCACAGCAACTCGCCCCCATGACTATCGCACTGCCAACGGATCGCCACGCCCTGCACGTGGGTCTGTGCAGCTGCCTGCAGGGTCTGCAGCAGGGCCGCGGGGGTCAACCGGTCGGTCAGCGGCAACTCGCCGCGGGCGAACACCAGCATGTCGCGCACCTGGTGCTCGAGTTCATGCAGACGCTCTTTCAGGCGCCCGGCGAAACGCTGCTGGGTTTCCACCGGCAAGGCCTGCTCATTGAGATGACTGGCGTACAACAGCGCCGCCGACAGCGGCGTGCGAATCTGATGAGCCAGGGAGGCGACCATCCGCCCCAGGGAAGACAGACGCTCGTGACGGGCCAACTGATCCTGGAGACGACGGGTTTCAGTCAGGTCATTGAGCAGCACCAGTTGTCCAGGCTCGCCTTCCAGCGAACGCGTGGCGATCGACAGGCGCCGACCATCCTTGAGCGAGATTTCATGACCGTCATCCTCGCGTGGCGCGAAGCAGCGGGCGATCACCTGGCGCCACAGCTCGCCTTCCAGCGGCTCGCCGAGCAATTCACGGGCGGCCGGATTGGCTTCGCAGACGAAGCCATGGGAGTCGATCACGATGACGCCGCCAGGCAGCAGGTCCAGCAGGTTCTGCAGGCGATTGGCCAGGCGCTCCTTTTCCGCCAGCTCGGCCATGCGCTGGGCGCTGACCACGGCCAGCTCACCCTTGAGTTCGGTGACCCGCGCCTCGAGCATGCTGTAGGAATCGGTGAGCTGCGTAGACATCTGGTTGAACAGGGCAAACGCCTGCTCAAGACCCAGCCGGCTTGCCTGCTCCACAGAAGAGGGTTGCCCCGGGATATCGGGGACAGTAGGCATCTGGGCGGCTTGGGGCATCGTCGTCTCTCGCTGGCTGACCGTCATTTAAACGGAAGGTTGCGGGAGACCTAGCAATACCCGTGCCTAAAAAAACCGCCCGATTTTTCAACAACTTGGGAAACAGGCGTCAATCGTCCGCCTGCTCATCCCCCTCACGACGGCTCATGCCGTACTTGCGCATCTTCTCCACCAGGGTGGTACGCCGGATACGCAGCCGCTCGGCGGCCCGCGCGACGATCCCGTTGGCATCGTCCAGCGCCTGCTGGATCAAGCCCTGCTCCAGGCCGCCCAGATAGTCCTTGAGGTCCAGGCCTTCGGGAGGCAGCATCGCCGACGTGCTGAAGTCCGGCGTATGGCCATTGATCGCCACACGCTCCTCGAGGTCGCTGCGCAGGCTGTCAACCATCTGCTCGTCTTCGTCATCGACGTAGCGGAACTTCTTCGGCAGCTCGGCCACGCCAATCACACCATAGGGATGCATGATCGCCATGCGCTCCACCAGGTTGGCCAGTTCGCGGACGTTGCCCGGCCAGCCATGACGGCACAGCGACATGATCGCGGCCGAGTTGAAACGGATCGAGCCGCGCTTCTCGTGCTCCATGCGCGAGATCAGCTCGTTCATCAGCAGCGGGATATCCTCGACCCGCTCGCGCAGTGGCGCCATCTCGATCGGGAAAACGTTCAGACGATAGTAGAGATCCTCCCGAAAGCTGCCCACCTCGATCATGCTTTCGAGGTTCTTGTGGGTGGCCGCGATGATCCGCACGTCGATGCTCTGGGTCTTGTTGCTGCCCACGCGCTCGAAAGTGCGCTCCTGCAGCACGCGCAGCAGCTTGACCTGCATCGGCAGCGGCATGTCGCCGATTTCATCGAGGAACAGCGTCCCGCCATTGGCCAGTTCGAAACGCCCGGCCCGGCTGGTGATGGCGCCGGTGAAAGCGCCCTTCTCGTGGCCGAACAGCTCGCTCTCCAGCAGCTCGGCTGGAATCGCCCCGCAGTTCACCGGAACGAAGGGCGCGTCACGCCGCTTGGAATGGTAGTGCAGGTTGCGCGCCACCACTTCCTTGCCGGTGCCGGACTCGCCCAGGATCAGCACGCTGGCGTCGGTATCGGCCACCTGCTGCATCATCTGCCGCACATGCTGGATCGCCCGACTGGTGCCAACCAGACTGCGGAACAGGTTCGGCTCGCGCTGACGGCCACGCTCGCGGGCCTGGTCGTACATCTCGCGATAGACCTGGGCACGGTGCAGCGAGTCGAGCAGCTTGCTGTAGCTGGGTGGCAGTTCGAGACTGGAAAGCACCCGGCGGCGCAGGTCCTCGGGCAGCTCGGCGGAACTATTTTCGCCCAAAAGCAGAACAGGAAGGAACTCATCCCAGGTTCCGAGTGTCTTAAGCAAGCCCGATAACCCGGTGCTGGCGTTGACGCTCCCGATCAGGACGCACAACACCTCGCGACTGGACGCCAGGGAATCGGCCGCCTGCTGCCAGTCATTGCTGCCGCAGGACAGGTTGTCTTCGCCGAGAAAATTTAGAATCACCGCCAAGTCACGGCGGCGAACGCTATCGTCATCGATCAGCAGAATTTTGGTTTCACGCCACATGCAATAGCAACTTCCCTAGTCAACTCGATGCCCTGGATGAGCGGGCAGCCTTGACGCCCGAGGTGGGCTATCACCTTCAAAGACGACCGAAATCTGGAAAACAGCACTAGTTAAGTCAAAAATTCGTACGCAGTCAAATTTATGGCGCAAGTACGTCTCGATTTGCCCTGCGCGAAATCTGCGTCAACCGAATAAATGGTAAACCTTAGCCGCATTCTGTGCCTGCTGGAGGTGTTGCATCTCGTCGACTATTGCCTGCCTCTCCGCCATCGCCGTCTCCAGCAACTGCCGATAGACGTGCAACAGTTCTTCCAGGCTGCTGCGCAAGGCATCCTCGTCGACCGACGCCTCGTTGAGCACATCCTCCATGCAGGCACGGCATGCGAGGTCCAGTTCGGCGATGCTGCCCCAGTCACGATCGGCCAGGGCTTTCACCAGGGCTTCACGGGTTTCCTGGATACGCTGCAGTACGAGGCTCATGACGCTGTACTCCTTAGAACTTTGGAGCGGGGTCGCCGATGGCGTCCCAACCCTCTTTGACCGTGCTCAACAGGCCTGCCACTTCATCAAGGATCTTGGGATCGGACTTGATATTGGCTTCGGCCAGACGCCTCATCATGTAGATATAGAGACTGTCCAGGTCAGCCAGGGCATCCGCCTGCTTCTCCAGATCCAGACCTTCACGCAGGCCGCCGACGATGCCGATGGCCTTGCCGATTGCCACGCACTTGGCGGGGATATCCTTGCGCTCGATAGCCCCCTTGGCCTGAGCAATGCGATCCAGGCCACCTTCCATCAGCATCTGCACCAGACGGTGAGGGCTGGCCTCGGAGGTCTGTGCCTGGGCCCCCACTTTCTGATACTGCCGAAGGGCTAACATCGGGTTCATGTCGTACCTCGCTACAACCTTGAAAGTTCGTATGTCCAGTGTATCGCCTTCGAGTCAAAAAACTTTAACTCTAAAGGCAAAAACCCGGCGCGCCTTTAAGCGTAGCCGGGTTTTTGGCGTCAACCTGGATTACTTGGCGGACTGCTGCGCGTTCAGCGAAGTGAAGAACGAGGTGATACTGCTCGCCGTCGCCTTCATCTGCCCAACCAGAAGATCCATGGCATTGTACTTGGCCGTCAGTGTCTTGGTCATGTTGGCGACCCGCAAGTCCAGGGCGGCCTGCTGATCGGTCAGATTCTTGGCCGTTTTCTGCAGAATGGTGTTACGGTCGTCGAGCAACCCGCCAGTGCGCAGACTGGTACCGGCAACCGGCGTCCCCAGGTAGGTGTTGAGCGTGTTGCCGATGCGCGAAAACAGGCCATTGGTCGAGTTGGTGCCATTGAACAACTGCTGCACCTGACCACTCATGCCAGGCGTAGCCATGGCCTTGCTGAACGCGGCGGTGTCGAAGGACAGGTTACCGGAGTTGCTGGAATTACCACCCGCCACCGTCAGAACGCCCAGTTGCGACAGCACGGACAGCGCCCCACCCGGCCCCGGAGCGGTGAGCTGCTCGCGGATGTCGGAAATCAGCGAACGCGGCAGGGAATCACCCGTGAACGCCGCCGATACCGTCAGATTGCCATCGGCATCCGCCGTCGCCTTGGACAGGCTATTGATGGTAGTCATCAGGGTGTTATACGAGTCGACGAACGACTGGATCGAGGTCTGCAGCCCGCTGGTGTTGGTCGCGACGGTGACTGTCGAACTGGCGCCGACACCGGGAGCACCAGCCGATAGCAGGTTCAGGGTCAGACCACTGATCGCACCGGTGACGGTATTGCTCTTGCTGGTGACCTGCAGGCCGTCCACGGTCAGCGAAGCGTCGGTGGCAAGCGCTGTCACCGCACCGGATGCCGTTGCCGAGGGATTGTTACCCATCAGTTGGGTACCATCGATCGCCAGGCCGGCGATACCGCTGACCTTGATATCGGAACCCGCACCGGTGGTCGTCGAACTGATCACCATGCGCGACGCGCCAGAGCTGTCGGTCACGATGTTGGCCGAGAAGCCATTGCCGCTCAGCTTGCTGTTGATCAGGTCCCGGGTGCTTTGCAGGGTGGCATTGGCCGGGATGTCGACATTGTAGTTAGTGCCATTTTGACTGATAGTCAGGGTACCACTCGGAATGGCACTGCTGGCACCGCCGGCAAACGCCGCACTGGCGACCTTCGACCCCGTGGCCAGACTCGACACGACCACGTTGTAGGTACCGGGAACGGCCGTGTTATCGGCAGTCGAGGTGAGGGTGGTCGCCGTACCGGAGGTCGCCGTATAGCCAGCGAACGCGGTAAGCGAAACATTCAGATCGGTCATGGTCTTCTGAAACGCCGCCAGGGCGCTCTTCAGGGACGCAACACCGGAAATCTTCAGCGTATTGGTTTTGGTCGCGGTATCGATCTGCGTCTGCTTGGCCGATTTGTCGGCGTTCACCAGCGCAGTAACGATCGAACCGATGTCCAGGCCCGAGCCGAGGCCCGTTCCCGGTAAAATTGGACTTGCCATGTGCCTCTCCCGTCAGGTTGCTGCCGGTCTTTTGACCTTCATCAGCAGTCAAAGATCCTGCAAACACTATTCATGCCAGTTGTCAGGCTTTTCCATCGAACAGCACACTGCTCGCCGAACTCAGACTGTCCGCCAACTTCATGGCCTCGGCGGAAGGGATCTGCCTGACCACTTCACCCGTCTCGCTGGCGATGACCTTGACGATGACTTTCCCGGAGTGTTCGTCAATCGAGAACTCCAGGTTGCGCTTGATCGACTGCACGAACTTTTCGATGTCCTGAACAGCCCGCTTGAGTCTTTCGGAGGAATCCGCATCCTTGTTGGTGGCGTCGGTGTCGGGAGCTGCTTGCACCTTGTCCGCCTGAGGCGCCGCAGCCGATTTGTCAGCCACAGGGGCGCTGTTGGAACTGGCCGGCAGAACAGCTGGGTAAGACAGATTAAGCTTTACACTCATGTCCATCTTCATCACCTCTCAACGTAAAAAGGCGAGAGAGCGTGGCAAGCACACTCCCCCGCCAAAACTCATTCCGAAATTACTGAAGCAGCTTCAGTACAGCGGAAGGCAGTTGGTTAGCCTGAGCCAGAACAGAGGTGGAAGCCTGTTGCAGGGTCTGCTGCTTGGTCAGGTTAGCAGTTTCCGCGGCGAAGTCGGTATCTTGTACGCGGCCTTGTGCAGCAGTGGTGTTTTCGTTGATGTTCTGCAGGTTCTGGATGGTGCTGCTCAGACGGTTCTGCGAAGCACCCAGGTTGGCACGGGTGGTACCGATTTTGGCGATTGCCGCGTCGATCGCGGTGATCGCGTTGTCGATGTTCTGCGAGGCCGAACCTGCACCAGTACCGGAAGTACCGGTCAGAACCACAGTACCGCTACCTACCGACAGGCTGGCGGCGTCGAACTTCGAGCTCAGTACCAGGTCGATGTGGTTGGCACTGCCGGTGTTGGCGCCGACTTGCAGAGTCACGGTACCAGCCGAACCGTCCAGCAGGAACTTGCCGTTCAGGTTGGTGGACTGAGCGATACGGGTCAATTCGTCAGACATCTGAGCGAATTCGGAGTTGGTAGCGGTCTGGTCGGCAGTACCGTTGGTTCCGTTACGGGCCTTGACAGCCAGTTCACGCATACGCTGCAGAATGTCGGTCGAAGCTTGCAGAGCGCCTTCAGCGGTCTGGGCAACGGAGATACCGTCGTTGGCGTTCTGAACGGCCTGGGTGTTACCACGGATCTGCGAAGACATACGGTTCGAGATCTGCAGACCGGCGGCGTCGTCTTTGGCGCTGTTGATTTTCAGACCGGAAGACAGGCGCTGCATGGAGACAGACAGGGCATCGGAAGCACGGTTCAGGTTCTTCTGAACGTTCAGCGACGTAGTGTTGGTGTTTACAGTTAAAGCCATGACGAATTCCTCGTTGGGTGGTGTACTACGGCTTCCGGCCCTGGCAACCGCCGGGTGTGGCCTAGAGAACCTTCGTAATAGTTATCGTCGGTATGGCAGGTTGCTTGAGGGCTTTTTTCAAAAAATTTGCTAGCAACCTGCCACCCCTCTAAAAACAAGGGCTTAGCGCGCACCTGTAGAGGAAAAATGGCGCCAGAGAACCGCCTACACCTTACCGTTCGTCACCGAACACTGACCGACCGCTCTGCACGACCTCCAACAGCGCGACCAGTTCGTATTGCAGCAGATCCGCCAACCCCAGCCAATCCTGACGCGCCTGGCAATCGAACATCGACAGCAGCAGTTGCGTCCACCTCTGCCGCACCTCGGCGGACGCCTGCTGGAGTTGCGACTGAATACCGTCGAAGACCTCGACCATCACCAGCGCCGCCTCGACATCGCGACCGAACCGAAACAGCGCCGAACAACGCTGAGCCTCGCTGATGCTGTACTCGAAGGGCTTCATTGCACGAACTCCTGATCGAACCCGCTGCCGATGATCTGCGCGCCCGCCCGGCTGCTGTTGAGAAAACGCACCTGCGGATGCGCGGCGATGTAGCGTTCCAGCTCACAAAGATAGCGGCGGAAATTCAACTGCGTGCGGACCCGCCGGCCATTGCCATCCAACACCCAATGCTGCGCCTCGTCGATCCGCGAACCCAGCTCGCCATCCCTCCAGCCGGCATGGGTCTTGTTCATCGGGAAGGCGAAGTCGGCACCGAACAGGGTGATGGTCGCCGCCCCCATCTTCACCGCCAGGTCCACCGCCGGGTGCAGCACGCTGCCACCGACATACAGCAGACCGCGCTCAAACTGCTGGCGAACCGCCGCATAGATCGGGCTGGCGGAGTAGGCGCCATAGCGCGGCCCCTGCCAGGCCCGGAGCACCTCGGGATCACTCATGGGCATGTAGGCCAGCGAAACCCCTGCGGACGCCTCCGGTGGCAGGTGCCTGAAGCCGATCCGCTGGTCGATGCTCACGACCAGGTCAGGCTTGATGCCCTGCTCATGCAGTGGCAGGTAGGCCGTATCGGCGCAGATGAATAGCGGGCGCCGGTCGCTGGAGCGGATTGCGCGCAGTGCATCGAAGTGCTGCTCAAGCGTCGGCCCCGTGCCGATCACGTAGATGTGCTGCCCCGCCTGCGTGGCGAACAACTCGGCCACATCGCGATCGGCGGCAAAGATCTCGCGACTCTCGCGCAAGCGCTGGAGAATCTCCGGTGACTGCGGGTCGAATTCCCGATTGCTGAAGCTCAGATGCACCTCAGCCACCAGGCGATCGCGCATCCGCGCGTTGAAATCATCGGCCAGGACCAGTTCGGCCGGCAACGCAAAGAACGGAAAGAGGATTTCCGGATGATCGGCCGCATAACTCAGCTCGACCCGCGGATCGGCCAGCCAGCCGTCCTGTTCGAGCAGGCCGAGCACCAGCCTGAACAACGCGCCATTGAGAATATGCACGTTCAGGCGCTGCAACCGCGGCGACTCCAGCAGCACCTGCTGCAGGTCACCCAACCCCGTGCCGTAGACATGCAGCACCGCACTGTCGGGCGGCAGGACCGAGGCCTGCAGACGCGCCTCGGCGGTACGATCATGGCGACTGGTCAATTGCACGCCGGCGACGCTCAGGGTCGACCCCTGCCCTTCGACCAACTCCACCGGCAAGCCATCGTCAGCCTCGGCCCGCAGGCGTTGCCAAACACCCGGCCAACGCACCTCAATGATCCGTGCGTTCCGCTCAAAGCTGTCGCTCATCCTGCCTCGCTCCGCGCAAAAAAATAGCGCTCAAGGTTAACTCACCTGGAGCGCCACTTTGCAACCCTGTGGAATCAGGGCCGATGAATGATCGCCGAGCCCCACGACAGACCCACGCCGAAGCCACTGAGGGCGACGCGCTTCCAGGTCGAGTTGAGCACGTGCTTTTCCAGCAGCAGCGGAATGCTCGAAGACACCGTGTTGCCGGTCTCCGTCATGTCCTTGATGAACTTCTCCGGCTTGTCCTCGAAGCGCCGCGCCACCGCGTCGACGATCGCCGCACTGCCCTGGTGGATGCAGAAGGCGTCGATATCGCTCGGCTGCAGGCCCGAGTCGCCGAGCAACTCATGCAAGTGCGCCGGCACCTTGAGCAGGGCAAAATTGAACACCTGGCGGCCGTTCATGAAGAACACACCGTCGCTGACCTTCAGGTGCGGCGCGCCGGAACCGTCGGTCCCGAACTTCGACTTGCCCAGTTGCCAAGGCGCGTCTTCACCCATCCAGGTCGCGGTCGCGGCATCGCCGAACAGCATGGTGGTGTTGCGGTCTTCCGGATCGACGATCTTCGAATACGGGTCGGCGGTGATCAGCAGGCCGTTCTTCAGGCCGGCGGCTTCCATGAAGCCCTTCATGGCATAGATGCCATAGACGTAGCCGGAGCAGCCCAGGGAAATGTCGAACGCCGCCACGTGGGTCGGCAGGCCGAGCTTGTCCTGGACGATCGCCGCGGTATGCGGCAGGCCTTCCTCGTCACCGTTCTGGGTCACGACGATCAGCGCATCGATGTTCTCTCGCTTGAGTTGCGGATTGCTGGCGAACAAGGCATTCGCCGCTTCGACACACAGGTCCGAGGTTTCCTGCCCGGCGTCTTTGCGCGGCAGGAAGGCGGAACCGATCTTGCCCAGGATGAACTCTTCATCCTTGGCGAATTTGGCACCCTGAGCGTAGTTGTCCACGCCGGCTGTCGGCACGTAACTGGCAATGCTTTTTATGCCAATCATTATGAATTCCCAAATAATAAACAGCTGAATATCACCGCTCGCAGGCATCGAGGGGCGCCGATCAACAGGGGCTTTCCGTCCCCCCAAGACAGGGCGAAAACGGCGGATAAGAAGGGGCAATCACCGACCGAAAAGGCTCAGGTGCCCACATCCCCGGAAAATACAATATTGTGAAGATGCGCGTCATGACTCACAAGTCACGCCTATTTTGCCCGAATCGATGCCCAGGAGGCTATTGGATCAACGACCAGTCCAACGGCGTACCGCGTTTCAGGGACACCCGGGCCTTGCGCCCGAGCACGCCATCGACATGTTTCGGCGCCAGCCCCAGGCCGGGACGGATCGCCCGCACGTTCTGCGCGGTGAAGGGCTCACCCTCGTCGATATCCTGCACCACGTACAACGAACGCCGGTAGGCCAGGGATTTGCGCTCCGCCTCGGTAGCGCCATAGCGCACCTGCCCCAATGCCTGCCAGGCCCGTTCGGTCTCCACCACCAGGCTGGCCAGTTCGGCCGGCTCCAGGGAGAAGCTGGCGTCCACGCCACCAGCGGCACGGTCGAGCGTAAAGTGTTTCTCCACCACGGTGGCACCGAGCGCCACCGCCGCCACCGCGACACCAACGCCCATGGAATGATCGGAGAGCCCCACCTGGCAGCCAAACAGCTGTTGCAAGTGGGCAATGGTGCGGATATGGCTGTTGAGCGGCGACGCCGGGTAGGTGCTGGTGCACTTCAGCAACACCAGGTCCTGGCAGCCGGCGGCCCGCGCGGCACGAACCGTCTCATCCAGTTCGGCCACGCTGGCCATGCCGGTGGAGATGATCAACGGCTTGCCCGTGGCGGCCACCCGGCGGATCAGCGGCAGGTCGGTATTCTCGAAACTGGCGATCTTGTAGGCCGGCACCTCGAGACTCTCGAGAAAATCCACGGCCGTTTCGTCGAAGGGGGTGGAGAACGCCAGCATTCCCAGTTCCCGGGCCCGGGCGAAGATCGGCGCATGCCATTCCCAAGGCGTATGGGCCTTCTCGTAGAGGTCATAGAGCGACGAACCGACCCACAGGCTGCCGGGATCCTTGATGAAGAACTCGCCCTCTGCCAGGTCCAGCGTCATGGTGTCGGCAGTGTAGGTCTGCAACTTCAACGCATGGGCACCGGCCTTGGCCGCCGCCTCGACGATCCGCAGGGCCACCTCCAGCGACTGGTTGTGGTTGCCGCTCATTTCGGCAATGACGAAAGGCGGTGCTTCCGAGCCAACCAGACGCTGGCCGATCTTGAAACTAGTCATGGAGCTGATCCTTCACTGCACAGTCAAAACGGCTGACCGACTGGGCCCTGCCGCTGTTGAGAAACAAGGAAACTCTCGCCCAGCAGGGCGCTGGCGAAACGCCGCGCACCCTGCCCGTCGACCAGGCTGCGCGAACGCTCGGCCAGGCTGCGGCGCAGGTCGACATCGCCGAGCACGTCCTCCACCGCCTGCTTCAGGTGACCGACATCCACCGCCTGGCAGGGGCCGAGATAGAGGTGAGCCCCCGCCGCCGCCAGCCGTTCGGCATTGGCCTGCTGGTTCTCGGCCACGGCGATACACAGGGTCGGCAGCCCCAGCGCGGCGCGCTCCCAACTGGTACCGCCGCCAGCGCCGATGAACAGGTCGGCAGCGGCCATCAGCTCGGCAAAATCCTGGACGAAGGTCCGCACCCGCCACGATGGGCGATCCGCAGCCATCGCCTGCAGCTGCGCCAGGCGCGGATTGGCCGTGCCGGCGACGAAGTCCACCTGCAAATCCCGGAAATCCGCCAGAGCCAGCATGGCCTTCCAGGTTTCCCCCGCACCGTCGAGCCCGCCAAAGTTCACCAGCACGCGATCCACCCGGGGCTTGATCGGTACCGGTGCACGACAGAACTCGTCGCGGATCAGCGCATAGCGGGGACCGAGCAATTGCCGACAAGGCGCCAGGGTGCGTCCGGCGTACGCGGGATCGCTGGCGGTGAAATTCTGATCGAAGAGCAGATCCACCGCATGCTGGCGATTGTTCAGGTCATCGATCGCCGCGATCCGCCCGGCCCAGCGCCGGGCAGCGGTCTGCCAGTGATGGTCGAGGCCATAGTGGTCGACGACGATCCAGTCGAATGCGGGCTCCCCCGACAGGCCGTTCTGCAGGGCGTCGATATCGGCCTGCCAGGGCAACGGCGCCTCGATCCCCCTGGCAGGCTCTTCACCCGGATAGAGCGCCGGCAGGCCCACACTACGCCACCCCTCCCCCGCCAGCCGGGCCAGCGCATTGCCGGGCAATTCGCGACAGGCGAACACCACCTCGGCACCGTTGGCACGCAGGACCGTGGCCAACGTCAGGCAACGGGCAACATGCCCGCTGCCAATAGCGGCCGATGCGTCGGCACGGATCAACACCCTCACGACTCCAACTCTCCTCCGGCTTGCAGGGCGGCATACAGGTACTCGGCCCGACACCAGTCCTCGGGCGTATCGATATCCTGAACCAGATGGCGCGGAAGCCGCACCGGCAGACTCTTTTCGGAAAACAGCACGTCGCCGCGCAACCAGGCGGCACTGCGCCCCCAATAGAACTGGGCGGCATCCTGGAACGCCGGCGGCAGATCCTGGGACCGGGTCTGGCGGTACTCCGGGTACAACGCAGTCAGCGCTCCGTCCTCTGTGAGGGTCAGGGCCCGCTGGACCGGAAAGCCGAACTCGCAGACGGAAAAGGCGAAGGATCGCTCGGGATTCTGCTCCAGCAAGTCGAAGCCTTCACGCAGAAAACGCCCTTGCAAAAGGGGAGCCGTGGCGTAGAGGCAACAGGCGTAATCGAACACCTGCCCCTGGCGGGCCAAGGCCTCGATGGCATGGACGATCACCGCCGTGGTACCGGTGAAATCATCGGCCAGCGTCGTCGGGCGCATGAACGGCACCTGGGCGCCCCGCTCACGGGCCACCTCGGCGATCTGCTTATCATCGGTACTGACCAGCACCTGCTCGAACAGACCGCTGGCCAGCGCCAGCCGGATCGAACGCGCGATCATCGGCTCGCCATGGAACAGCTTGAGATTCTTGCCCGGGATCCGCTTGCTGCCACCCCGCGCCGGAATGATCGCTACGGCACTCAACGGCGTTTTTCCAACTGGAACCCGTTCCGCTTATCGACGGGAAACTGTCGGCGCCGGTGGGGACCGAAGCCATGGTCGAGTAACGGCAGTTCGCTATCGCGAGTGGGTATCTCGCTGGTGAAATCGCGCTTGAACAGCATTATGCCGGTACCGCACTCCTGTCCCTGGTTGCGCCACACACACGCATCACTGAACTCGCCCCGCCACAAGTGTTCCTGCTCGCTCAGCTCATGCATGATTGCCATCGCTGTTCAAAATCCGTCGTAATTGATCGACAACATAATTCTGTTGCTCGTCCCCCAGATCCGGGTACATCGGCAGGCTGATGGCCTCGGCGTAATAACGCTCGGCCTGGGGAAAATCGCCTTCGGCAAAACCCAGCTCGCGGTAATACGGTTGCAGATGCACGGGTATATAGTGCAGGTTCACGCCGACCCCCGCCGCCCGCAACGCCTCGAAGGCCTCACGGTGAGTCACACTGATACACTCCAGTTGCAGCCGGATCACATACAGGTGCCAAGCCGATTCGGCATCCGCCTGAAGGCCCGGCAGCGTCACCGGCAAATCTGCCAGCAGGCGCTGATAACGCGCTGCCAGGTAGCGCCGTCGGGCGATGAAAGCGTCCAGCCTGGCCAACTGCGACAGACCGAGCGCCGCCTGGATATCGGTGATCCGGTAATTGAAACCCAACTCGATCTGCTGGTAGTACCAGGGACCGTGGCTGGGCCCGCTCATCTGCGCCGGATCACGGGTCATGCCATGGCTACGCAGGCGACGCAGGTGTTCGGCCAACTCCGTGCGATTGGTCAAAACCATCCCGCCCTCGGCTGTGGTGATGATCTTGACCGGATGGAAACTGAAAACCGTCATGTCGGCGAACCGCCCGCTGCCAACCGGGCTTCCGGCATAAGAAGCCCCTACCGCGTGTGAGGCGTCCTCAATCAGCATGAAGCCGTACTCACGGGCCAGTTGCGCGATGACCTGCATATCGCAGCTTTGCCCGGAGAAGGCCACTGCCACCACCACCCTGGGCAGACGGCCCGTACTCTCAGCCGCCATCAGCTTGCGCTTCAGGGCAGCGGCATCGAGGTTCCAGGTCAAGGGATCGATGTCGACGAAATCAACCTGGGCACCACAGTAAAGCCCGCAGTTGGCCGATGCCAGGAAGGTATTCGGGGTGGTCCAAAGCCAATCGCCTGGCCCCAGGCCAGCAGCCAGACAAGCGATATGCAGGGCGGCGGTCGCATTGCACACTGCAATCGCGTGCAAGGCCTGGCAACGTGCTGCCAGCGCCGACTCGAATCGCTCGATGGTCGGCCCCTGGGTCAACCAGTCCGATTGCAGTACGGCTACGACTGCATCGATATCCGCCTGGTCAAGGCTCTGGCGCCCATAGGGGATCATGCGGACAGACCGTCATGCAGCTCGGCAAGCTCTGCCACCGAGAGGAACTGCGGATTGGTGTCGGAGCGGTATTCGAAATCCTCGGATACCGGCCGGCCGCGCTCGCCGAGGCCATCCACGGCAAAGTCGACATCAACCTGAGTGAAGCGGATCGACGGCTGAATCGTGTAATGGTCGGCGAACTCCAGCGTCATGCGCGCATCGTCCAGGGGCACCATCAATTCATGGAGTTTTTCGCCGGGACGGATCCCCACGTGCTTGTGCGGCAGGTGGCTGGCCATGCCGCGGGCCAGGTCGACGATGCGGATGGAGGGAATCTTCGGGACGAAGACCTCTCCACCATGCATCCGAGCAAAGCTGTCGAGCACGAACTGTACGCCATGATCGAGAGTGATCCAGAAACGGGTCATGCGCTCGTCGGTGATCGGCAGTTCGCCCGCCCCCTCCCTGATCAGCTTGTCGAAGAACGGCACCACCGAGCCTCGCGATCCGGCCACGTTGCCATAACGCACCACGGAAAAACGCGTCTGCTGATCCCCGGCAATGTTGTTCGCAGCCACGAACAACTTGTCGGACATCAACTTGGTCGCGCCATAGAGGTTGATCGGGCTGGCGGCCTTGTCCGTGGACAAGGCGACAACCTTTTTCACGCCGTTATCAATGGCCGCAGAAATGATGTTCTCCGCCCCATTGACGTTGGTGCGGATACATTCCGTCGGGTTGTATTCCGCTGCCGGCACCTGCTTGAGCGCAGCGGCATGCACCACGAAGTCGATGCCGCGCATGGCCTGGCGCAGCCGCTCGACATCACGCACATCGCCCAGGAAATAACGCATGCATGGAGCGTTGAACGTCTGCTGCATCTCGTACTGCTTGAGCTCGTCACGCGAGAACACCACCACCCGCTTGGGCTGATACTGTTCCAGCAGGCGCCGGATGAAATTGCGTCCGAACGAGCCGGTACCACCGGAGATGAAAATCGATTTGCCGTTGAACATGTTGTCTCCTGACAGCCGGCTCAAGCCAGCAATTGCGCCCAATCCACGTGGTACGCCTCGCCCAGGGTAAAGCCCTTGCCACGCAATGCCAGGCTCGAGTTGTACGCCGGGTCGACCTGGAAGTTGGCTGCCCACTTCTCACGCAATGCCTCCAGGGCCGCAGGTGCCTCGGGCAGCACGCCCGGATGCAGGACCTGCACTTGTGGCGTCCACGACACCAGGTAACCGGCCTGGCCGATGTTCAGGCACAGGTCGACTTCGCTGAAGCCCTCGGCAAAGTCGCCCTCGTCCAGCCCACCGAGCGCATCGAAGAGCGCCTTGCGCACCATCAGGCACAGCGCCGAAACCGCCGAGTAGTTCTGCTCGACCATCAGGCGTTGCATATAACCCTTGGCATCCTTCTTCTCGCCCACGAACGGAGAGTCGATGCCTTCGTTCAGACCAAGAATCAGGCCAGCCTGGGAAATCTTGCCGTCGCGGCTGTAGAACTTGGCCCCCACCGCCCCGACTTCCGGACGCAGCGCCTGGTTGAGCAGCGACTCGATCCAGTTGGGGTTGACCACTTCACTGTCGGCCGCCAGCAGCACCAGGTACTCACCCCTCGCCTGCCGCGCCGCGGCGTTGCAGAAAGCCGGGGGGCTCGCCCAGTCAGATTGCAGCAAGCTGACCTTGCTGGCCTGCGGCTGGCCCTGTAACCAGTTGGACAATGCCTCGGCATAGCTCGAGTGTTCAGCCACCAGCACTTCGTAGTTCAGGTAGCGCGTACGCTGTAACAGCGCACTCAGGCAGCGCTCCAACTCGTCAAAGCCTACCGCGCCATGGACGATGATCGACACCAATGGACGTTCGCTGTGCCGGTAGTCGATCATGTAGGTACCCGGCTCCTGGGAGGTGACCTGGGCCTTGTAGCCACGCACGCCGAGGTGACGCAGCAGCGTCGCACGCTCGTGGGCGTTCTCCTTCAGCTCCGGCTTCGTGCTGATCAGCAGAGGCTCGTCCAGGTGTGCCAATCCGGCCAGACCGTTCTGTTCGATCAACCGCAGCAACAAGTCGAATTCCAGGGCATCAGGGTAGTCGGCGCTGTAGCCACCGGCCTCGACCAGTACATCACGCCGGACCAACCAGTGGCGCGCCATCAGGGCCGGCACGCTCAACAGCAGATCGGGGTTGAAGCCCGGGCGGAAGACATCGGTCAGCGCGCCATTTTCATCTCGTTGGATTTCATCGATGCATACCGCGCGGCAGCCTTCGGCGTGACGCAGCTCCAGGCCGGCCTTCAGCAGGCCACTGGCCGTGAACTCATCGCCCACCTGGGCGAGCATCAACCAGTCACAGGACGACTGGCGGGCAAACTGGTTGAGCTTGTCGACGTAGTTGCCCTCGGTCACCCGAATGAAATGCAGGGTATTCTGCAGGGTCGTTGCCGCCTGTGGCTCACCGGTGGTGAAGACCACGATGCGGAACGCCTTGCCATGGCCTTCCAGGAGACTGTCGAGGGTCACCTGCAGCTTGTCGACATCATCCGCCAGGTCCAGCAGCATCAGGCCGAACAGCGGACCGACGCCCTGCTGGGCCTGATACTCGGCAATCGCCTTGCGTTCGCTGACATCCGGCTCACGCGCGTCCAGCCAGTGCAACAGACGTCCCGAGAGCGTGGCGTCGAATGTCGCACGGTTGTCGTCGCTCGACACCGCATCCAGGCGCTCGCTCCAGGCGGCGATACGCTGGGCATCGTCATGCTCGCCCAGGGATTCGAGCTGCCGCGCCAGGGCCCGGATCACACGCCGGTTGAACAGGTTGCAGTCGTGAGCCTGCCACAGACGATCGACCACGCTTTGCGGGGTGTCGTTGTTGTGTGGGCGCATCAGCGCCTGCTGGCGGGCCCAGGCCGCTTCCAGCCGTTGCAGTTGCGAACGGCCGGCGGGCATGGCATGCAGAAGGAATTCGAACCGGGTCAGTTGATCGAAGAAAACCTGGTTGTAAAACGGCATCTCCATGTACTGCTTGGGCCCGAAGCGCCGCTGCGGCGGCTCCTCGATGCTGTTCCAGGTCGAGTCGAAGATCATCTCGACGGTCAGCGCCCGACCGCTGCGCAGGCTGTCGACCATGGCCTCGAAGCTTTCCAGGGCGAAGGCTTTGGTCTGGGTCCGATCCAGGCCCTCAATGCCGGTGGGCAGTGTCGCCAGGAACTCGGCGAACGCTTCACGCTCGGCGGTCGACTTGGCATCGGTGTAGGACAGTGAGTGGTAGACCTCGGTGCTGTGCTCCGAATCACCGTAGTTGAGCTCGCGCACCACATAGGGGATCGGCAGGATCCGCGCCTTGGCCCTGGCCAGCATGTAGTAGACGTGACCGATCTCCTGCCACTGGAAGCTGGTGCCCTTGGGCATCGCCGAGTGCCAGTCGCGCATCAGGTCGGTGCGGTGCACCGCATAGAACGGCGGCAGGTACTGGCCCATGTAGCTCAGCACACGATCCTGCGCACGCTCGCAAGCGTAGTCCTCGCAGACCTTCTTGTCGCGGCGATAATACAGGACGCTGTTGGCCAGGGTCAGGTACATCATGCAGTAGCCGTGACACATCCCGTAGTCGGGATGGTCCTCCAGGAAGGCCACGGACTGGCTCAGGGCATCATGGACGATGAAGTCGTCGTCGGCGGCGAACACCATGTATGGCGTCTTCACGCTCATCACGCCATGGGCGAACTTGTCCTGCAACTTCCAGTAGTCGTACTGCGGCACGTGCAGGTACTCGACCGAATCGCGCCCCTCGGCGACCTCGGCACAGGGCTCGGGCGAAGAGTCGAGAATCAGCAGCTTGCAAGGCAGGGCGCTGTAGTAGACCACCGCCCGACGCAGGAACGCCAGCCTATTATGGGTGACCATCACCACCGTCAACAGATCCCCCAGGGGTTCCTCATCCCCCAGGAGCCGCGCCTGCTCGAAAACGTACTTGCCTTGCATAACCTGTCCCCAAAATGCCGAATAGACCAATGAACTCAAGATGATGTGGCTACTCAGCGCACCCGACGCAGATAGCCGTCAGGTGCAACGGTGACCAGCAGCTTGTTCTCCAGCTGCTTGTCGATCTCGAAGTCCCGGTTCTCTTCCAGGTAGGCCCAGACCGCGGTCTTCGGGTTGTCACCCGGGCCCCATGGACGGTCCGGGAAGAACTCCGGCGGCATGTCCTCGACCACGGTGTCCATCACCACGCAATAGCTGCCGACCGACACCAGCGGCGCGTACAGGCGCAGCTCTTCCAGCACGTGCTCATGAGTGTGGTTCGAGTCCAGTACCAGGATCACCTTCTTGCCGGCGGCCGCGGCCCGTACCCGCTCGACCACCGCCAGGTCGATGCTCGACCCTTCGATCATGCTGATACGCTTGCTCATCGGATGGCTCTCGATCGCCTCGCGGTTGTGCGGACGGATGTCGCGATCGATACCCAGTACTTCGCCGTGGCCCTGCAACTCGAGCAGCGAAGCGTAGTAGATGATCGAGCCACCGTGGGCGATGCCGCATTCGATCACCAGATCCGGCTTGACCTGCCAGATGATCTCCTGCATTGCCATCATGTCCTGGGGCAGTTGAATGATCGGCCGGCCCATCCACGAGAAGTGGTAGCTGTACTTGTGCCTGGCGGATTCGTTGAAGAAGTCGCGGGCCAGCCCCTGGAGTTTTTCATCCTGGCCCTGGGCGGCGATTTCGGCCTTGCACTCGGCTTCGAAAGCTTGAATCGGGTTATTGCTCATGGGTTCGTTCTCGGCAAAGGTTCATTGAAAGGAGGCGCTGTCGACGGCGTGGTAGACGTAGCGTCCACCGGTCATGCGCTTGATTTCTTCGAGGTAATTGGAATTCATCACAAACAGGTTGGCGCCTTCGGGCAGTGCATCCATGGCCTCCCGCGGCGACGACACGCGCACACCGCTCAGGGGCAGGTAGCGCCCCTGCTTGGCCGGATTGATATCCACCACCTGATCCACCGCCACGCCTGCCCGCTGCAGGGCCAGCGAATAGATCACGCCCTTGGATGAGGCGCCCCAGATGCAGGAGCCCTGTTCGGGCGCCTCGCGGATAATCCGCACCGCCCTCTCCAGGCTGGCGCTGAAATCGTCCGGCAACTGCTGGCGATGCACCGGCTCGCTCGGCGTCGGACGCAGGCTGCCGAGATCGGCGACGATGTACAGGTATTGTCCGCCAAACAGGTGGCCGGCCTCGTGCACGGTACCGAAAAGGCGGCGCAGGTCCTCGAGGCGGAAGTAATTGACGTGCTCGTAGAACAGGTCGAACCAGGCACGATGCTCGACGATCCAGTCGAAGCACGGCACCTCGATGTAGATCTGCCCGCCCTGATTGGCCTCGGCCATCGCAGCGAGGAACGCCACCGGCTCGGCGATATGCTCCAGCACGTGCCGCAGCACCAGGGCATCGGCAGCCAAGCCCAGGCCGCGGGTGAAGGGCGCCTTGATCACTTCGGGGTTACTGCCCTCGTAGGCCGGGTCGATGCCGGTGATGGCATAGCCCAGGCCGCGCAGCAGCTCGAGGAAATAGCCTTTGCCACACCCCACTTCGATCAGGCTGCGGCCCTTGAAGTGCCGGGCAATGATGCCTTCCACATCGTTCAGGTGTCGCTGAAACTGCCCGGAGTGGGCCTGCTCGTTCTGATAGTCGCTGTCGTAGCTCAGCTTGTCGGCATCGAAGGCCTGGTTGAAAATCAGCCCGCTGACCTCGTCCTGCACCAGCACCATGTCGGCACTGGCCGAGGCCCTGGCCGAGGCCGCGTCGGCAAAGGTACGGTTCTGCAACACCGGCAGACCGCTTGCCCGATACAACTCATGCGCCATGTTCGACTCCCAGTAACTGTTGCAGCCGCTGCGCCACGCCCCAGAACGCCATGGGCTCGTGGTCGGGATAACCGTAGTGCCCCAGGTTCAGGGCGATCGACGCGTCGCGCTCGCGCAGGCGTTGTTCGACCAGGGTCCTGACCGCTATGGGCCGACCGCTGGAACAATTGACCACCCCGGAAAAATCTCGCTGCTCCACCAGCCGCGCCAGGTAACCGGCGGCTACCTCGATTGGCAGGTAATCACGCAACTGCTCGCCCGCCGACATGTCGAAACGCTCGGCGCCGGCATCGATGGCCCGGTCCAGGCTGGCCAGCAGGCTGTTGGGGTTCTGCCCCTCGCCATACAGGTAGAACAACCGGGCCCATTGCAGATTGAACGGCCGTTGCTGACGTAGCGTCTCCAGAAACAGCCGCAGGGTATTCTTCGCCAGACCGTAGGGGTTGCTCGGCTGCGGGAGCATCGTTTCGCTCAGCGGGCCGCTCTGCATGCCGTATTCGAAACAGGTTCCGGTGACCAGCACCTGGGACACGCCAGCCTCCACCGCCCGCTTGATGAAACGGTAGTCGGCGAACAGGTTGTGCTCGAAGTGAAACAGCGCCTGGTAGTTCGGCAGCCCCGGCCAGGCCAGGTGCGCCAGCACCTCGACGTCGGCGCTCAGGCGGGCCAGGTCGAGATCCTCGGCATGCACATCGGCAGCGATGAATTCGACGTCGTCGATCCATGGCAGGGCGCGTGCGGCCTGCGCATCGCGAGCTACCGCCCGGACCGAATACCCACGGGCCAGCAATGCCGTCACCAGATGGCGACCGACAAAACCGGTCGCCCCCGTCACCAGCACCTTCAGGCCGCTCACAGGACCGTCAACTCGGGCACGGCGACGACAAAGCGGCCGCCCCACTCACGCACCACCGCCTGCTGCTGGCTGACTTCCTGCAGCAGGTTCCACGGCAGCACCAACACATAGTCCGGTTTTTCGGCAGCGATGCACTGCGGCGAAACCACCGGAATCCGGCTGCCCGGCAGGAACTTGCCCTGCTTGTGCGGATTGGCGTCGGCGACCCAGGCCAGCAGGTCCGGGCGCACCCCGGCATAGTTGAGCAGCGTGTTGCCCTTGGCCGCCGCACCGTAACCCACCACCCGCTTGCCTTCGGACTTGGCCTTGAGCAGGAAGCGCAGCAGGTCGTGCTTGATGCGTTCGGCGGCGGGCGCCAGGGTGGCGTAGAACGCCGGGGTCTTGACCCCGGCGGCCAACTCGGCGTCCAGCAACTGGCGCAACACCGGCAATACATCGCGCCGCTCACCGTCAGCGCGCTGCACGAACACCCGCAGCGAGCCGCCGTGGGTCGACAGGCCGCCGACATCGAAAACTTCCAGGCCATTGCGCTCGCAGAGCGCCTGCACGGCAGTCAGCGACAGGTAGGAATAGTGTTCGTGATAGAGGGTGTCGAACTGATGCCCGGCCATCAGCGCCAGCAGGTGCGGGAACTCGAAGGTCGCCACGCCCGTGGGCTTGAGCAGGGTCGCGAAGCCCTGGAGGAAGTCATTGATGTCCGGCACATGGGCCAGCACATTGTTGGCCGCCATCAGGTCGGCGGCCCAGCCTTCCTCGCGCAACTGCCGGGCAGTCTCGCGGCCGAAGAACACCTCGCGGATCTCCAGGCCCTTGTCCCGTGCCGCCTGGGCAGTGCTGCGGGTCGGCTCGACGCCCAGGCAGGGAATGCCGCGACCGGCCACGTACTGCAGCAGATAGCCATCGTTGGCCGCCACTTCCACCACCCGGCTGTCACCGGTCAGGCCGAAGCGTTCGGTCATCTCGGCCACGTAGCGCTCGGCATGGGCCAGCCAGGTGCTGGAGAACGAACTGAAATAGGCATAGTCGGCGTCGAACAGTGTATCGGCGCGGGTGTAGTCCTCGGTCTGGACCAGCCAGCAGCTCTGGCACACCGCGACCTTCAGCGGTACCCAGGCCTCTGCCTGCTCCAGTTGATCGGCACGCAGGTAGGCGTTGGACGGCGGCGACGTGCCGAGATCGATCAACGGCAGGACCAGTGGGGTGCCGCAACCTCGGCAGTTCATAGACGCACTCCAGGAAAAGACGCATCGATCAGCGGATGGCTGGCATCCCTGGCCGACAGATTTTTGACAGCCTCGGGCCAGGTGATCGCCAGGCGCGGGTCGAGCACCGACAATCCGCCCTCACTCGCGGGCGTGTAGTCGGCACTGTGCAAGTACAGCAGTTCGGCATCGTCGCTCAGGGTCTGGAAGCCATGGGCGAAGCCGGCCGGCAGCAGCAGGCCGCGGCCATCGCCGGCACGCAGGTGCTCGGCATGCCACTGCAGGAAGGTCGGAGAGTCCGGCCGCAGGTCTACCGCGACGTCCCACACCTCGCCGCGCAGGCAGGTGATCAACTTGGCTTCCGGGGCCTGGGCATTCTGGTAATGCAGGCCGCGCACGCTGCCACGCTCACGGGTGCGGGAATGGTTGATCTGGCGGATGTGAAAAGGCTCGCCGAAGGCACTCAGGCTGCCTTCGCAGAAGAGCCTGGAGAAATGCCCGCGCTGATCGGAATGGCGTTTGTGCTGCACGTTGAACAGCCCCGCGAGGGGCAAGGCCTGAATCAGGAACTCGCTCACAGCGCCCCCCGATAGAGGTCCAACTGGGCCAGGGTCAGCGCGCGCATGTCGGCGCCGCCCTGCCAGGCCAGATGCCAGTCCAGGGTCTGCTCCAGGCATTGCTGCAACGACCAGCGTGGTTGCCAGCCGAGCAGTTGCCGCGCGCGGCTGCTGTCCAGGCGCAACAGCCCGGCCTCGTGCAGTTCGCTCGGTTCGACCCGCAACCCGGGAGCCTGTGGCCAGCGTCCGGCCAGTCGTGCAACCACATCGCCAACGCTGCACATGTCGTCCTCGCCCGGTCCGAAGTTCCACGCACCGGCCAGGTCCGGCCCGCGTTCATACAACGCAGCGGCCAATTGCAGGTAGCCGGCCAGCGGCTCCAGCGCATGCTGCCAGGGCCGTACGGCCTGGGGATAACGCAGGGTCACCGGCTCGCCCGCCGACCAGGCGCGCAGCACGTCGGGAATCAGCCGCTCCGGCGAGAAGTCGCCGCCGCCGAGCACGTTGCCGGCCCGCGCGGTCGCCACCGCCAAACCGTGCACGTCGTAGCGCCCGGGTGGGAAAAAGGACGCCACGTAGGACTGCGCCAACAGCTCGCAACAGGCCTTGCTGCTGCTGTAGGGGTCATGACCGCCGAGGGCTTCGTTCTCGCGATAGGGCCAGGCCCATTCCTGATTGGCGTAGACCTTGTCGGTGGTGACCAGCACACAGGCGCTCACGCCGCCGACCTGGCGAATCGCCTCGAGCAGGTTGAGCGTGCCCATGACGTTGCTCGAGTAGGTGCCGAGCGGATCGCGATAGGCTTCGCGCACCAGCGGCTGGGCGGCCAGGTGCAGGACGATTTCCGGTTCGGTTTCGGCAATCAGTTCCAGCAGTGCGCCGAGGTCGCGCAGGTCACCGCGGCGATCGTCCATGCCCTCGCCGACCCGCGCCAGGTCGAACAGGTTCGGTTCGGTCGCCGGCGCCAGGGCGAAACCGCTGACCTGGGCCCCCAGGCTCTGCAGCCACAGGGCCAGCCAACTGCCCTTGAAACCGGTGTGGCCGGTCAGCAGGACCCGCTTGCCGTTCCAAAACGTCCGGCTCAGTCCCACTGCTTCCATGGGGCCTCCCCGCTCTGCCAGAGCTGTTCCAGATGATTCTTGTCGCGCAGGGTGTCCATCGGGTGCCAGAAGCCGTCATGCTGGAAGGCATTCAACTGGCCATCGGCGGCCAGGCCCATCAGCGGCTCGGCCTCCCAGACCGTGGAGTCACCGTTGATCAGTGGCAGGACCTTGGGCGACAGGACAAAGAAGCCACCATTGATCCAGCCGCCGTCGCCACGGGGCTTCTCGATGAAGCCGCGGACCATGTCGCCATCGCGCTCCAGGGCGCCATAGCGGCCAGGCGGTTGTACGGCGGTGACCGTCGCCAGCTTGCCGCTGGCCCGGTGGAAATTCACCAACGCACCGATATCGAGGTCCGAGACACCGTCACCGTAGGTGAAGCAGAAGGCCTCCTCGTCCTGCAGGTAGCGACCGGCACGACGCAGGCGGCCACCGGTCATGGTTTCCTCGCCGGTGTCGATCAAGGTCACGCGCCATGGCTCGCTGTAGTTCTGGTGAACGTCCATGCGGTTGTTGCACATGTCGAAGGTGACGTCGGAGGTGTGTAGGAAATAGTTGGCGAAGAAGTCTTTGATGGCGTAGCCCTTATACCCCAGGCAGATCACGAAATCGTGGATGCCGTGGGCCGAGTACTGCTTCATGATGTGCCAGAGAATTGGCTTGCCACCGATCTCGATCATCGGCTTGGGCTTGAGGTGCGACTCCTCGCTGATCCGCGTACCCAGACCGCCCGCCAGAATTACTGCCTTCATCAACGTCCCCTTCTTACTTAAGCACAGGACCAGCTCGGGCCCTGTGGGACTTCCCAGACTGCCGGGTCAAATCGCAAGCAATAGCTCAAGGCCGGCAGGCCCTGGCGCCAAGTGCACGATTTATGGCGATATGAAGGGGGGCTTGCAGGAAACGCGCCAGCTCACCGGACTCGTGGGGGGGCGGTTTGTTCGCGATGGTGGCGGCAACGCCACACTGCAGGAGCCAGGCTCGCCCGCGCGGCCGTCAGCGGCCCCGAGGCCCCTGGCAGGCAAGCCTTGCTCCTACAGAAATGGTGGTCAGCCGTCCAGAGCACGGCAGACTCAATCGGCCAGCCAGCCCTGCTCCCAGTAGCGGACGTTATCGCCGCGCAACATGTAGTCGCGCAGGACGGTTTCGCGCAATTCATCACCCATGCGGTAACTGGCATCGGGATCGGCCAGGTGCATGCGAATGGCCTGTATCCATTCGTCGGTGGTGTTGGTCCGGATCCGCGTGCACGGCAGGTAGCCGGCATAGGCCTTGGTATCGGTGCAGATCACCGGATAACCGCAGGCTCCATACTCCAGCAGGCGCAGGTTGCTCTTGCAGTCGTTGAAAATGTGGAATTCCAACGGAGCCAGCGCCAGGTCAAGGTTCAGGCTCGCCAGCTTCGCCGGGTAGTCCTTGAGATCGATCACCCCATGAAACTGATGCATGTACGGCCGCAGTTCCTCCGGGCACATGCCGAAAAACACCCAGTCCACCTCGTTGGCCAGTTCGCGCACCACATCGGCGATGACCGCCAGATCGCCCGCGTGACTGGTACCACCACCCCATCCCACCCGCGGTTTCTTCGTGGTCCGGCGCTGGCTCTGCAGGCCGCTCCACATGTGCGGCGCCAACATGTTCGGTACCACGCGGATATCCTGGTGCATCGATGACAGCGCATCGGCCAGTGGCTGGGTCGACACCACCACCCGGTCGCACAGGCTGATCCCGCGACGAATCAGACGCTCCATCTCATCCCGTTGCGGCAGGTTGCGGATATGACCGTTCTTGCGCGGCGGGTCTATGACGTAATCATCGAGTTCATAGATGCGTCGCGCGTTGCTGTAGCTCATCAGGACCGCGATTTCCTCAATCGGCTGTGCCGTGTAGCGCCCCTGCTGGACAATAACGTCAGGCGACTGTCGCTCGACCTCGATGATCGACGGCAGGTTGTAGTAGGTACGGCCGATCGCCCGCCCAGAAGCTTCCAACTCGATCAATGGCTGGGTCATCCGGTAATGGCCGACGGCCGAGGCATTGATCGGCAGCACCATGATCTTCGGCAGGTGAGGCGCGGAGAATGGACTCCAGCCTTCACGCAGACCCGGTTCGAGGCTGAAGCTCGGACCGTTGAGACCATCCAGCGTCAGGCTCGGGTTGTAGGCCGGGTCACGGGCAATGATCGGCAACCAGCGCTGGTAGAAACTCTTCTCCTCGGCCTGGCGCCGGACCTTCTGCCCGGCTTCGAGCGTCGCCTCGGGTACGGCCCCCAAGGCCAATTGCGCGAATGGCGTCCAGACCACCAGGTGATTGCTCTGACCGACCCGCAGACAGAAATCCACCTCGTTGAGCGTCTGAGCGAAGCTCTCCTCGTCCAGACCGCCAAGGCTGTCGAACAGCGACTTGCGTACCAGCATGCAATCGGCCCCGACCGCGCTGAAATCCTGCACCGCCTGCAGCCGATGCATGTAACCGGTCGCCTGCATCACTTCACCGTAGAACGGCAGACCGGCCGGCCCGCGCAGGCCGAGAACCACTCCAGCGTGCAGCACCCGGCCTTCCGGGCTGAACAGTTTGGCGCCCACCACGCCAACCTCCGGACGCTGAGCCTGGGCCAGCATTTCGTCCAGCCACTGGGCATTGGTAATCACGACATAGGGGTTGAGCAGCAGCAGATACTCACCACGCGCCTGCTGCGCGGCGAAGTTGCGCAGCGCCGCGGGATTGCCCTGCTGCGGATATGACAACACCCTCAGGCGCTCACTCCCCAACTGGGCCATGTTATCGAACCAGGCCCTGGCGCCAGCACTTTCACTGCCATTGTCCACCAGCAACAACTCGTAATCGGCATAGGCCGTACGTTCCAGCAAGGTATCGATACAGCGCTGCAGGGCGGCGCACTGATCCTTGCTGGCCAGGATGATCGACACCAGCGGACGACCGGCGTGAAGGTATTCGATACGCGTGAGCGGCGAGCCGTCCCCCGGATGGATCTGGTGGGCAATGCCCAGACGACTGAGGTGCGCCCCGGTCACCTGCGGCGCAAGCGCCAGCACCTCTGGCGAGGACAACCACTTGGCCAGCGAGAAGAGCGACTCCACCTGGATCTCGGCGATATGTTCCACGGCCCGGGTACCATCGCTTTCGACCATGCGCCAGAGCAAATCGTGGGGTGCCATCTCCCCCCTGACAAGGTCGAACCCATCCAGCTCGACGAAACCCTTGCGCTGGAAAGCCAACGCACGGCCAACGTAGGGATAGCTGCGCATCAGGTCGAGGTTGAAGTCCGGCTTGAATACCGGATCGGCGGACTCGCCATCACGCAAGGCCCCCTCATCACTGTAAACGCAACGAATCGCCGGCGAGACCAGGATGCGCTCGGCCAGCACCAGCAGAGCCGGCTCACGCAGGCGATCGCCGGATCGCAGCAGATAGAACCAGTCGGCACCCTCCAGTTGCGCCAGCAAGCCGTTCAACTGCTCGCGCCAGTCATCCGCCAGCGGCAGACGGAACACTTTGCCATCGAGGCTGGCCTCGGTACAGGCACTGGACAGCACCAGCGTCAATTCCGGCGCGTAAAGCTGCTCCTCGATACTGCGCAGAGTGACGCCAAGGCTCGCGCTACCGCCCTGCTCATCGATCACCACGGGCACGATCTTCGGCTGCCAAGCCCAGCCCGCGAGCGTATCGGGCAGCAACTTTTTCTGTGGCTCGGGCAGGGTCCGGCAAGCCAGCCATTCGGTATACAACTGGGTGAAACTTTCACTGGCAATACCGACGCGCCAGGGCTGGGTGGTCTGCTTGTTGCCCAGGGTACGACTCAGCGGCAACTCATCCCACTCGCGCGGCAGGCCGGCGGCATTGGCCAACGGCAGGTAACGCACCCAGCCGGGGGCAGGGGCCGACTCGCCGCCGCGCGCCTTGAGCATCTGCACCAGCCATTCCATTTCCGTGGCAGCGGCATCCTTCATCGCCTGCTGACGATTCATGCGCTCGGGGTACAGACGCTCGATGCTCAACACATTGTTCAACATCGCCAGGGTGCCGCGACGGAACAGGCAGATGTACAAGGCCAGGTCGAGGGACGCGACAAAGCAGTGACCCGGCTGGGTCAGCGCCGGCAACAACTCGACCAGATCCGTGCGCCGGAACATCGCGCAGGTCAGGCCGCCGAAGAAGTTCACCGGGAAATTTTCGCAGATGGCCAACAGGTCTTCGCCCTTGAACAGGCCGGAAGCCGGCGACAGCGCGGTGTTTTCCAGACGCGATGGCAACTGCAGACCGTCGGCGTCCCAGAACAGACGTTGCGCGAGCACCAGATTGACATCCGGCTGCTCAAGGAACACCTGGACCTGCTGCGCCAGAATATCGGACAGCAACTGGTCGTCTTCCATGAGAAACTTGACGTACTCGCCCCGTGCTTGCGCCAGGCAGGCATGCAGGTTGCCGATATAGCCCAGCGACTGCGGGTTGCGCACGTAGCGCACGGCCTTGCCCGCACTCTCGCTCAGTTCCACAACCGCCTGCCCGATCTCGTCGCCGCGGCTGTCGTCGCAGACGATGATCTCGAAATTGCCATAAGCCTGAGTCAGCGCCCCACTGAGGGCCCTGGAGAAGAACCGCGGGTTGGAGGCGGGAATGACGACACTGACAAGCGGCATAGGGTTCACGGCAGGACTCTCGAGCGGAGGATGCCCTTCCGGCCGGAAGGGCCCCTGAGGCCGCTGCACGCAGCGGCTGGAAGACGATACTGGACGACAAGGGGGCGCGAGCGCGCCCGCCATCTTCAGATCTTGTTGAACAGGCCCAGTTGACTGACCTTGCTGAAGGCCAGTTGGGCGGCCTGCAGCATGGTCTGCTGCAGGGTCAGGCGGGTCATCACTTCAGCGGGGTCGGAATCACGGATCGCCTGCTGGCTGCTGGTGTTGGCCAGGGTCAGGCTTTCATTGGTGGCCGCCTGGTTATCCAGTGCCGCTCCACGCGAACCGACGGTGGTGCGTGCCGAGCTGACCTGTTCGAACGCACTGTCAATGTTGCTGATCCCCGCGTTCATCGTCGCCAACTGCTTCTGCTGGGCAGCCGGATTGCCATCTACCGAGGTATTCAGCGCATTGATCATCGATGACAGGGTGTCGAGGATGTTCTGGGTCTGGTGATTGTTGGACTGGACCATGAACTGGTCGCCCGCCGAGGCCGCACCACTGAAGGTGAAGGTCACGCCGGCCGCGGTGATGGTCTGTGCCGCCGGTGGCGCAGCCATGGTCCCCGAGGAGATCGGCTGGCTGGTCGAGCTGATTGGCGTGGCATACACGTCATAGGCCCCGCCGGCACCAAACCTGATGGTCGCACCGCCGTTGGGGAAGGTGCTGGTGTAGGCCGTCTGGTTGGTGGTGGTCGCCCCGGTGATCACCGTGGTCGACGGGTTGCCCGCACTGCGGGTGGTGTTGAAGGTGTCCGGCTGCGCGCTCAGGGTGAAGGTATGCCCGGCAATGACCGTATCCGCCACATCACCCGACTTCAGGTTGATATTCAGGTTCAGGTCGATGCCACGGAAGTTCACCGTCTGGTTGGCACCGTTGCTGTTGCTGACCACACCGTTCTGGGTGGCTTCCGAGGTCACATCGTTGCCGGCCCCGTCAGTGATCTTCAACTGCGTGCTGCTGAGGAACGTCACGGTGTACGGCTGGCCGGCGGTGAACTTGGAATCATAGGTGGCGCTGTTGCTGACCAGACCGTTGGACAGGCTCACACGACCATCATCGACCGCTGGCGAGGTCATGGTGACACTGGTGCGCGCGGTGTTGATCGACTGCTGGAACGCTTCCCAGCCGGTGATGTTGGTGCCCAGCGACAGGTTGTCACCCACCTGCAGGCTCAAGGTGGACTGGTCGCCGTTGTAGCTGTAGGTGCCATCGGCGTTGGCGGTGTAAGGCGCGGCGCTGGTCTTCGAACCGGCGAACAGGTAGTTGCCGTCGGAGTCCTGGCTGTTCATCAGGCCGAGGATGGTCTCCTGCAGTTGACTCAGTTCCTGGGCCACCGCCTTGCGATCGGTGTCGGTCTTGGTACCGTTGTTGGCCGACAGGGCCAGCTCGCGCGCGCGCTGCATCGCGTCCTGGATCGACTGCAGCGCGGTTTCGCTCTGACTGTACTGGGTCTTCAGCGAGTTGGAGTTGGTGGTGTACTGCACCAGCGCAGCGCTCTGCTGCCCCAACTGCAACAGGCGTGCGGCGCCGACCGGATCGTCGGCGGCGGTGTTGACCTTGGTCAGGCTGCTCGCTTCTGCAGCGCTCTTGAGCAGGCCGTCGTAGCCGCGCTGATAGTTGGCGGCGGTCGTTTCGTAATACTGGGCGGTGGAAATGCGCATGAATTACGACTCCTTAAAGACTGTTGATCAGCACGCTGAAGGTTTCCTGGGCCGCCTTGATGATCTGCGAAGAGGCGGTGTAGTACTGCTGGTACTTGACCAGGTTGCCGGTTTCCTCGTCGAGGTTGACCCCCGACAGCGAGTCCCGGGCGCCTTTGGCGGTAGTCAGCACGGTGGTGGTCGCATCGCTGTCGGACTTGGCCTGGGCGGCCTTGGTGCCGACGTTGGAGATCAACTTGCCATAGGCATCCGACAGGCTGATACCCTGGCTGGCGGTGCCGGTGTCGACTGTCTTGCTGGTCTGCAGAGCGATCAGGGCTGCGCTGTTGCGGTTGTCCGAGGAAGCGGCGCCGGTCATCGAGATGGTATAGCTCTCGCCGGCCTTCGGGTTGCCGCCCACGGTGGTCTGCACGGTGAAGGTCTTCTGCACCGCCGGGGTGACGGTGTTGTCCATCACCGGGTTGCCCGAGGCATCGACCATGTTGATCTTCAGGTTCAGGGTGTTGCCCTGGCCCGGCACGATGGTGCCGGTGCCCATGACGTTGCCCTTGGCATCGGTCAGGGTGTAGCCCTGGGTGCCGGCGGCGGCGCCGGTACCGGCGGCGTCGAACACCAGTTTGACCGGCGTGCCGTACTTGATGGCGTCCTGCAGTTGCGCGTTGTTGGTCGCATTGGAGGTGCCCAACTGATCGACCAGCACCGGCTGGGTGTAGGTACCGCCGTTGTTGGCACTGGTCACACCGGTCAGTGGCGCCGCGGCAGCGATGCTCTTGGAGTCGCTCATCACCATCTGGATATCGCTGGCGCCACTGCGCGTCGGCGTGACCTTGAAGCTGTCGCCGGCGGTCATCGCCGTGGCGCTGTTCGGGCTCAGGGTAAAGCCGTCGATCACCGGTGCCGGCGTGGTCGTGGTGCTGAAGGTGCCCATGCTGGTACCGTCGGAACGCTTGACGGTGTAGTCGGTACCACTGGTGAAGGTCACCTGGTAGTCATAGGTGGTCAGCGCGCCGGTGTTGCTGATATTGACGTTCAGGTTGCCGGAAGCCGGGTTGTTGGTCGACTTGGCGATGCTGCGCTGGCTGACCAGCGCGGCGCTGTTGATATCGTTGAAGATCGCCGCGCCGAAGTTGCCGTTCTTGTCGATGCCCTGGGCGTTCTGCTTGTTCATCTGGTCGGCGAGGACCATGGCCACGCGCCCCAGCTCGTTGAGCGAAGGGTTCAGCACCTCGGTGCGATAGCGCAGCAGGCCGCCGATCTCGCCACCACTCACCGTGTCGGTGATGTCGATGGTGCTGGAGGCACGCTCCAGCTGCAGCGAGTAGCGGCTCGGGTCATCCTTGCTCGGTACGGTCGACAGGGTGTTGGTGGAGTTGCCCATGACCAGCGGCTGGCCATTGGCCAGGTACACATCATAGTTGGAGCCGCGCTCGGTCACCGAGGTGCCGACCAGTTCGGACAACTGGCGCACGGCCTCGTTGCGCCTGTCCATCAGGTCGTTGGGTGCGCCGGCGGACGGGGAAATCCTGGTGATCTGCTCGTTGAGCTGGGCAATGCTGGTCGCCAGCTTGTTCACCTGGTCGGCCATGTCCGCCAGGTTGGTGTTGATCCCGGTGTTCTGGTCGTTGAGCTGTTTGGCGATGGAGTTGAAGCGATCGCTCAGGGCCTTGGCACTGCTCAGGGTGTTCTGCCGGGCAGCATCGTCGGTCGGCTTGGTCGAGACGGCCTGCAGGGATGTGAAGAAGCTCTGCAGGGACGCGGTCATGCCGGTGTTGGTGTCGGACAGCATCGAGTCGGTCGGCGTGACCTGGGCCAGGTAGGACGAGGCGTCGCTGTTGAGCGAGGTCGCGGTATGCAACTGCGATTCCAGGTAGGAACTGTAGACCCGGCGCACGTCCGCCAGGGTGGTACCGGTGCCGATGAAAACGTTGCCGTAACGCTGCGAGGCTGCGGTGGTCTGCACGGTTTGCTGGCGCGAATAACCGGCCGTGTCGACGTTGGCTATGTTGTTACCCGTAGTCGTCAGGGCCGAGCTGGCAGCGTTCAACCCCGTCATCCCGATATTGAGCAAACTCATGATTCAGACCTTATAAATTCGTGGAAGCGCCCGTCACCGCAGCGTAGTTCTGGTAGCTCTTCATCTGTTTTGCTATTTGCGTGATCTTGCTGGCGTAGTCCGGATCGGTTGCATAACCGGCCTTCTGCAGCTCACGCACAAACTGTTCTGGTTTATCGGCCGACTTCAGCACATCTTGATAGCGACTGTTGCTTTGCAGCAGGGTCACCAGGTCATGGAAGCTGTCCTGATAGGACGCATAGGAACGGAAGTCCGCTGTTTCCTTGACCATCTGCCCATCGCGGAATTCACTGGTAATGGCCCGCGCCTGCGGTCCCCGCCAACTGCTGCCGGTCTTGATGCCGAACAGGTTGTGGCTGCTGCTGCCATCCTGCTGACGCATGACCGACTTGCCCCAACCGGTTTCCAGCGCGGCCTGGGCCACCAGGTAGCGTGGGTCGACCCCGATGCGCTTGGCGGCCTGCTCGGCCATCGGCAGCATGGTGGCGACGAATTCGTCAGGCGAGCCGAAGGCGCGCTTGGCCGGCGCCAATGGCGGCTGGGCCACGGCACGACCGTAGATCTGCATGCGTGCCGCCGGCACGGCGATGCTGCGGGTCGCCATACTGTCGCTCTTGAGCACCGCATCGGCGGCGGCAGTGGTGCGCTCCGGCACGGCGTAGCCGGCTGCCGCGACCTGGCCGGCATCGGCGGACGGCACCAGGCCGGCCAACAGCCGGTCGGTGAGCTTGCTCGGCAGCGCCAGGCGCCGGGCATTGAGCTTGGCCACGTCGTTGCGCAGAGTGCCATCGGCGGCATTGCCGTGGGCAACCCGCGAGGCCCACAAGGCGTGCTGACCGTTGGAACGGGTAAAAGGCGAGCCCGGCGTCGAAGTGACGGTACCGGCGGCGATCGGCGTTTCGACCGGTGCGGCAGGCGCATCGGTCGTGCCTGCCGGTGGTCCGACCGTCAAGCCGCTGTCGGATGGCCGGGTGTGCTTTTCCTTCGACATCTGGCGCATCAGCACATCCGCCAGGCCGATGCCACCACCCTGACGGGACATGGTCACCGCCAACTGCTGGTCATACATTTCCTGGTACTGCTTGGCCGTCGGGGTGTTGAGCGGGTTGTCCTGACCCAGCACTTCGGTGGCCGAACGCATCGACTTGAGCATCTGACTGAGGAACAGCGATTCGAACTCCTGAGCGACCTTGCGCAGGTTGCCATCGCTGGTGCGATCGCCGACCTTCAGATTGTTCAGGCGATTGAGGTCGCTGTACGCCCCCGAATCGCTGACATTGACGATGCCGCTGTTGCGAATATCAACCATGGAACCGGCCTCAGATCACGATCAGGTCGGCCTGCAACGCGCCGGCCTGTTTCAATGCTTCGAGAATCGCCATCAGGTCGCCTGGCGCCGCGCCCACCTGGTTCACCGCACGGACGATTTCGTCCAGGGTGGTCCCCGGGCCGAACTTGAACATCGGCTTGGCTTCCTGCTGGGCATTGACCCGCGAGCGCGGCACGACCGCCGTGGTGCCGTTGGACAGCGGCCCCGGCTGGCTGACGATCGGATCTTCGGTGATGGTCACCGTCAGGCTGCCGTGGGTCACTGCCGCCGGCGAAACCTTGACGTTCTGACCGATCACGATGGTGCCGGTACGCGAGTTGATGATGACCTTGGCCACCGCCTGGCCCGGATCGACCTCGAGGTTTTCCAGAATCGAGATGTAGTCGACACGCTGGCTCGGATCCAATGGCGCGGTGACCCGCACCGAACCACCGTCGATGGCCTGGGCCACGCCAGGGCCGAGCATGTCGTTGACCTTGTCGACGATGCGCTTGGCCGTGGTGAAGTCGGAACGGTTGAGGTTCAGGGTCAGGCTGTTGCCCTGGTTGAAACCGCTCGGCACCGCGCGCTCGACGGATGCACCACCGGGAATCCGACCGGCCGACGGAACGTTGACGGTGATCTTCGAGCCGTCACGACCCTCGGCATCGAAGCCGCCCACCACCAGGTTGCCCTGGGCGATGGCGTAGACGTTGCCGTCGATACCCTTCAACGGCGTCAGCAGCAGGGTGCCGCCACGCAGGCTCTTGGCGTTACCGATGGAGGACACGGTGATATCGACCACCTGCCCCGGCTTGGCGAACGCCGGCAGATCGGCACTGACCGAGACCGCCGCGACGTTCTTCAACTGCACGCTGCCGGAGTTGGCAGGCACCTTGATGCCGAACTGCGACAGCATGTTGTTGAAGGTCTGCAGGGTGAACGGGGTCTGGGTGGTCTGGTCACCCGTACCGTTCAGACCGACCACCAGACCGTAGCCGATCAACTGGTTGGAACGCACGCCGGAGATGCTGGCGATGTCCTTCAACCGTTCGGCCTGGACACTGAGGGCGGTCGACATCAGCAGCACGGCCGCCATCAGATGCTTGAAGTTGAACATGATCGTCGGCACCTAGAAAGGCCAGAGTGGGCTGAGGAAGAAACGATCGAACCAGCCCGGCTGACTCGTATCGGCAAAGGAGCCGGTACCCGAATAGGTGATGCGCGCATCGGCCACGCGGGTGGACGGTACGGTGTTGTCGGTGGCGATGTCGTCGGCCCGGACCAGGCCGGCGATCCGCACCAGCTCGTCGCCGGTATTGAGGGTCAGCCACTTCTCGCCACGAACCGCGATGATACCGTTGGGCAGCACATCCGCGACGGTGACGGTGATCGAACCGGTCAGGCTGTTGCTCTGACCGGCCTTGGACGTGCCGTCGGTGGCGCGGTTGCCGCTGTAGCCGGCGTTCAGGGTGAGGTCACCGCTGCCCAGCGGGTTGTTGGTATTCGGCACACTGCCAAACAGCGACGTCAGGCCCAGGCTGTTGGAGCTTTTCTTCGACAGGTTGGAGTTGGCGTTCTTGCTGGCCTGGGTGGCTTCGTTCAGGGTGATGGTGATGATGTCACCGACCCGGAACGCCTTGCGGTCGCCATACAGGTTCTGTTCGAAACCGGCCTGGTAGATCGAGCCGTTGTTCGCCGCGGCAGGCAGCGGGGTACGCGGCAACACCGGTGCATAGTACGGGTCATTGGGCTTGGGCGGTGGGCTCACGCACCCTGCCAGCGCAGCAATCCCACTCAGCGCGAGAATAGAAAACAACCGATTCATGACCCTTACCTCACGGTGTTGCCGGCGACCCCGAGGCCGCCATATAGACTTGATTACAGATTCTGCGCGACGAACGAAAGCATCTGGTCGGCGGTGGAGATCACCTTGGAGTTCATTTCGTAGGCACGCTGGGTGGTGATCATGTTGACCATCTCCTCCACGGTGCTGACGTTGGAGGTTTCCAGGGTGCTCTGCTCGGTGGTGCCGAAACCGTTCAGGCCTGGCGTGCTGACCTGCGGCGCGCCGCTGGCGGCGGTTTCCAGGAACAGGTTGCCACCGATGGCCTGCAGGCCGGCCGGGTT